>JAEMRF010000365.1 GCA_016463515.1 Solirubrobacteraceae bacterium | reverse complement strand
CGGCCTCGAGCGCCTTGCGCAGCACGAAGCGGGTCTGCGGGAGCGGGCCCTCGGCAGCGTCGACGAGCAGCAGGACGCCGTCGACGAGTGCCAGGCCGCGCTCGACCTCGCCACCGAAGTCGGCGTGGCCCGGAGTGTCGACCAGGGTGATCTTCGTGCCCTTGTAGGTGAACACCGTGTGCTTGGCCAGGATCGTGATGCCACGTTCCTTCTCGATGTCGCCCGAGTCCATGACCCGGGTTTCACCATCCGAGGAGCGGCCAAGTGCGCCGGACTGACGCAGCATCGCGTCAACGAGAGTGGTCTTGCCGTGGTCGACGTGGGCGACGATCGCCACGGTGCGGAGGTCTGAGCGGAGCGCCATGCGACCAAGCAGGGTACGGGGCGAAGCCCCATGGGTGCTGTGTGACGCAGCAGGCCCACGTCTGAACGCCGCGCAGGTCGATCAGAACGTGCCTTAACGCACGCGTATGAGGACCGTTCGGCGTTCGGGTCCTGCGGTCGACCCAGAGGCAACAACCGTCACGCGGTAGAGACCTCGCTGGAGCGTGGCTCTGCCGAAGCGGGCGGTGATTCGTAGGCGTTGTGTGCCCTGCTTTGTGGCAAGCACGACCCTGGCTCGGGGTAGTGAGCGGGCTTTCCCCTTCACGACCCGCGCAGCGGTCAGGGTGAGCCTGGCGTCGCGGGAGAGCCGAAGCTCTAGCTCACCCTCGCTCGCCGTTGCAGACCCCAACGCGGTTGAGCGCCGAGTAGAGCGGCCCACGTACTTGCGTGTGACACGCAGCTCAAGCAGAGTTCGAGGTTGCTGCGTCGCCGCTGGCCTGCTGGGCACAAGCACGGCCGGCGCACCAGGGGTGCCGGGAGCCGAGACCGTTGGCCCGTCCGGTTTACCGCCGCCTGCTTGCGGGGAATCCGGCGTCGTGGGAGCAGCCGGTTTGAACGGGTCGACCACGAGCGACAGGGAACTCTGTCGTTGGCTCTCGTCCTTCGCGACCATGGTCAAGTTCCACCAGGGCCGTACCGGAAGGCGGTAGGTGATGTCGGCGCCGGTCGCGACGAGCTCCCCTTCGAACCACCACTCGTAGACCAAGGCCTTGGTCTCGTCATCACTGTTGGGATCCTCTGCAGAGGCGATCAATCGGGTCAGACCATCCCCGTCGAGCGCCGTCGCGCTGCCCTGAAGGTTCACGGGTTCGTAGCCCTGGTACTCAACAGCGCCGATGTCGTGCTGGTCTTCGGTCGTCGCAAAGCCCACGCGTCCAGGCATCTTCCGCCGATTTCCGTACACATCGAACTCGGTCCCTGTGTACGGCGTGAACCGATTTTCGCGCTGGACCGGTGCAGCATCGATGAGCGGGCTCCCCCATCGAGGGGAGTAGTCGCCGCCCGCCCGGTCTTGGAGGTTCAGGTTCCCTGTGCGGCGCCCGTTTGCGGTCACCGTGCACGCAGCGACCGAGCCGACCATGCCTTCGGCGTAGAAGCCGTCGAGCAAGACGTTGGCGGTCAGAGGTCCGGTGGTGGCGCAGCCAACGACGGTCGCGCTACCCAAGCTCAGGAGTCCTGGAGCGTCCACCTCCCCGCCTTCTACCTGTATCGCCGTGGAAGGCCCGGTGCCGTCGAGGGTGAGCCCGCGCAACAAGACACGCGGCGAAACGGGACCACCTGTGGGTGCCCGAACCCTCACGAGCTCGGGCACACCCGCTGTGCCATCGATAATCGACGACGCCACGGTGAAGGCGGTACGTGCTCCGGGTGCGGCGCGAACGACGGTCGCAGTCTCAGATGCACCGACGAGCAGTGACCGCCAAAGGCTGGTGGTGAGTTCCCCTGACCCGGGAGAGTCGACCAAATCGACGGTTGGCGATCCGCCCTCGACATAGGAATCGGCGATGACCGCGCCTGAGCCAACCTGAACCGCTGGAGCGTTTGCCGCGCTCATGACGACCGCGCCCACAATCGCGGGGGGCTCATCAGGTCCGTTCGGTTCGAACGGTCCTACACGGACTCCGATGGCGCCCGGCACCGACGCGGGAACGTCGACCCTCAGTGAAGACATCCCGCCACGCTCGATGTCGACCACCGGGAATGCTGCGGTTGAGCCCCCTGACGGGCGAAAGATCACGCCATCTTCGACCGGCGCGGGAGCGTCGAACGAACTCGGCGCGAGCGCCTGACTGAGCCGGAGGAGCGTCCCGGGCGCGCCCAAGTTGGTGATCACAGGCGCGTCGCTGTTGTCTGGAAACGTGAACTCGACTCGCCGCGGACCCCGAATGACGAGCGATCGATCGATGGCGTAGGTCTTGGACTCGAGCCGGATTTCGTAGACGCCGCCTAGCCCAGTCCCGGATTCAGCAGTGATGGCATCGGCGGCTTCCAGCAGCTCTGCCCCGGTAGTTGGTGAGAATGTCGATCCGTCTCGGACGACGGCTGCGCTCGCGGGAGAACCCCCGAGTGTCGTCGTCGCGGCGAGGATCGCGATGGCCGTGAGAGTGGGCCGAACCTGAAGGGACACCGACCAAAAAGTACAGCGGATCATGGCCGCGGCACAGCCCCGGCGATGCAATTGATCGCGCCGCCGGTGGTGACGTAGGCGCTGGCTGGGTCGAAGCTGCCGGTGCCTGTGCTGAAGGCCACCGAAGTTGGTGACTGAAGCCCCCGTGCCAGGCGACAGACGACGCCCGTCATCTTCGACGCCACGCGAGTCTTGGCGCCCGTGGTGGTGTCGAGCAGGAACTACCCGAAAGTGGCGCGTTCACACAAGAGGCGGATCGCGTCGAAGTTCTGCCAGCGACGCCGGCCGCGAGCATCGGGCCCCGTGCCGGAGCCGTGGTCCGATGCCGCAAATGGGGGTCCGTTGCATAGCGCCCACAGCACGACCGTCGGCATGCTGTGGGCGCCCTTGAGAGAGCGGAGCGGCCCTATGCCACACCCACCGGTGCCGCGGGCTCGGCCTGGCGGCCAAGACGGTCGTCAGCCGCGGGATCGGTGGCGTCGAGCGAGGGCGACGACTCGCCGCTCTTGTCGTGCGACTCAGCGGCCGCCGCCACCTGCGCGGCGAACGCCTTACGGCTCGGCAGCAGCGCTGCCGCGATCGTGCCGAGCACCAGCACGCCGACGGCGACCGGGAGCGCGGCGCTGACGCCGTCGGTGTAGGCCTGGGGGCTCGCGTAGGAGCCGTAGGACT
>JAEMRF010000364.1 GCA_016463515.1 Solirubrobacteraceae bacterium | reverse complement strand
GCCTCGTGGAGCTCGTCGACGAGCTCCTCCCGGCTCACGTGGTGATGGGGCTGGTCGGCGGAGTCGGCGGCGGCCGGGTCGTCCTTGCCGTCGGTCACGGGGTGGTGCCGAGGTCGCGCTGAAGGCTGCGCAGGTCGTCCAGGACCTGCTGCTGGCGCTCGATCGCTTCGTCCACGCGGCTGCGCAGCTCGGCCTCGGTCGGGCGCTCGCCAGCAGGTGCTTGCGTCGCAGGAGGCGTGGTGCCGCCCGCGTCCGGTGGGGTGGTGGCCGCGGGATCGCCGGCGGTGTCGGCGCCGCCGCCTTCGCCGTCTTCGCTCACGCGCCCTTCCAGGAAGGCGAGCGTGTCGCGTAGGCCTGCCTCGTCGGTGTCGAACACCTTCACGGCGCGGTTCGTCGTGGCGTTGATGATGACCGTCTTCGTCACGCTTTCGGCGTTGTCGGGAATGACCGACACCACGAAGTAGAGCTTGCCGTCGACGAACACCGGCCGCGGCTCGACCGCGCGGTGGCTACCACTGCCGCCGATCCGCGGGTCAGTCGTGCGAATCGTGACGCCCGGGATGGCGACCGACTGCGTGACGCGAATCGCGCGGGCATTGCCTGTGAGCCCCTCGCTGCCGGGGACCTTCCAGATCGACGTCTTGCCGGTCGTGGAGTCGGTCACGAAGACGGCGTTCGTGGCCGCAGCCTTGCCGTACGGCTCGGCGACCGAGACCCAGAAGTTGCGGCCCTCAGGGCCCTGGAGCAGGTACGGCTGACGGTTGAGCTCGGTGTCGACGATCTTCGTCTGATCGTTGTGCAGGAACAGGAAGTTCCAGATGCCGCCGCGCAGCGCGTAGGCGTCGTGGATGCGACGGGTGAGGGTGTCTGGCATGAGGCGACCGCTGGCGGCGATCTCCTTGCGCTTTGCGGCCTCCTCGGGTGAGAGGTCTTCTACGCGGCCATCAGGGTGCACGAGGAATGCTCCGCCGAGCACCGGCCGGCGGATCGGGAAGCCCTTGTACTTCACGTAGGGCACCAGGATCAGCGGCTTGCCCGCCTGATCGAGGATGCCGACGGGATCGGCCAGATCCACGAGCAGGCGCCGCTCGCGCAGCTGCCACTGCAGCGAGTCGAAGACGGCCAGGCCAGGGGCGTACTTGAAGTCGGCGTCGATCTGGTCGAACTGACGATCCAGGCTCTGCGCGTTCTGCAGCATCAGGCCGCCGCCCTGCTTGGTGAAGCGCCGGACGGTGCCCTCAGGCGTGCGGATCGAGATCCACTGCAGCCCCTGCGGGGTATTGACGACGCGCGGCTCAGCCAGGCGCTCGGTGGAGGAGTTGAAACTGCCGGTGAGCACGCGCTCGGCGACTTCGCGCGGAACGAGCCGGACGACGCCGGTGTCCGGGAGGCCGTTGACGGGCGCAAACTCGGTGTTCTTGGCGAGGCTGCGCTGCACCAAGAGCGGGTTGACGGCCTGCAACACGAAGAACACCAGACCGGCGATCGCGAAGGAGCTGGCCCACACGCCACGGCCGGGGTAGCGCCCGGCCTGCAGGTCGGCGACGGTGAGCCGCTGGCGGTTGCCGAGCAGTCGACCGATGCCGAGCACGGCCAGGGCCGCGATCCAGGGCAACGGAGCGCGCCACACCCACATGAGCGGTGCATGCAGGAGCGGGCGCAGGAAGATCGCGATGAGGATCAGCGCAATGCCCAGCGCGATCAGCGCGTACCGGCGCGCCTCCGGGGAGAGTGGGGGACGGATCGGGCCTTCACCGTCGCCATCGCCGTTGCCTCCGCCGCCGGTTGGGCGCAGGGGTCCACGTGGGCCGCGAGGTCCGCCAGGGGCGCCGGGTCGCCGACGCGGGTTCTGGCCGAACTCGATCCGCCAGCCGCCGCGCCGCTCCGAGGGTCCAGTCATCGCGCGGAAGCCTACCCTTCGCAGCGCCGCGGGACCTCAGTCGTGCACTGCCTGGGCGTCATCACTCGCCGAGGGTCGTCCACGTCTGCTCGGTGAGCATCACCAGGAGACCCCGCTGCGCCTCGGTTCCGGGTGGGTTGTCGGTGAGTTCGCGGGCCGCCCGGCAGTTGCCCGGCGAGACGGCGTATTCGTCGGGAGTGTTGGGGTTGAGCGCCATCAGATGCAGGTAACCGATCATGCGGCCCTGTTCGGGAGTGAGGCCCGCCAGCTTCGCCGTGCGCGGCCCTTCGGCGATCGCGCTGCACTCGGCCGCAGCCTCATCGAGGATGCCACGCAGGTGCATGGATTCATGTGCCACCACCGAAAGCGCCACGATCGACCTGCGTGCCGACTCCGGGCAGCGGCCGTCGGTCACCAGGCACTGCAGCTCGGCGCGGCCCTCGTCGGTGTAGAGGTGCCGAAGGGCGTCGCAGATGGGGCCGGTCAGGTCGGTGCGGTCGCCGGGGTTACCGCTCGCATCCAGGCTCACGGAGCCGACGTTCGTGAAGATCGCAGTGATGTAGCGCGGGCACCGGGCCGACGTGTCTCGTTGGGAGAGCCCCGCCACGACCGGTTGGATCTTGTTCTCGACCGCGCGAGCACGGTACTGCGGCCAGAGCAGCGCGCCGAGGGCCAGCAGGAAGATCGCGAGCATGCCGAACGCCGGGGCGTTCCAGGCGCTGGGCCGGGTCGGAGGCGGTGGGGAGAGCGGAGGCAGCCCGCCGGGTGGCGTCTCACCCGCCCGCCAGCCGCCCGCGTACACATCGTGCGAGACGGCCCCGGGGATGGTGTCGGCGAGCTCGCGCTCGTCGGGCGGTGGTGGCGGCACGCTCACGCCCGAATCATCGGTCAGCCCGCGGGCGTGCTGGAGGGTTGGCGCGCCCGGATTCGCGCGGAGTGACTTCGCGCAGGCCCCAGGTGAGGCTCAGCGGCCTTCGGGCAGGATGGCTTCGACTTCGACCTCGACCAGCAACGTGGGGTCGATCAGCTTGGAGACTTCCACCAGCGTCGTGGCCGGACGGACCTCGCTGAAGAACTCCCCGTGGGCGCGGCCAGCGGCTTCCCACTCCTCGATGTTGGTGAGGAAGAGGCGGGTGCGCACGACATCCTCGCGGGTGCCGCCGAGCTCGGCGATCGCTCCAAGTGCGATCTCCAAGGCGCCTGCGGTCTGCGTGCCGACGTTGTCGCCCGGGGCGGTCGTGCCGGCCACGTGGATGGTCTGGCCGACGCGGACGGCCCGGCTGTAGCCGACGA
>JAEMRF010000363.1:1509-3219 GCA_016463515.1 Solirubrobacteraceae bacterium | reverse complement strand
GCACATCGACTCCAGCGCCGACAGGCCGAACGTCTCGTGCGCCACTGACGTGGCAAGACCCACGCGGGCGCGGGCGCGCAGCGCCCGCAGTGCTGAGGCCGATGCGCGGCCGACGAAGATCGTCGTCCCGCGCATCACCGGAGGTGCGTCGAGCAGGGCGAGCACCTCGCTGCCCAGGAGCTCTTCGAGTTCACGCGCCGCCGCGCTGGGCGCTGGGCGGTGGATCTGCGTGCCGGCGGGCGGCTCCGCTGCGCGTGGTTCGGGCTCGCCGCTGGGTTGGTCGGGCTTCTCGGGAGTAGTTCGCTCCGGGGGTGGGCCCGCGGGCGTCGACTCGGTCACCGGCGGCAGCCGCGGTGGTGGCGGCTTGCTCGGCGGCGGCGTCGCCTGGTTCAGGAAGGGGTTGTTGTGCGCGGGGAACTCCCGTGGGGGCGGCGGGATGACGGGCTTGCGAGTAGGGGCTGGTGTGGCGGCCTCAGCGACGGGTTTGCGCGCTGCCACGCTGCTGGTGTGCCGAGCCACCGCGGCTTGCGCAACCACCGCCGGCGCCGCAACCGTAGGTCCGCCGACGAGCGGCCCCGCATGCGCCTCGAGGGCGTCACGCTCGGGTCCATCGCCCGCGATCACGAGCGGGATACCGGCGATCCGGCACGCGTCGATGGCGGTCTTCAGGTCCTTTTCCGGAGCCAGACGCGTGACCACCAATGCGAAGCGGCCGGTCGATGCGGTCGACCGCTGCGCGACCTGCTCAGCCACGCCGCCGATCACGTGCACGCGGTCCGCCGGAAGGCGCACCCCGAGTTCCAGGAGCCGGGTGCGGGCCGCGACGCTCGGCACGATCACGACGTCGGCCAGTTCGACCACCGCCTTTTGCCAGCGTGGCAGCGCGGCCGCGTAGGCCGCGGACTCCGGCAGGCTGCCGCGGCAGCGATGGGTGAGGCCCGGGGTGGACCAGCCGCGCCGGCACTCGGTGCAGTCCTGGCCGTCGCGGACCGTCGTGGCCACAGCGCAGACGAGCCGGTAGTTGTGGAGGTGCACCACCACGGCCGCGCCCGCGTCGCGCGCGGCGCGCAGCGCGGTCGGTCCGAACGTGGGGAACAGGTTGTGGGCATGCAGGAGGTCTGCGCCGGAGGAGGCGAGGGCGTCGCTGACTTGGCGCCCGCCGGTACCGCCGGCGAGCAAACCGCGCGCGGCATCGCCGGCCGTCAGCCGGGTGGAGTCGCGCCGCAACCAGGAGACCCGCTCGCCGAGCTCACGCTCCGCGAGGCCGGCGAGCTGCTCAGCGGCACGCTCCTCACCACCGGGCGTGCGATAGCCGTGGTGCAACGCAAGGACCGTCGCCCGGGGGCTGCTCGTCGGAGCGGCCACGTCAGGCGGATCGGCGGATTTGGGCAGCCACGAGGAGATCGTGTCAGGTTGTGCGGTGGGCGTCTGCCCGGTGCTGCTGTCACCCTGGTGCAACGTGTCTGGTCAAGTGCCAACGCGCCCGTCCGACCACACTGACTGTGCGGACCGTTTCGGGACCGCACAGCGTCTCAGCTGACCCGCCCGAGGTCGGCTTGGGGCCCTCGATCCGGTCGACTGCCACGCAACGTGGTGGCTCTTCCTTGCGCGCACGGATAGCGCGAACTCCCCTCGGATCTGTCTCCCGAAGTCCCATGGCTCACGCCGAAAAGAGAGATCGATGACACCCGCCCTGGACCTCCGCGTCCT
>JAEMRF010000363.1:0-1409 GCA_016463515.1 Solirubrobacteraceae bacterium | reverse complement strand
TTCGTGAACCCCGGTGGACCGGGCGCCCCGGGGCGCGACTCGGCCACGTTCGCCACGCCGGAGCTCCGCGAGCGCTTCGACATCGTCGGGTTTGACCCGCGCGGCGTCGGCGCCAGCAGCCCGGCCGTGCGCTGTGCAGCGACCTCCGAGGAAGCCGCCGCGCTCCTGAACCCCACCTTCCCGACGGGCGTGCTGCAGGAGCTGACCGCGCTCACCAAAGCGGCCCAGGGCGCGGCGGGCTGCCGCCGCTCGGCCACGATCGCCAGCCACATGTCGACCGGCAACGTGGCCCGCGATCTCGAGCTGCTGCGCAAGGCCGTCAGCGATCCCAAACTCAACTTCCTCGGGTTCTCGTCGGGGTCGCTGATCGGGCAGACCTACGCCAACCTCTTCCCCTCGACCACCCGCGCCCTCGCGCTCGACGGCGCCCTGGATCCGGTCCGGTTCACCACCGGCCGCGGCCTGGCCGAAGGCAGCCAACCGCTGGACTACCGCCTGAAGAGCTACGTGGGCACCGATGAGGCCGTCAGCGGCTTCCTCGCGGCCTGTGCCGACGCACCCGGCACCTGCGCCTTTGCTCCGCCCGGCGCCACGGCCGCCTCGCTGCGCACCAAGTTCAACGCCACGCTGGCCCGCATCCGCTCAGGCAACGGCGTGACCGTCGACTTCGGTGATGGCGAGGAGACCCTCAGCTACCAGGACGTCGTCGGCCTGATCTACGGCGAACTCAACGCAGGGATCTTCACCTCGCAGGACCTCGCTGGCACCCTCGAAGCGATCGACCTCGCCAGCCTCGGCCAGTCCGCCGCGATCCCGTCAGACGACCTCCAGGCATTCTTCGACGCCCTGCAGCGCTGGACCACCGGTGGCGGCGGCCCGGTGCAGGAGCCCTACGACAACTTCCAGGACGCCTTCTCCACGTTCGTGTGCAATGACACGCGCGGCCCGTCGCTCAGCACCACCTACGCGTTGTTTGGTCGCATCGCGGACGCGCAGGTCGCCGGGTTCGGACCGTTCTGGATCTACACCACGGCATCGTGTGCGTCGTTCCCGGTGCGCGACGACGACGCCTACCTCGGCCCCTGGGGCGCAAGCACCCAGACCCCGGTGCTGCTGCTCGGCAACCGCGGCGGCGACCCGTCGGTGCGGTACGCCAACGCCGTTGCCGCGCAAGGCACCCTCGGCAACGCCGCGCTGCTGAGCGTCGACATGTACGGCCATACGGCCTACAACCTCGCCAGCACGTGCGTGAACGAGGCCGTCGACGCGTACTTCATCTCGCTCCAGGTGCCCGCTCCGGGCGCGTCGTGTGGCACGGACTTCGGTCCGTTCGACCCGATCGAGGAGCTGGTCGAAGCTGAGGGTGCCGAGAGCGGCTACGCCCGCGGCCGGGCACCGCTGAGCTAGCC
>JAEMRF010000362.1 GCA_016463515.1 Solirubrobacteraceae bacterium | reverse complement strand
TCGTTGCGCATGAGGTCCACGATCATCACGTGTTCTGCCTGGTCCTTGATCGATTCCACCAGCGCGGCGGCAGCCGGATCGGCCGCGGGATCCGTCGCGCCGGCGGCCCGTGGCGCGGTGCCCTTGATCGGATGGGTCACAACCTCGCGGCCGCGTCTGCGCAGGAACAGCTCAGGGGAGGCACTGACGATCGCACGGCCTCCCCCACCGTCGATCCACCCGCCGTACCACGCGTCGGTTTGCTGAAGGACCGCGCTGGCAAGCCCTGCGGCGGGGCCGTCGAGGTCGCCTTCAAGGCGCAGGCAGACGTTGGCCTGGAACAGCTCGCCGGCGCGGATGCGCTCGATGGTCTCGTCGATCGCGGCCAAATGCGTGGCCGCGCCGTGGCGGGGACGCATCGTGCCGAGCGTTGCTGGCTGGAGCGCCGTGGGTGCTGCAAGCCGCTGGCGCCAGCGCGCGAGTGGGGCCTCGATCGACGCCGCTGCATCGCCGGCCGGCACGAGCGTTTCGACCCACCACACGCCCTCCTCGTCGCGGCGCAGGAGATCCGGGTACCAGGCAAGGCGCGCGGCGGGCAACCGGGCAGGCCGGGGCGGCTGGGGGCCGAGCGTGGCCTCCACGCTGCGGCCGAGGTCGTAGCCGAGCCAGCCCACCAGTCCGCCGCCGATCGCGCCCGGTGGCACGTCGCCGTCGATCTGGGGCACGTCGTCGAATGCGAGCAGCGGGTCGGCGCCAGCGCGCAGCTGCCAACTCGGCCCTGCTCCGGCCACGACGCTGCGCGCCTGCGGCGCGGCGGTCTCAGGCAAACCCCACCTGCCGGTCAGCAGGAACGGTCGCTCCTCGCCCGCGATCGCCGCCACGACCTGCTCGACCGACGGCTGGCTGCCCAGCGGCGCGCGCTCCAGGCGGACGGCGGCCCGCACGGCAGCGTCCGCCAGGGTCATCCGGGCTGCCTCAGGCGACCGGGGCCGGGGTGCCGGCGCTCGCAGCAGCGCCGTCGCCGGCGCCCGTGCTCTTGGCGTCGGTGCCAGCCACGCTGGCGTCGGGCGTCTCGTCGGTCGCCGGTCCGGCTTTCTCGCCCTCTTTGGCCCACGCCTCATCGAACTCGGTGCGCCAACGGCCCTCGTCGTTCTGCATGAGGGCAAGCTTGGCCCGGAACGGGCGACCGCTGCGGCCACGGAAGCCCGTGACTTGCTGGGCCGTGCGGGAGTAGCGGATGAGCTCGCGGACGACCTGCGCGTTGAGCGTCTTGCCGGCCTTGGCCTTCCAGATCACGAAACCGCAGCCCGGATCCTCGCGCGACCAGCAGGAGTAGCCCTTGCGGTTCTCGATGATGTCGTGGCCGCAGACCGGGCACGGACCGACGTTGGCCCGCGGGATGCGCACGTCCTTGAGGACGGTGTCGAGCTCAGTGACCGTGGACTCCGCGAACTTCGCGATGTCGGCCATGAACGCTTCGCGCTTCTCGGTGCCGGCCTCGATGGCCGCCAGGCGCTTCTCCCAGTCGCCGGTCAGGCCAGGCGACGTGAGCATGTGCTCGCCGAGCAGGCGGATCACGTTGGTGCCCTTCTCGGTCACGACGAGGGCGCGGCCGTCACGCTCGGTGTAGCCGACGTCGATCAGGCGCTCGATGATCGCGGCGCGGGTGGCCGGCGTGCCGATGCCGGACTCCTTCATGGCTTCGCGCATCTCGTCGTCGTCGACGAGTTTGCCGGCGGCCTCCATGGCACCCAGCAACGAGGCGTCGGAGTAGCGCCGCGGTGGCTTGGTCTCTTTCTCGAGCGCCTCGACGCTGGTCACGTCGGCCTGCTCACCCTTGGCGAGCTTGGGCAGCGTCTGGTCACGCGGGCTGTCGTCGTCGTCCTTGGCGGCCTGCTCACCCTCGGTGAGTTCGCCGTAGACGCCACGCCAGCCGGCCTCGACGAGCACACGGCCGCGGGTGCGGAAGATGTGGCCGATGACCTCGTTCGACGGCGCCGTGGGCGCCTCGACGGTCGTCTCGACGCGGGTGTTCTCGAAGACCGCGACCGGGTGGAAGACCGCCAGGTAGCGACGGCAGACGAGGTCGTAGATGCGCTTCTCGTCGTCGCCCATCTTGTCGACGGGGTGCGTCGCGTCGGTCGGGATGATGGCGTGGTGGTCGCCGACCTTTTCGTTGTTGACGACCCGCTCCAGCGGCAGGTTCGGCAGCGATTGCACGTACTTCGCTGCAGCGCGGAACTCGGTGCGCTCCTCGAGCCTGGCGGCGATGCCGACGAGGTCGGGAATCATGTCGGTCGTGAGGTAGCGCGAGTTCGTACGCGGATACGTGAGCGCCTTGTGCTCTTCGTAGAGCTTCTGCGCGGCGCCAAGCGTGCGGCGAGCTGAGAATCCAAAGCGGGTGTTGGCGTCTCGCTGGAGCGACGTGAGGTCGTAGAGCATCGGCGCGATCTCTTTGCGCGTCGTCTTCTCGAGCTTGGTGATCTCGCCGGTGCCGCCCTTGACCGCCGCGGCGATCGCGTCGGCCTCTTCGGCGGTGGGCAGACGCGGTTCGGCGCCCTGGTGCAGGCGGCCCTCGTAACCCCGGCCGTCGGCCATGTCGAAGCGGGCATCCACGAGCCAGTACGGCTCGGGCACGAACGCCTTGATCTCCTCTTCGCGGCGGGCGAGGATCGCCAGCGTCGGCGTCTGCACGCGGCCGAGGGAGACGGCGCCGTCGAAGCTCGAGCGCAAGCGGATCGTGGCGGCGCGCGTGGCGTTCATGCCGACGATCCAGTCGGCCTCCGAGCGCGACCGTGCGGCCTGCTCGAGCGTGTAGAGGTCGGCGGCGTCGCGCAGGTTGGCGAACGCCTCTTCCATCGCGGACTTCGTCATCGACGACAGCCACAGCCGTTTGACGGGCAGGTTGCGCTTGGCGGCGCCGGCCTTCTCAAAGAGGTAGGCGAAGATCAGCTCGCCTTCGCGGCCGGCATCGCAGGCGTTGATGACGAGGGAGACGTCGTCTTCCTTGAGCAGCTTGGTGACCACGCTCATCTGCTTCTTGCTGCGCTCGTCGCGCACCACCAGCTTGAACGCGGGCGGCACGATCGGCAGGTCGGCCATGCGCCATTTCTTGAATTGCTCGCCGTACTCCTCGGGCTCAGCGAGCTGCACGAGGTGGCCGACCGCCCACGTGATCGTGTGGTCCGGACCTTCGAGAAAACCCTCGCCCTTCTTGAAGGGGCCAGGGAGCACCCGGGCAA
>JAEMRF010000361.1 GCA_016463515.1 Solirubrobacteraceae bacterium | reverse complement strand
CCGGACTGGCGGCCCGCGGAGCGACGGTGATCGCCGACGACCTCGTGGTGATCGACCGTGGTCGCATCTTCGCCGGCCCGCGCACCATCGACCTTCGTGCTGAGCCGGTCCCGGCGCTGCGCGGTGACCTGACGGTCTCGCGCGCACGTGGGCGCAGCCGCTGGCGCCTGGCACTTCCGCCCGCCGCACCCAGCTATCCGTTCGGCGGGTGGGTCTTCTTGCACGGCGCAGCCGAACCAGCCCACGGCGCAGTGGTGGTCACGCAGCCCGGTCTGACCGTGACACCAGTTCCTGCGGCGGACCGTCTGCGTCGCCTCGCCCGAGCACGCGGTCTCCCGAGTCTGGCCTCAGATCCGCGCGACCTGCTCGAGCTCGCGGCGCTGCCGAGTTGGGACGTCGTCAGGCCGCTGCGCTGGGACATGCTCGAGCCCACGGTCGACGCGCTCTTGGACCTGCACTCGTGAACGGAAGCCGAGTCGCGCTCCAGCCCCTGGTCCAAGCTGCCGATGAGACGTGGCGATGCATGCCGTCGCTACGTCTTTGCTCCTGCTGACCGGGGTGCTCGTCGGAACGGGAGTCCCGACGGCTGCCGCACACGCGGCGACGGCGACGGCAGGGTCGCCAGCTGCCGGTGGCGCCTCCCCTGCGGCCGACCGTGCCGCCCGAGCCGCAGCCACCAAGACCATCTACGTCGACCCGCGCCGTGGCTCAGACCGGCGCAAGGGCACCAAACGCGCCCCGATGAAGAGCCTTGACGCGGCCTGGCGAGCAGCGCGCAGTGGGACGACCATCCGCATCAAGGCCGGCAAGGTGCGCGTCGGCGCGACCTACTACGAGGCCAAGGACGGCGTGCGGATCGTCGGCGCCGGCATGGCAAAGACCACGGTCCCGCCGCTCAACATCTACGGCGTGAAGAACTTCACCCTGAGCGGGGTGACCGTCGACGGCGACGTGCACTGCGAGGCCTGCGACGGATTCACGCTCGACGGCGTGCGCGTGGACGGTCGCGGACGGATCCAGGAGGGCGTGAAGGTCAACCAGTCGCGGCGCGTGCTCATCACGCGAAGCGACATCTCGGGCGCGACCGACAATGCCATCGACTTCGTGGCGGTGCAGGACGGCACGATCGCCGCCAACGACATCCATCACGCCGAGGACTGGTGCGCCTACGCCAAGGGCGGCAGCGCCTACATCCGCGTCTACGGCAACCGCATCCACGACTGCGGCACCGGTGGCTTCGTGGCGGGGCAGGGCACGGGGCTGCAATTCATGCAAGCCCCCTGGCTGCGCTATGAGGCCTACGACGTGCGGGTCTGGAACAACCTGATCACCAACACCGACGGCGCTGGGCTCGGCGCCAACGGCGCCTACGGTGCCCTCTTTGCCCGCAACACCCTCATCGGCGTCGGTAGCCGTTCGCATGCGCTGGAAGCGGTCTACGGACTGCGCTCCTGCGATGGGCAGCCCGGCGACGAGGGTCGCGAGCGGTGTGCCGGCTACCTCGCCCAGGGTGCGTGGGGCACGACCCGTGTGGATGACGGCACCAACGCCGTGCGGATCCCCAACCGGCACGTGTGGTTCGTCGACAACGTCATCGTGAAGGCTCGCGGTTCGGACACGATCAGCGTGGCGGGGCCGTGGGACGATCCCTCACAAGATGGCTCCGGCGTACCGCGCCCCGCGCTCGCCGACGACGACCTCCAGCTGATCGGCAACGTCGTCACCGAAGATGTTCCTGGGGTGGGGCCGCCGAGCGCGCTGCCCGACCTGGTGTGGGAAGACGCCGCGATTCCTGCGCCTGCGACGCTGAGCAATGTGGCGCTTCCTGGGATGCCCGCGACCGCCGGGTCAAGCCTAAGCATCAGGTAGAGGCTGAGGCCTAGCCGAGGCGCGCCCAGGGAGGGGCGGCTGATCAGTCGCGCTTGCCGAGCAGGTTGGCCACGGTGCGGAGTGAGAGGTCCAGCAGGCGGTCGTAGTCCGGTCCGTCGGCGCGAACCACGAGCGAGACGGCCAGGCCGTCGATGATGGAGACGCAGGCGACCGCACCATCTCGCGGGGTGTCGGCGAACGGGCCCGAGAACTGACCCGCTTCGCGGCCGAGCACGATCAGCTCTTCGACGTAGTCGTACCAGTGCGCGTAGATCACGCCGGCGTCGGCGCCCATTTCGGGGTCGCGGCCCGCAAGCCGCCACAGTTCGAGCCAGAGCAGCCAGGAGTCTGGTTCATCTGGCGGGTGCACCGCACCCTCAATGAACGACGAGAGGCGTTCCCACGGCGTCAGCTCGGCGCCGTGCGACAGGTCGCGCAGGACGGCGATCTCCGACGCTGCGGACTTCTGCACCGACTCCAGGAGCATGGCTTTCAGCGATCCGAAAGCGTGTTGCAGGGTCGTGACCGGAATCCCGGATGCGTCGGCGACGTCGGAGTAGCGCGTGCGATCGAAGCCGCGCACGGCGATCACGCCGCGTGCAGCTTTGAGCGCTGCGTCGCGATTGAGGGTCGGCGGCCGTCCCAGTCGCCGTTTGACGCCAGCCTCAGGCTGCTCCACGTTCGTCACGCGCAGGACTATCGCACGCCCCCGCGTTCGCAGTAAGGGCCAAACGGCCTCGGCCGATCGGGCAGTTTCGCGCGATCGCATGCCGGCTCTCGCAGTGCTTTGAAGCCCAGGTTTCCGGGCATCTGGCGCGCCAGCGCGCTGGTGGGCTCCCGCGCTGAGTTGTGAATTCATCCCTCGAAACGATCAACAAGCGTTTGGTGCGGTCGATTTAGGAGGAACTTCTATGTCGAACGCTCTCTCCTCCCTTCAGGCCTGGTTGCCAGAGGGCCACCGTCTTCCGGCCGATCAGTGGGCAGCGCGCCACCGAGCCATGACGGTCGTCCTGGTCGTGCATATCCCCGTGATGTTGATCTGGGGTTTCCTGAAGGGCTACGGGCCCGTGCACTCGGTGGCCGACGTCGTGCCGCTGGCACTCCCTGCGCTGCTGGCCATGAATCCACGGCTGGGGCGTCGCGCGCGGGAGGCCTGCGTTGCGCTGGGTCTCCTGAGCGCCTCGGCGATCCTCGTGCACCTCATGGACGGCGCCGTCGAGGCCCATTTCCACTTCTTCATCGTGGTCGCGCTGCTCGCCTTCTACGAGGAGTGGTTCCCCTATCTGCTGGCGTTCGCGTTCGTCTTCGTCCACCACCTCACGCTCAGTCTGGCCTCGTCGTCCGCGGTCTTCAATCAC
>JAEMRF010000062.1 GCA_016463515.1 Solirubrobacteraceae bacterium | reverse complement strand
GCGATGCGGGCGATGTTCTTGTTCTCCACGCGCACGCAGCCGTGGGAGGCCGCGGTGCCGACGGGCTGCTGCAGGCTTGCGCCGCCGCGGCCGTGGATGGCGATCTGGCCGGGGCCGCCGTCGAAGGTCTGCAGGGCGTCGGAGTAGGCGGTCAGCGGCAGGACCCAACTGCCAAGGAAGTTGCCGGTGTCGCGCACCTCGAGCTTGTCGAGCAGGGAGAAAGTGCCTGCGGGCGTTGGCGTGCCGGGCGCGCCGACGACCACCTTCATCGTGCGGGCCGTGCGGCCGGCCTTGAGCAGGCGCAGCGTCATGGTCGAGCGGCGAATCTCGATGCGGTAGGGCGTCTCGGAGAGCTGCGCGCTGTCGGCGCGGATCCAGCCGCTGCGGCCGTTCGGGCGGCCCGCGAGGCGCACCCTGAGCCAGAGCACGCCCTGCGTGCGCTCGCTCTCCTCCACCAAGAGCTGCGTCTGCCCGCCCCACTTCGTCTTCACGCCCAGCGCCTGCACCACGCCAGCTGAGTCAGACGCACCCGAGCGCGCCTGCGTGGGGTAGACCACCTTGGCCAGCCACGACGACGTGGCCGATGGGCGCGTCGGATCGCCGACATCGGCGCGGGCCGCAGCCGGGAACGCCGCCAGCGCGCACGCGGCGCCAAGGAGCAGTGCCCTAACCCGTGAAGCCACGAACCTGCTCCGATCCCACTTTGCCGTCGGTGATCACGAGCGCCCGCGCGGTACCGGCCACGCGCGCTGCGTTGTCGGCCACGGCCGTGGCCTTGTTGGTGAAGCTGCCGCGCCGGGCACGGTCCAGCACGCGCGTGCGCACCTTGTAGACCTTCTTGGCCCCGGGCGCGAGCGTCGGCAGGCGGAAGCACAGGCGCGCGTCCTTGAGGTCGCCGCCACGGGTGGAGGTGAACGCAAGCGCCGCCGGGAGCTGGTCGCACACGTCGACGTTGATCGCGGGCGCCGTGCCCGTGTTGCGCACGCGCAGCGTGTAGGTGAGGCGCTGCCCGCCACGCACCCGCTTGGCCGAGGCGACCTTCTGCATCGACAGCTTCGTCGGCGCCTGCTGCGGCACGGTGCCGAGCGCCACGGCGCGGTTGTTGGTCAGGTCCAGATCGGTGGTGCTCGAGGAGAGCACGGCGTTGTTCACCAGGATGCCGGCCTTGTCTGGTGTGACGGCCACGTTGATGCGCACGCTGTCGCCGACCTTCAGCTCGCCGATCGGGCAACGGATCGTGCCCTTCTCGTAGTCGCACTTCACGCCCGAGCTCTTGGCCGAGCGGAACGTCACGTCGCCCGCGAGCGCGTCGACCACGAGCACATCCTTGGCGACGTCCGGGCCCTTGTTGGTGGCCGTGATGAGGTAATTCAGGCGCTCGCCAGCGCGGGCGACCTGGTCGGTGGTCTTGGTCAGCGCGAGCTGGGCCGTCGGCACGCCGGTGGGCGCCGGGACCTGCGCCGGCTCACCGGGCGGCGCCTCAACGGGCGGTGCGGGCGGAGCAGGCGGCGTGACGACCTGCACGGTCGTGCCAGCGGCCGCGTTGGACCCATTGGGATCGGGCTGGTCGGCCGCGACCGAGGCCAGGTTCGTGAGGCTGCGGCCCGCCATCCCCGCGGGCACTGCGATCGTGATCGTCACATCGGCGCTGGAGCCGTTCGGCAGATTCCCCAGCACGCAGGTGACCGTCCGGCCGCTCACCGTGCAGCTGCCCTGGGCGCTGCTGACCTGCTCCACGGTCACGCCCTCGGGCAGCTCACTGGTGACCGTCACGCCCGTGGCCGGCGACGGACCGGCGTTGTGCGCGACGATCGTGAAGGTCGTGTTGCCGCCAGCCGAGCTGGTCGGCGGCGCGGTCTGCGTGAGCGACACGTCGGCCGCGGGACCGATCTGCGTCGACGCCGACGCCACGTCGTTGCCGGCATTCGGGTCGGTTTCGCTGCCCCGCGCCACGGCGTTGTTGGTCACCGCGCTGCCACCGGCCGCGATCTCAGCGCGCACCAGGATGCTGCGGGTCGCGGTGGCGCCCATCGCCAGGTTGCCGACCGGGCAGGTGACCGTCTGACCCGACGCGCCGCAGCCAGGATCGCCGCTGATGAAGGTGAGGCCAGCCGGGAGCGTGTCGATGATCGCCACACCCGTCGCCGGATCGGGACCTTGGTTGGTCGTCGTGAGGACGTAGGTCAGCTGGCCGCCGGCGACCACGGTTGCAGGCCCGGTCTTCGTGAGCCCCAGGTCTGCTGCAGGCGTGACCACGAGGCCAGCGGTTGCCGTGTTGTTGGCGACGGGATCCGTCGTGGCCGAGGACAGCGTCGCGGTGTTCGTATACGTGCCGGTCGTCGTGCCGCGCACCACGATCGTGCGGGTGCCGGTGTCGCCGAAGTTCAGGGTGCCAAGGGTGCAGGTCACGACCTGGCCGGCGGCCGTGCATCCCGCGGGGCCGCTCACGTAGGTCAGGCCGGCCGGCAGCGTGTCGACGATCTGCGCCGACGGCGCCGACGATGGCCCGAGCGAGGCGTAGGAGAGGTCGAAGGTGGTCGTCTGGCCGTGCCCGATCGACGCTGCGGCCGCGGTCTTGGTGAGCACCAGGTCGGCCCGAGCACCGACGGGCACCGTCGCCGTCGCGGTGTTGTTGCCGCCGACGGGATCCGCCGTCGCGGACGACGCCGTCACCGTGTTGGTGGCGTCGGTCGTCACGCCCGCGTTGACGGTGGTCGTGATTGTTGCGCTGCGCGACGCGCCCACAGCCGTCGGACCGCTGAAGGTGCAGGTCACCGTGCGCGGGCCCGCCGCATAGGTGCAGCCGGGCGAGGCCGACACGAACGTGACCGTCGACGGGAGCGGGTCGGTGAGGACGACATCCTGGGCCACGGACGGGCCGGAGTTCGTGGCGCCGACCGTGTAGGTGAGCGTCTGGCCGGCGGTCGCGCCGGGGTTCGGCGCGGCGGTCTTGGTGGCGGCAAGGTTTGCGCCCGGGGTCAGGATCACCGAGCCGGTATTGGTCGTGGGCGTGGCCGTCTGGTCCGACACGACCGACGCCGTATTCGTGATCGTCGTGCCGGTCGGCGCCGCCGGATCGGTGGCCAGCGGGATCGTGATGTCGACCGACGTGCCGGCCGCCAGCGACGCGATGCGCCAGGTGGCCGCGCTAGGCGTGCCCGAGGTTTCGCTGAAGCCGAGCGCGGGGCTTGCCGTCGCCGCGCCGGGCACGTAGGTAAGGCCGGCCGGGAAGTTGTCGGTCACGACCACGTTGGTGGCCGCCACCGTGCCGGTGTTGGAGACCACGATGTGGAACGGCACGGTCTCGCCAGCGGTGTAGGCGGCGTTGTCGGGCGTCTTGGCGACGCTGATCAGCGGCACGCTGAGGATCGCCTGCGCCGTGTTGGCGGCGCCCAGGAACGACCCGTTCTCATCGGCCGGGTCGCCCACGCCGTTGCGCACCTGCGCCGTGGCCGTGTTCACGTGCGGGTTGCCGACGCCAGCGCCGGGCGTCGTCGCGGAGGCCAGGCTCGGCCGCGCTTGGTAGGTGAGCAGGATCGTGGCTCCCGGTGCCAACGAGAACGCCGTCGACCACGTCAGCTGGTCGCCACCGGCGTTGGCGACGATCGCCGGCTCGGCGGCCCCGCCCGGCGAGAAGCTCGCCGAGCCCGTCACGTAGGCCCAGTTCGGCGGCAGCACGTCGCGCACGGTCAGCGCCGTGGCGGTCTCGGTGGTCGAGGTGTTCGTCACTCGCACCCGCCACGGGAAGGCCTGCCCGACCTGCACGGTCGCGGAGTCCGGGTAGACCGGGCCAGACCCCGAGCCGGTCGTCTTGTCGACCGTGATCGACGGCGAATCGAAGGTGGCCCGGGTCAGGTCGGTGACCGACGAGTAGGAGCGGTAGACGAAGCCGTCGGTCGTGCGGGTGGCCAGCGGCACGCCCCAGCCCTGCGTGACCTGCGCGGTGTTGTCGAAGTGGTCGCCATCTCTGATGCCCGTGACCACTGGCAGATCGGCCGTGTAGTCGACCGTCGCGGTGGCGCCCGGCGCGATCGGGCCGGGGATCGTCCACTTGATGTCGTTGCCGGGCGCAGCCCACGCGTCGGAGACCCACGTCGTGCTCGTGCCCGCCGCCGGCACCAGGTTGCGGATCTCGGCGTTCGGCGTGTCGGTGATCTCCACGTCGTAGGCCGGCGCGTTGCCGGTGTTGGTCACGGTCAGGCGGTACTTCAGCGCGTCATTGCCCCGCACCATCACCGGCCCGTTGCCGTAGGCGCCCGCGTTGACCGCAATGCGCTTGTCGATGGTGAAGGCCGGCTCGACCGTGGTGACCGTCCGGGTGGCCGCCGCCGACGTGTCGTCGTAGACGCCCGCCGGGATCGTTCCGGCCGCGAACGCTCCGACCTTGTCGGTGCGGTTGGCCATCACGCGGACCGAGTTGATCGCCGTCTGCGGGCGCACGACGTTGCTGCCGCCCAGGCGCTGAGTCGCGCGCAGGTGCACGCCGTAGACCAGGCGGAAGGTGCGGGTGACCGACGCCTGCGTGGTCAAGTCGCCCAGGTCCCACGCGAGCGTGACCGTGCCGGCGCCGCCGTTGACGACCGGCGTGTAGGGCTGGATCGTCGGCGTCGTGGGGCCGGGGGTGCAGCCGGCCACGCACGTGTGCGAGATGAACTGATCGAAGTCCAGCGAGCCCGGCAGCGTGTCCTTGACGATCGCGTCGTAGTTGATCGTGTTCGCCGGGATGGTCACGTCGACGGTGTAGGTGGTGCGCTGCCCGATCGTGAGGTTCACGTCGGCCACGGACTTCGTGACCGACGGGGTCAGCACGTTCAGGGTGTTGCTGTCGGTGGCGGTGTAGCCCGTGGTGCGAGGGCTGGCAATCGTGCGCTCACCGGCCACCGTGCCCGCAATGCTCGTGGTGGTCGCGGTCGCGGTGTTCGTGAGGTTCTTGCCACCGACGGCCGGGTTGTTGACCCGCACGCGATACACGAACGTCTCCGTCGTCCCGGGCCAGATCGTCGCACTGGGGGAGAACGTCAGCGTGCGCGCCGTCTGGTTCCAGACGCCGCCGTCGAGCGTCGACTCACCGTCGAGGATCGGGTTCCCGGCCGCATTGAGCGGCGTTACGTCGACGGGCACATCGTCGATGAGCGTCGTCTCGTGTGCCGGGCTGACGGCGCCAGTCAGGTTGCTGAGGGCCACGGTGTATTCGACGACGTCGTTGCCGACCACCGGCGCGCTGCCGACGTCGGCCGTCTTGGTGACCGAGAGGACCGGCTCGACGATCTGCGTGGTCACGACGTTGGAGGGCGTGGCGGTGCGGGTGCCGCCACTGGCCGTGCCCGGTGGCGTGTAGCGCAGCGTGCCGGAGTTCGAGAGCACGATGCCCGTGCGGTAGTTGCCCGTCACGTCCCTGACGGTGGTGTCGAACTCGAACGTGAAGGTGGTGTCGGCACCCGTTGGCGCCGTGTAGGTCGTGGGGAGCGCCAGGGTGATCGTGGTGCCGACGATCCCGAGCGTCATCGCCGGGCCGGCCGTCTGGGTCAGGCTGGCGGCCACGTACTCCTGGCGGGCCTCGATGACGTCGGTCACGTCGAAGTCGCGCACGGTCACGCCGGCGGGCACCGTGGCGCTGACCTCGTAGTGGATGGTCTCGCCGATCGTGGCCGTGGCGGTCGAGTTCCAGTCGATGCCGAGGTTGGATTCGGTGATCGACGTGTCGCGCGTCTTGGTGATCGTCGGGACCGCGCCGGTGATCGAGGCCGAGCTCGTGGGCGAGACCATGTTGGCGCTCGGGTCCTGCGCCGGGTCGACGTTGCTGCCCGGGATGTAGGTGAACGTGCCGCCGGTGTTGGTGGGCGTCTGGAAGCGGCGGATGCCAGCCGCGCCGGTGAGGGCCTGGGTGGGCTCGATCGTCGTCGGCACCACGAACGCGTAGGTCAGGTCCTTCGTGGCGCCCGCGGCGACGTCGGGCCCGATCGCCGGCGTGGCGCCCCACTTGATGATGTTGCCGTCGCAGACGCCCGCGTCGGAGATCGGCTGACCGCTGGCGGTCACGTCGGCGCAGGTCACGCCGGCCGGGAGCCGGTCCCAGGCCTCGGTCTGCTCGGCGGTCTGGTCGCCGGTGTTGGCCAGGCGCACGCGATAGGCGACGGTCTGGCCGCCGCGCACCACCTGCGTCGCCACGCCGGCGGCGCCGCCCACGGGCGTGCCATCAAGCGCCGTGACCCGCTTGGTGGTGCTCATCACGGGCATCGAAAGGCGGTACGGCGCCTCGTCGCGCAGCGGGAGCGTGGCGCCGCTGGTCGACTGCGTCGTCGAACGCAGCAGGTTGTTGGTCACGTCGCCCAGCGCAGCGCCGGGGAGCAGGCCCGCACGCGTGGCGATGCGGTGCTCGAAGACCTGGGAATCGTCGACGTAGGCCGTCGGCAGCGTCCACTCCAGCAGGCCGCCGGGCCCGGGAATGGCTGTGCTGGCGTCGAGCGTGGCGCCAGCGATCGTGTCGTTGCCGGTCGGCTGCGTGCCACCTGGGCCAAACGCGGTGTCGAGCGTGAGCGACGGTGGCAGGTAGTCCAGGACGGTCGTGCCACCCGTGTCGAGCGCCATGGGGTATTCGACGCGCAGCAGCCAGCAGATCCGGTCGCCCGGCCGGTACGAGGGCGCGGGGCTGCCGTCGGTGTAGGTCGCGGTCGAGCAGTTGGTCGAGGTGTCGGCCACCTGCTTGTCGAGGGTCGGGGCCTCGGCGCTGATCTCGTCGCTGGAGGCGTCGGTCACGGCGAACGTGAGCGTGCCGGGGTTGGCGATTTCGGTGCCCGAAGGCGGCCCGGGCGGGCAGGCGGCGCCACCGCTGCAGATCACGCGCGCATTCGCCGCGACGGCGACCGCATTGGTGACCGTGTCGCGAGAGAGGACCGGCGTGTCGTCGGCGAAGGCGTCTTGGTAGAAGAGCCGGGCGCGCGTGGCGTAGGTGAGGACCAGATCCGTGCTGGGCTCCATCTCCAGCAGCGCCGGGACCGACGTGCCATTCCACCGCACGGTGAACGTGCCGCTGGAGTTCTCGGTCACGCTCGCGTAGGGGTCGGAGGGATCGGGGCCCGCGGCGCAGTCGGCCAGGTCGGAGGCGTCCTGCGGGCCTTGCGTGTGGTTCACGCTCGACAGCGGGCACAGGCCGTCCGGCACCGTGTCGGTCACGTCGACGTCGGCGGCGCTTCGGTACTCCGACGTGCTGACCGTGATCTCCCACTGGTTCTCGTCGCCTTGGCGCAGGATCTTCGGGGCCACGGCAGTCTTGCGGACGGCGACATCTTCGATGGTGCGCGTCACGCTGCCGTCGGCGGTGGTGAAGACCGCGTCGTTGTAGTCGCCCTGGGCGCGGGTGTAGCTCGTGATCGTGGCCTCGTCGGCCGTCTCGGCGCCCGAGTTGTTGTTGAGGTTGGCGGCCTGCAGGCCCGTGGTGGTCGAGGGGAGCCCGCCGACCCACGTGGTGGTGTTGGCCCGCAGTGGCACGGCCGCCCGGTACTTGAGGGTGAGCGTGGCGCCCGCGGCCAGGGTGCCGAGGCTGCTCCAGCGCACGTGGGTGTAGACGCCGCTGGGCGCCGGTCCGGCCGGATCGACGCTGACGGTCTCCACCACATTCGGCACCACACACCCGGGCACGGCGACGACCGGGATCGCGCCGGCGCCGGGGTATTCCTGGGGCGAGCCTGAGTTGGTGGGCGCGTTGGTGGTGTGGTCGACGCCCACGTTGCCGCAACCGCCGATGAATTCCAGGCCCGCAGGCAGGTAGTCGTCGACGATCACTCCCGTCGTAGCTGCGACGGTGTTGTTGCGGACCGTGACGGTGTAGATCGTCTGGCGGTCGTGCACGCCGCGCAGCAGTTCGTCCTCCGGCGTGCCGTCGGTGGTCTTCTCGACTTCGAGCGCGGCGATGCGGGTGGTGTCGGTCTTGTTGGCCGAGAAGCCGGTGTAGGGGTTGGCGACGCCGCTGTCGGCCTGGCCGGCTGCCGTGAACTGCGGTGGATAGCGGTCGTCGCTGGCCACGTAGGCGCTGGCGTTGATCGAGAAGATCGCGCCGACCACGTAGGACAGCGGTGCGTGCTGCACCTGGAACTCGAGCACGTGGCCGGTGCTGGGGCCCACGTCGGCGACGTTCTTCCACAGCAGCGTCGTCTGGTTGGCGACCGGCTGGTTGGCGACCACGGTCGGCTCGCCCGCCGCGGCGCCCGCGCTGCTTGCCACATAGCTCACGCCGGTCGGCAGCACCACGCGGTACGACAGCGCGTAGCCCGTGGATCCGGGCGGGTTGGTGGTCGTGAGGCGCACGGTCGACGGCTTGCCGTAGAGCACGTTGTCCTGCGCGTCGATCGCCAGTGAGATGTTTGGGGTGCCGTCGGCGTGGGCGGCCGCTGGCACGAGCACGGCGCTGGCCAGCGCGGCCACGACCACCAGCAGCAGCCGCATGAGCGGCAGGAAACGAGCGACTGAGGGAAGGCGAGACGGCATCTGCGGGGGATCGCAGGTGCGGTGCGGCGCCCTGGGAAGGGGTTCGCGCGGGCCGCCTGCTCCTCAACCATCGGAGTCTGGTGGAGCCACTTGAGCAGTTACTGCCTAGAACTGGCGCATGTTCGGGGGTGCTCGCCGGTGCAATGCACCCACGGCGCCAAGTGGACGCAGGCGACCGGCGATGCGTCCGGTCGCCGCGCGTGCTGGCGCGCCCGTCGATCGGTCGGGCGCGCCAGCGGGGAAACGGGTTCGGGCTACTTCACGAAGCCGAACTCGGTCAGGTACGACGTCGCGGCGTCGGCGGCCGACTGCTTGTCGAGGTCCTTCTTGGCGTTGAGCTCCTGGATGACCTCGTTGTCGAGCTTGCTGTTGACCAGCGCGATCGTCTTCTCGAAGTCGGGGCCAGCCTTCTCGAGCACGTCCTGACGCACGAGCAGCGTGGAGTTGTAGGGCGGGAACATCTTCTTGTCGTCTTCCAGGAGGACGAAGCCCTCCCGCGCGATCTGCGGATCGGTGGTGAACACGATCGACACGTCGGCCTTGCCGCTGGTCAGCACCTCGTGGCGCAGCGCGATGTCGACGGGGGTGAACTTCTCGAACTTCAGGCCGTAGACGTCTTCCAGGCCCTTCAGGCAGTCGATCCGGCTGCGGCACTCAGGCGAGCCGTAGAGCGTGAAGGTGTCCGCGACCTTCGACAGGTCGGAGATCTTCGTCAGGCCATCGCGATCGGCGGTCTCCTTGGTGACGGCCACTTCGTTGGAGGAGGTGAACGGCGTCGCCGGCAGCGCCGAGATGCCCTCCTTCTCGAAGTTCGTGCGCACCAGGTTGTAGGCCTCGGTCGGGTCCTTGGGGATCTCGTCGCCTGGGACCTCGAAGAACGAGCCCAGCGCGGTGCCGGTGTACTCCGGGTAGGCGTCGATCTCCTTCTCCTCCAGCGCCTTGAGCGCAGCCTTCTCGTCGCCCTGACCGAAGTCGCGTTTGACGGTGTAGCCGGCGGCCTCCAGCGACTGTGCGTAGACCTCGCCGAGCACCTGCTGCTCGGTGAAGTTCTTGGAACCGAGGGTGACGGTGATGCCGGAGTTGGCGTCGTTCTTGACGATCGAGGCGGTCTCAGCCGGCGTGGAGCCGGATGCGCCGGACGAGGTCGACTCCTCGTCGTCGCCGCAGGCCGCCAGGCCGAAGGGCACGACGGCGAGGGTGAGTGCGGCCAGGGCGCGGGCCATGGTGGTGCGGCGTGGGCGCGCGGCGGGCGTGAATGGTTGGAGCGTAGAACCCGTCATGCGGGGCCTCCTAGGTGTCGATGTGGGTGGACGCGACCATGGGCGGCGCCGGCGAGCGGCGACGCCACGACGAGTCGCGGGAGGAGCGAAGTCCGGCGGGGGTTGCAGCCCGCTGGGCGGCCGCGAAGCCGACCTCGGTGAGGACGGCCAAGAAGGCCACGAGGAAGGAGGCCGCCAGGCGCCCGGCATCGCCGTAGACGCTGGTGGCGATGATCGGGTCACCCAGCGTGAGCACTCCGGCCAGCGGCGCGATGGTGGCCGTGGCCACGACGTTGACCGCGGAGGTCCGCAGGCCGCCGAAGATCGACGCCAGCGCCAGCGGGAGCTCGACCTGCCGCACGATCTGGCGCTCGGTCAGGCCTTGCCCGCGGGCGGCGTCGACGATCTCGGGATCCACGGCGGCCACGCCGACGTAGGTGCCGGTGAGGATCGGCGGGATCGCCAGCAGGACCAGCGCGAGGGCGACGTTGACGAAGCCGGTCCCCACGAATGCGACGAACAGGGCGATCAGCGCGAGGCTCGGCACCGCGCGGCCGACGTTGCTGGCGGCGATCGCCACCACCTCGCCTTTGCGGCGGTGCCCCAGGATCAGGCCCACCGGGACGGCCACCAGCGAAGCGATGACCAGCGCGACGACGGAGAGCTGCAGGTGCGTGAAGGTGAGGTCCCAGAGCTGCGCGGGGCCGCCGATCGGCGTGCCGTCGATCGACTGCTGCTCTTGGACGATGAACTGCAGCGCATCGCCGACCAGCGACGCCACGGGCGCATCGGTCACCGGTCCCAGAATGGTGGCCAGCGCGCTCATGCTCGCGCCGCCCGCGTCCACGGTGTGAGCGCGCGCTGCGCGGCGACGAGCAGGATCTCGAGCGCTACGGCCAGCAGCACGCACAGCGCGCTGGCGACCACGACATTGCTCTTGAACGTGAGGTCGTCGTAGATCTTGCCGCCGAGCCCGCCGGCGCCGGCGAAGAAGGCGAGCGTCGCGAGGCCCACCGTCGTGGAGCTCGCGACGCGCAACGCGGCGATGATCTGCGGCAGGGCGAGCGGCAGCTTCACCTTCCACAGCACCTGGCGGTCGGTCATGCCGATCCCCTGGGCGGCATCGACGGTCTCCGGTGGCACGCCATCAAGGCCGGTGCGCACGCCGCGAAACAGGATCAGCAGCGTGTAGGCCACCAGGGCGACCTGGGCGGTCAGGAAGCCTCGACCGGTGATCGGAATAAGCAGGAAGAACGCCGCGAGGGTGGGGACGGTGTAGAGGATGGCGGTGGCCTGCGTGACGGGGCCGACGAGCCAGCGGCGCCGCTCAGCGACGAGCGCCAGGCTGAACGCGATCGCAAACCCGACCACCACGGCGACCACGGTGAGCGCGGCGTGGCGGGTGAGCGGCTCCAGGTACTGGTCGAGGTTGTCGGCGATCCAGTCCGGGCAGAAGCCGTTGTTGGCCACGCACGAGTCCTCCCCACCGGTGCGATCGGTGAAGAAGTCGCCTTGCGCGATGACCGCCCCCGGCAGGCTCACGGCGCCGCCTCACGCTCCGGCAGGGCTTCTTCGCCGTCCGGCAGCAGCACGTTGGAGATCTGCGAGGCCGCCAGCACGCCGAGCGTGTGCCCGCGCGAATCGACGACCACCGCGTAGCGCACCCGGTGCTGCAGGACCGCGGAGAAGGCGTCGCGCAGGATCGTGTCTTCGTCGATGATCGCGACCTCCGAGCCGGCCGCGCCACGGATGCGGTCTCCCGTGAGGTCGGCGTCGTCGAGCCAGGCGACGGGGCGATCCTCGGCGTCGACCACCAGCGGGTAGGGCACCTCCGCGCCGGCCAGCTGGGTGCGCACCCAGTCGGACGGATCGTCGTCGTGGACTTTGGTGACCGGCAGCAGCTCCAGGTCGCGCACGCGGCCCAGCGCGAGGCGCTTGAGGGCTCGGTCGGCGCCGACGAACCGCTCCACGAAGTCGTCGGCCGGGGAGATCAGCAGCTCCTCGGGCGTGGCGTATTGCGCGAGCACGCCGCCGGTCCGCAGGACCGCGATGCGGTCACCCATCTTGATCGCCTCGTCGATGTCGTGGGTCACGAAGACGATCGTGCGGCCGAGCGTCTTCTGCAGGCGGAGGAACTCGTTCTGCAGGCGGTCGCGGGTGATCGGGTCGATCGCGCCGAACGGCTCGTCCATCAAGAGCAGCGGCGGGTCAGCAGCAAGGGCCCGAGCCACGCCGACGCGCTGGCGCTGACCGCCAGAGAGCTGGGCCGGATAGCGGCCCGCGAACTCTTCGCCAAGCCCGACGAGGTCGAGCAACTCGGCGGTGCGCTCGGCGATGCGCGTCTTGCTCCAGCCCAGCAGCGCCGGGACCGTGCCGATGTTCTCGGCGATCGTGCGGTGCGGGAAGAGGCCGATCTGCTGGATGACGTAGCCGATGTCGCGTCGCAGCTCCGACGGGTCGCGGTCGTGCACGTCGCGCCCGTCGAGCAGGATCTCGCCGCTGTCGCGGTCGATCATGCGGTTGATCATCCGCATGGCCGTCGTCTTGCCGCAGCCCGAGGGCCCCACGAACACGCAGATCTCGCCCGCGGGGACTTCGAGACTCAGCCGGTCCACCGCGGGGTGCTCGGCCCCCGGATAGTGCTTGGTGAGTTCCTTCAGCTCCAGGCGAGCCGCGGGGTGGCCGGTACGCCCAGCAGCGTCGGTCGCGGGCGTGGCGAGGTTCAGGTTCGCGTTCGGCCCCGGCGGGCGGGCATCGGCAGTCATAGGGCAGGCGTTTCGGAGGTTGGATCTGACGAGGCGCGCCGGAGAAGGCCGGCGAAGGCGACGCGCGAGAGACCGTTGGCGGCCAGCCTAGTGGGCCTCGAGGGACCCATTCGGGCCATTCTGGTCGGACGGCCCTGGGCGGCCCCGGGCGGTGCTGCGTCGCAACGCTGCGAGGCGGCGCCGCGACGACGCGCTGGCGGGCCACCCGGCTCATCTAGACTTCGCCGCCATGGCTTCGACCCCCCGTGCCCTGCCGTCGCCAGACGAGGTCCTCGCGCGCGAAGCCGCGCAGAAGCCCGTCGCCATCTGGACCGCCGTCGCTGCA
>JAEMRF010000061.1 GCA_016463515.1 Solirubrobacteraceae bacterium | reverse complement strand
CCCAAGGCAAAACGCGCACGAGCCAAGAAGGACGCGGTCCCGGCGTAAGGGCGTCGCCGCTGGCGCTCGCCGAGCAGGCGCGCCGCCATGATCGGTGTGGCGCGCGAGCGTCGTAGGCTCCCCTGAGTGCCCGCTCCCATCGTCAGCGTCGAAGACCTCCGCAAACGCTACCCGCAGGCCGCCGACGAGGCGGTCAAGGGCATCTCGTTCTCGATCGACGAGGGCGAGATCTTCGGTCTCCTCGGACCCAACGGTGCCGGGAAGACGACCACCATCGGCGTGTTGACCACCCGCGTGCGATCGACTGGCGGCACCGCGACGGTCGACGGGTTCGACGTGCGCAAGGACCCAACGGCAGTCAAGCAGCGGATCGCCGTCGTGCCACAGCGCCCGAACCTGGATCGCTCCCTGTCGGCGATCGAGAACCTCACCTTCCATGCGGCGTACTTCGGCTTCTCGCGGCGTGAGCGCCGCCAGCGGGCCGAAGAGCTGCTCGATGCATTCGGTCTCGCGGGGCGTGGCAACGAGCGGGTCGACCGCTATTCCGGCGGGATGGCGCAGCGGCTGATGATCGCCCGCGCGCTGATGCACCGCCCGCGGATCTTGTTCCTCGACGAGCCGACCACCGGTCTTGATCCTCAGGCCCGGCTCTTTCTGTGGGACCAGATTGAAGCGCTGCGCGAGGCGGGAACGACGATCTTGCTCACCACGCACGACATGGTGGAAGCCGAGCGGCTCTGCGATCGCATCGCGATCGTCGACCACGGCGAGCGCATCGCCCTCGACACTCCGCGCGGGTTGCGCCAGCTCCTGCCCAGCGATGCGGGCCTTGAACTCATGGTCGAGCCCGGGCGGGCAAACGGCTCGTTGACCGCCGCGCTTGAAGCACTCGGCGAGGTCGACACCGACGCCACCGGCGACCGCTCGCGCATCCGGCTCTACGGCAACGCCCGAGCAGGCGAAGTCGCCGCAGCCGTTGAGCAGGCTGGCGCCAAACTGATCGAGCTGCGCGTGCTCGAAGGCACCCTTGAAGACGTGTTCGTGCACCTCACCGGACGGGACCTGCGATGAGCGCCTCGCCAACCCTGGCCCCGAGCCGTCCTCCGCTCGAGGGGCGGCGCGCGTCAGCCCGTGCCTTCTACGCCCTGTGCAGCCGCGACGCCTGGGTCGTCGTGCGCCACGAACTCGCCGGCTTTCTCGCGCAGTCCCTGCTGCAGCCGGTCTTCTTCCTCTTCGTGTTCGGGCGGGTGCTTCCCGAGATCGGCGCAGCAGGCGGCGGCTACGGCGACCAGTTGCTCCCCGGCATCGTCGGACTCACGCTCGTGCTGACCGCACTCCAGAACACCGCACTGCCGCTCGTGATCGAGTTCTCATTCACCAAGGAGATCGAGGATCGCCTACTGGCCCCGCTGCCAGCGTGGCTCGTCGGCGTCCAGAAGATCGTGTTCGCCGCCGGTCGCGGCATCGTCGCGGCCGTCCTGGTGCTCCCGCTCGCCGCGGTGATTCTGCCAGACGGCGTGAACCTCACCGACGTCAACGTGCTCGGGCTCGTGGCCTTGCTGTTCTTCGGCGGGATCGCCGGGGCCGCCGTGGGCTTGGTGCTCGGAACCGCCGTGCCGCCCAATCGGATCAACGTGGTGTTCGCGGTCGTGCTCACGCCGCTCACCTTCACCGGAGCGACGTTCTACCCGTGGGCGGGCCTTGACGCCATGCCCGTCTTCCAGGCCGTGTCACTGCTGAATCCGCTCACGTTCGTGAGCGAGGGCATGCGCGCCGCGCTGACCGACCTGCCGCACATGGGTGTGGAATGGGTCGTGCTGGGCGTCGGCGTGGCGACGGTGCTGTTTTCGGCGCTGGGCATCCGCGGCTTTGTGCGCCGCGCCGTGGACTGAGCCGACCGCGGAGAAGCACCAACCGGCCGGTAACCGATGCCGGCGCGGTGCGGCCGTTACCGCGGCGTCGTGGCCTGGAGCGTGAAGTCGACCAGGGTCTGGCTGGAGCGCTCCGGCTGGCCGTCATGTTGGCGCTCGGCGGCGGTGAGGACGTCGAGGTGTTCGTAGCCGGGCAGAACGATGTGCGGGTCCAGGGCACCGATCCCGCTCTTGCGCAGCACGCCGTCGCCACCGAGGACCACGAATCGCGGCTTGCGGCGGGTGGGGTGGGGGTGGACGATCGCCTTGAACGCGCCGCTTCGATCGCCGGTCGCCACGGCGGCGAGGTCGGTCACGATGCGAGTCGGGAACCACGACTCAACCAGGTTGGTCGGGCCCTCGAACATGATCCGCGCGAACTCGCGCGCGTCGGTGACTTCTGACGCTGGCGACGTCACCCCGGCGCCGATCGGTGCCGCGCCCGGGCCGGAGCCCTGGAGTGCGTCGTAGTTCGCCCACCCGCTGAGCGGCTGCGGCCGGGTGCGGCGCGGGATGACCACGCGGCCGCGCTGAAAGAGCAGGTCCAAACCTGGAAGACCGAACACCTGCTCCGGCAAGCGGTTACGGATCAGGGGCGCCCCGACGGGATAGCCGAAGCTCGCGCGGATCACGCTGAGCGCCGAGGCGTTGTCGTCGAACATCTGCCCGAGGAGCCCGGCGTAGGTGAAGCGCAGGTCGGTGAGTCGACGGTTGCCCGCGAGGTAGTCGCCGAGCGTCGGCGAGCCGGTCACGCGGTAGTAGCCGCGCACGGCCGATGACACGGGAATGGAGCGCAGCCAGTCGGTCGCTTCGGCGTTTGGATCTCTGGCGGCCATGATGGCCACGGCCTCCATGAGGGCCATCGTCTCGGGGCCGATGCCGAGCAGCGCCTCGTGCCGCGAGATCGTTCCGGCCCGCAGCGCGCGGACGGTGGGGGCACCGAGCAGCTGGCGGGCTGCCGGAAGCAATGGGGCGAGCGCTCGGACCTTCGGCGGGTCGTTGCTCGTGAGACCGATGTCCAGCAGCGTCTCGAAGCCGATGAAGCCAGCGCATTGGCGGTAGCCCGCGTCGGCGGTCGACGCTGGATCCCCGTCGAAGTCCCAGCCAGCGAAGATCTCCAGCAGCCCGCCCGCCAGCGAGTGGCCGCCGCAGGTCACGTGCTGTTCGCGCCACGCCTGATCCGGCAGCTCGCGCGTGAGCACGGTGTGAAAGTCGCGGACGGTCTGCTCGACGCCGAGCTCGGCAAGAATCTTGGGGTCGCGGCGCCAGCCCGCAAATCGCTGCCCGTTGATGGCTGCGCCGCGCCAGTAGTAATCCGTGGCAGCATCGAGATCGCCGGTTGCTTCGAGCAGGTCCAGGCCGGTCGGGTCCTCCAGGCAGTTCGCGCGCCGGTCGGTTGCCCAGACCTCAAGGGACTTGCCGCGCCGGGCGGCCTCCCGGATCGCGTTGCGCGCCAGCGGATCGAAGGCGGTGGCACCCTCGAGGTTGCCGGGCATGAGGACCGAGACCGCGTCCGCGCTGGTCGGGTCGGCGGGACCCGTCCGGTGCCGGAACCGCTGAAACTGGATCCAGTCGCATGCGGCGGGGTGCTCGGGGACGCCCTCCGGAAGCGGGGCGCGGAGCTTGACCAAGCTGGAGACCACGTCGTCCTGCGGAGCAGCCGACGGAATCGCGGTCTCGACGCGATCCAAGGCCGCCAGGGTCGGCGCCGGTGCCGCGAGCGCGAGCGCGCCCACGGCCAAGACCGCCCCAAACGTGCGGAGCTGGCGCACTACTCGCCGACGGCGTCGTCGATCAGGTCGGCGAACGCCTGGCTGGACGGTTCTGGCAGGCCGTTGTTCTGGCGCTCGGCGGCCGTCAGCACATCGAGGTGTTCATAGCCAGGCGCGATGACCTGTGGGTCGACGGGCCGTTGGCGTGAGAACAGTCCGTTGCCAGCGATGACGGCGAGCCGCGGCTTGCGGGTCGACGCGCGCACGTGCACCGACGGGCTGAGCGTGCCTGAACGGTCGCCGGCGCCCAAGAGTCCGAGCTCGACCACCATGCGGATCGGGAAGTAGTTCTCGGTGAGGTTGACGGGACCCTCGTGCAGGATGCGCGCGAATTCGTTGGCGTCGGTGACTTCGGAGCCGGGCGTCGTGACGCCCTTGCCAAGCTGCGCCGAACCGGTGCCGAGTTCGTCGTAGTTCTTCCACCGGGCAATCGGCTGGGGCGTGAGGCGCTGGGGAAGCATGAGCGGCCCCTTGCCAAACAACGTCCCAAGGCCCGGAATCAGCTGAGCCTCCTGTGCCGTGCGGTTGCGCTGGAGCGGCACGCCGTCGAAGTAGCCGAAGCTCGTGCGCACGAGGCCGTATATCGCACCGTTGTCGTCCATGTTTTGCCCCAGCAGGGCCATGTTCGAGTAGCGCAGGTCACGAAGACTGGTCTTGCCTCCCAGCCAGCTCGCGAGATTCGGAGAACCCGCCAGCCGGTAGAGCGCTTCGATGCCCTTCGTCTTGGGCACGTCCTGCATGATCGCCGTGGCATCGCCCTCGGGATCCTGGTCGGCGCGCGTGCCGACGAGCTCCAGTGCGTTCATCGTCTCCGGTGAGATGCCCAAGAGGTCGACATGCCTCGGCACGGTGCCCGCCTTGATCGACCGCACGCTCACCTGCGTGGCGGTCCGCAGCGCGCCGCTGGTGAGCTGCCCGAGCAGTCCCGTTGTGAACTGCGGGTTTCGCTCGGTGATGCCGGCGTTCAGTGTCGTGTCGAACGCCATGAACCCCGCGCACTGGCGGTACCCGGCGTCGGCGGTCGTCTTGGGGTTGCCGTCGAAGTCCCACGAGGCGTAGATCTCGGTGAGGATGCCGCCGAGCGAATGGCCGCCGCAGATCACGTGCTGCTCCCGCCACGCCTGATCGGGAAGCTCGCGCGTGATGACCGCGTTCCAGTCGTTGATGGTCTGCGCCAGGCCGATGTCGGCCAGGACGCGATCGCTCGCCCGATACCCGGCAAAGGTCTTGCCGTCGATCGCCTTGCCGCGGTAGTAGTAGTCGATTGCGAGCGTCGGATCGCCGGTGCGCTCGACGGCTTCCAGGCCGACCTTGTCTTCGAGGCAGTTCGCCCGGCGATCGATCGCCCACACCTCGATCGACTTCCCGCGGCGAGCGGCCTCCCGGACCGTGTTGCGGGCGACCGGATCAAACGCCGTCGCGCCCTCCAAGATGCCCGGCTGCAGCACCGCAACGGCGTCGGCCTGCGTCGCGTCCGCCGGGCCGTCTGCGCGGCGGAACCGCTGGTAGGCGATCCAGTCACACGCGGCGGGGTGCGGCGCGGCCGACGCCGGCATGGGTACGTGGATTCGGACGAGGCTCGCGGCGACGTCGGTCTGCGGCGACGCCGACACGATGGGCGTCTCGGTGCGCTCGGGAGCTCCTGCGCTCGCGTTGGCGGTGGAGACGCCGGTAGCCAAGGCGCTGGCGGCCAGAAGGACGGCGAGCGAGGTGCGTCGTAGCCCGGCGCTGCGGCTTGTGATGATCATCGGGCTGTGGTGCTGCGTGGCCATGGGAATCAGGAGTCCAGAGCGGTGTCGATCAGGTCGGCAAACGCCTGGCTGGAGCCTTCGGGTTGCCCGGAATTCTGGCGCTCGGCAGCCGTCAGCACGTCGAGATGCTGATAGCCGGGGAGCGTGACGTGCGGGTCGGACTGGCGCCGACCCCCGGCCCGCAGGCCGTCGCCCGCAATGACCACAAACCGCGGCTTCTGCCGCACGCCCGTGGGATGCTGCAGTCCCCGCAGCCCGCCGGACCGGTCGCCGCCGGCGATCAGGTACTGGTCGAGCATGATGCGGGTCGGGAACCACGCCTCGATGAGGTTCGTCGGACCCTCATGCAGGATGCGGGCCATGTCGCGGGCGTCGGTCACCTCTGCGGCCGGGGTGGTGCCGCCGCGGCCGATCTGCGTTGCCCCTGAGCCGAGCTCGTCGTAGTTCTTCCACCGCACGAGCGGTTTGCTCTTGAGCTTCTGCGGCACGAACAGCTCGCCTGGCGCCACGAACTGCCCGACGATCGGGATCTTCGAGAGATCGCGCGGCAGTGTGTTGCGCTGGATCGGCGCACCGTCGAAGAAGCCAAAGCTCGAGCGCACGAGCCCGAACACGGCGCCGTTGTCGTCCATGATCTGGCCGAGGGCGGCCATGTAGGAGTAGCGCACCTCCCGCATGGAGTCCTTCGAGAACAGCCAGCGACTCATGTTCGGCGAGCCAGAGATGTGAAAGAACTGGTCGGTGGTGGCCGAGCGTGGAATCTTGCTCAGCGCCGGGGTCCAGTCGGCGTCTGGGGTCCGAGAGGCAAGGACCGACACCGCATCGAGCAGCATCATCGTCTCGGGCCCGATGCCCGAGATGTCGATGTTGCGTGGCGCCGCGCCTGCTCGAAGCGACCGCACGGTCACGTCGCTGATCGACTGCAGCACGCCGGCGACGAGCGGGTCTGGATCCTTCGCAGCGTTGCCGTCCAAGCCACCGCTCAGCTTGCCCGAGAGCGTGGTGTCAAAGCCCATGAACCCCGCGCATTGGCGGAACCCGGCGTCGGCAGTGGTGGTCTTGTCGCCGTCGAAATCCCACGCGGCGTAGAGCTCGGTGAGAGGGCCGCCGAGGGAATGGCCGCCGCAGATCACGTGGTCTTCCCGCCACGGCTGGCTCGGAAGCTCGGTCGTCAGGACGGCGTGGTAGTCACGCATGGTCTGGGCGATGCCGAACTCGGCAAGCACCTTCGGTGCGCGGTTGAACGGCGCCGTGAACGTCTGCCCGTTGAGCGGCTGTTTGCCGTAGTAGTAGTCGATCGCGCCATCGATCTCCCCGGTCTGCTCGACGTGATCGACGCCCGTGAGATCCTCCAGGCAATTCGCGCGCCGGTCGATCGCCCACACCTCGATCGAGCGTCCGCGCCTGGCGGACTCGCGGATGGTGTTGCGAGCCACCGGATCAAATGCCGTTGCGCCCTCGATGAAGCCGGGCATCAGGACGGCCACGGCGTCGGCGTCGGTCGGCTCCGACGGCCCGTCTGCCGGTCGGTAGCGCATGTACTGGATCCAGTCGCAGGCCTCGCTGTGCGCGGGGGCCGTGGCCGGGAGCGGCACGTGCAGCCGAACCAGGCTGGAAATGACGTCCGTCTGCGGCGACGACGACCGGATCGGCAGCTCCACACGATCGGCCGCCGCAGCGGCGCCAGGGAGCGCGAGGGTTGCCAGCACCGTCGCGGTGACCGCGCTGCTGATGGCGCGCAGCCGATGGCCGGCGCGCCCCCGAGACGCTGCGCCTTGGACGAGCGCAGCGTGGTGACCCGCGGGCCGCGTGAGTGGGAGCAATGGGACAGGCATGGCGTTGGTGACGACGGCAGCCCGGGCAGGCTGGGACCCGGAGGAACGCGAGCGCTCCTTGGACACCGGGGTGTCGAGTATCACACGGGAAACGCGCGGTTTCTAGTGCGTCAGGTGACCGATGGACTGGGATCAGTCGTCGGCGTTGGGGCGGCGACGCCCCGACTTGCGCGCGCTGGCTTGGCGTTTGGCGCTCAGCCGGCGCTCTTTGGAGCCGCGAGTCGGCTTGGTCGCCCGCCGGGACTTTTCGACGACCAGGGCACTCGCGACCCGGGCAGCCAAGCGTTCAAGGGCCAGCTCGCGGTTGCGCCGCTGGCTTCGCGAGTCTTGGGAGATCGCCGTAACGACCGGTCCGAGCCGTTCGAGGATGCGGGATCGCTGCCAGTCATCGACGACCTCGCTGCCGCGCACGTCCCACACGACTTCGATCCGGGAGGCCGTCACGTTGGCGTGTTGCCCACCAGGTCCGCTGGATTTGGACGCTCGGATGACGAGCTCGGCGAGCGGGATTGCGAGACGTCCGTTGATCGGCAGGGCATCGGCCACGGATGGATCATCGCGCAGCGGGTGGGCGATCGGCCGCGCACCTCACCTTGGCGCGATTGGAGGCGTAGCCTGGCACCTATGGGGATCAGTCACTCCGAAGCGGTCGAGTTCTGGCGCAAGTGGCGCTGGTACGAGCGCAACCGGCTGCCATGGCGCCGTGCCGCCATCTATCTGGAGCTCGCGCGCCGGCGCAGTTTCGCGCGGTGGCCCGTGCACGGCGAGATCCTGGAGCTGCTGCGCGAAGGACGTCTGGAGCTCGGCGAGCAGGTGTACTTCGAGCCCAACGTGTGGATCACCGCGGGCCCGGGCGCCCACATCAAGATCGGCGGCGGCACGTTCCTCAACCAGGGCGTGATGGTCTCGGCAGTGGACCGCATCGAGATCGGCGAGCACTGCATGTTCGCGAACGGCTCGCTCATCACCGACGCCAATCACCGCTTCGACGACCTCACGCAGCCGATCCCCTGGCAGGGCTTCACCTCCAAGGGGCCCACGCGCATCGGCGACAACGTGTGGGGCGGGGCCAACGTGGTGATCACGAGCGGCGTGACGATCGGTGAGCGCACCGTGATCGGCGCCAACAGCGTGGTCACGAGCGACCTTCCGCCGTTCTCGATCGCCGCTGGTTCGCCGGCCAAGGTGATCCGGCGGTACGGGCCGGGTCTCGAGGACCCGCCACCGGAAGACCACGAATCCAAAGCTGGACATATGTCCAGCCTCTGAGGTAGGCTCGCACCCATGAACGCTGCTCAGACCCCGCACGCGTATGAGGCCGGTCAGGCCGAGCTTGCCTTGATGCGCGAGCTGATCGAGCAGCACGCAGCGCTGGACCGCCCCGCGGGTGGCACGGGCGAGTTCCGCTCGGCGCAGCTCCTGCGCGATCGCCTTGCCGATGCCGGTACCAACGCCCGGATCGAGGCCGCGTCGTTCTACCAGGGCTGGCCCAGCGCACTGGCCATCGCGCTGTCGGTCCCCATCGCCGCGGGATTCGTCGGTCCCACCCGTGGGCGCAAAGTGCTCGCACTCGCGAGCGTGGCGGCCGGGGCGATGGTCGCCGACGACATCGACAACCGCACCCGAATCCTGCGGCGCCTCCTGCGCCGTCAGCGTCCGACCACGAACGTGATCGCCGAGGTCGGCCCGGCCGACGCGCCGGTCACCCTGGTCGTGCTCGCGCACCACGACGCCGGCCGCACGGGCGCGATGTTCGACCAGACCCTGCAGAAGAAGCTCTGGCAGCGCTTCCCCGAACGCGTCGAGAGCATGGATACCTCGCTGCCGTACTGGTGGCCAGCATTTCTGGCTCCGGTCGTCGTCGCGGCCGGCCTGCTCACGGGGAGTCGCAAGCTGCGGCGCAGCGGCGCGGTCGTGTCGTCCCTGGCGTTCGGGCTGCTCGTCGACATCATGCGCAGCCCGACGGTGCCAGGCGCCAACGACAACCTTTCAGGGGTGGCCGTGCTCGTGGCGCTTGCCGAGCGCCTGCGCGAGCGGCCGATCGACGACGTGCGCGTGATCCTCGTGTCGGCGGGGGCAGAAGAGGAGCTCCAGGGCGGTGTGTACGACTATCTGCGTGACCACGGCGCCGAGCTTGATCCCACGTCGACGTACTGCCTGGCGGTCGACACCGTCGGATCTCCCCAGCTCGTGATGCTGGAGGGTGAGGGCACGGTGGCGATGGAGGACTACGCCGACCCGTCGTTCCGCGATCTGGTGGCCGATGTTGCGGCTGAGCACGGCGTGTCGCTCGACCGCGGGCTGCGCTCCCGGTTCTCCACGGACGGCGTCGTCTTCAGCCGGGCCAACATTCCGACGGTCTGCCTGGTCTCGCTCGAGCCATGGAAGGCCCCAGCGAATTACCACCTCATGACCGATACGCCCGAGAACCTCACCTACGAGACCATCGCGGCGACGACCGAACTCTGCGAGCGCGTCGCGCAGCGGCTTGCTGCCGACCGGGTCTAAACCAGTTCAGCTTCAGCGCGCGGAGGCCGTCGCTCGGGCGCTCTCGCGGCTGACGACACGCTCCCGCAGCTGACCGTCGCGCAGTTCCAACACGCGGTCGAAGAGATCGAGCCGGTCACCGTCGTGGATGACGACGATGACCGTTCGTCCCGGCGCGGCGGCCAACGCGTCGTGCAGCAGTGCGGCCGCGGTGGCTCCGTCGAGCATGGCCGTGGGTTCGTCGAGGAGCAGGAGCTCAGCCGGGGACAGCAGCGCTCTGGCCACGCTCAACCGCTGCCGCTGGCCGCCCGAGACGGCGGCGCCGTCCTCGCCGACGAGTGTCTGGAGTCCGTCGGGCAGCGCGGCAAGCCAGGGACCGAGCCCGACGGCGTCGAGGGCACGGGTCAGGGCGGGTTCGTCGGCATCCGGCGCACCGATGCGAAGGTTGGCGGCGAGCGTGCCTGCGAGCAGGTGTGCGTCTTGCCCGGCAACGCGGATCCGTTGTCGTATGTCGGCTTCGGTCGCGTCGCGCAGGTCGACGCCACCGAGTGAAACTGAGCCCTCGTCGGGGTCAGACAGCCGCCCGAGGAGCTGGACCAGGGTCGACTTTCCCGCGCCGCTGGGCCCAACGATGGCCACCCGCTCTCCTGGCATGACCGTCAGAGCAGCGCCGGTGAGGACCTGCGGACCGCTCTGTCCGCCCGGTCGATAGTGCAGATTCCACGCGTGGAGTGGGCCTCGCCTGGGCAGGGCCGCGGGCACAGCCGGAGGAGGGGAGAGGGCAGGCGGGCCGTCGGTGACGGCGGCAAGTCGGGTCTCGGCATGCTGCACCGCCATCAGCCGGAGCGCCGCTTCGGGCAGTGGTCGCAGTACCTCTTGGAGTCCCACCGCCAGCAGCACAACGGCGCCCAGCGCGACCGGAGCCAGCGTGCCGGCAGCCGTGGCTTGTGCGGCGAAGAGCAGCGTCCCCGCCAGCGCTACCCCGCCACCGATCGCCGTGAGCGCACCCCCGACGGTGGCTGCCCGCGCCAGCGCCCGATCGGCGCGCGCCAACCGCTCCGCGGCATCGCCGAGTTGCTGACGGCGGTCGTCGGCCAGGCCCTGGAGCGCCAGCACTGGTCCGAGCTGCATGACCTCATCAAGGAGCGCAGCCAAGCGTGACCGTGCAGGTGCCTGGCGCGCCGCGGCGCGGCGACCGGCGGCCCACGCAAGCCCGGGACCACACACACCGCCGATGAGCGCGCCGGTCACCAGCGCCAGCCCAGCCGCGGGCAGCAGGAGGGCCGCTGCGGCCGCTGCGGTCAGGCTCACGATCGCCGCAACCGCTGCTGGGTGCCGCACGCGCAGGTCACGGTCCTGCAGCGCATCGACGTCGGCCGTGAACCGGGTCAGTAGGTCCGGGGAGTCGGGGAGGTCCGGCGCACCGACCCGCGCGGCGAGTCGCCGGTACCAGTCGACTCGCCGGTCGGCGAGGCGCCGCAGCGCTACGTCGTGGCCGCTGAGGCGCTCGCCGTAGCGCGCCAAGGCCCGCACCAGCCCGAGCGCGCGCACGATCACGATGGCGCTGAGCAGCGCCAAGACCGGCGGTTGCTCGGAGGCGTGCACGATCAACCAACCAGACACGGCGAGCACCGCCACGCCGGCGATAGCGCTGGTGGCGCCAAGGAGCAGCGGGCGCCCAGGCGCACGCAACGGCCGGCGCTGCGGGGTGCGGTGATGGGAAGGCTCGCCCTCCGCCGCCTGCCGGCTCGGATGGGCCACGGCGGCCAGCTGGGTCCGGTCCGGGGCGACGGCCGCGGGCCGCGGGGCAACCGGCGTGTCGTGCTCCGTGTCTGCAGCGCCGAGCCGCACCACCGCGTCGCATCGAGCGGCCAGCAGTTCGTCGTGCGTTGCAACGACGACGGTGCGCTCGCCGGCCGCGTCCAGGATGCCGTCGCGGACGCGCTCGGCACTGTCTGGGTCCAGGTGCGCGGTCGGTTCGTCGAGCAGGAGGAGCGGCGCACTGGAGGCCAGTGCTGCGGCCAGGCACAAGCGCTGCACCTGTCCTGCTGAGAGCTGTCGGCCGCCGGGGCCGATCTTGGTCGCAAGTCCATCCTCGAGATCGGCGATGACCTCAGCTGCGTCGGCCCAGTGCAGGGCTCGTTCGAGCCGTGCTCGGGTCAGCGACGGGTCTGCCGCCGGGCCGTCGGCGGCGGCAGCTGCGGCGTGCAGCACCTCGCCGAGCTGGCCCGCCGGCAGCGCCGGGCGCTGCGGGAGCCAGGCAACGCGCCGCCACCACGTCTCGGGGGTGATCTCCCTGAGGTCGGTCGTACCGCAGCGCACGGTGCCGTCGTCGGGATCTCGCAGTCGCGCCAAGAGCGCCAACAGCGTGGTCTTGCCAGCGCCCGAGGCACCCACGAGCGCGAGGTTGCTCCCGGGAACCACGGTGAGATCGACCGGAGCAAGGGAGTCCAGGCGGCCGGCTCCACCGCGGACGGCCACGCCGGTCAGCGTGATCGGTGCCTGCGCGGGATCTGGTGATGGGCGCTCGCTCACTGGTGGTGCTCCCAGAGGGTCTGGCTCATCGAGGAACGCCAGCGCGCGCTGGGCAGCCTCCGTGCCGTCCTCGGCGGCATGAAACCGCTGGCCGGCCTCGCGAAACGGGGTGTAGATCTCGGGTGCGAGCAGGAGCACGAAGAGGCCAACCTCAAGGGTCATCCGGCCTTCGGCCAGCTGGACGCCCACCACCGCAGCCGCCACGGCCGTGCCGAGCATCGCCAGCACTTCCAGCACGAGCGCCGAGAGAAACGCGACGCGCAGCGCGCCCAACGACTCGTCGCGATAGCGGTCAGAGACCAGGCGCAGCGTCGGCAGTTGCGCGTGCTCGCGGCCGTGGGCCCGGAGCGTGGGGAGGCCGCGGACCACTTCCAAGAAGTGGGCGCCGAGCACCGCCAGCGCGCGCTGGCGATCCCGTGCGTGTTCGGCGCTGCGCAGGCCGACCAGCACCAGAAACACGACCACGATCGGCAGCGTGATGGCCAGCAGCGCCCCCACGAGCGGCGTGCGCCAGGCCACCACGGCGACCAACGCCACGGGGACCGCGCCGGCCAGCGC
>JAEMRF010000360.1 GCA_016463515.1 Solirubrobacteraceae bacterium | reverse complement strand
CCCACCAGCACGGCAAGTCAGCCGTCATTTCGGCGCCAACGTGCGCAGACTCACGTTCGTGCGCCCCATCCTTGCGACCCTTGTGGCCTCGGCCACCGTGGCCACGACGGCCCCCGCAGCCCAGGCGGACGGCCCGACCGCCGACGGGCGCGAGCGCAACGTGATCCACCGCATCAACCAGGTCCGCGCCGACCACGGGCTGCGTCCGCTGGACCTCACGCCCGGCCTCACGCGCGCGGCCGACCGCCACTCGCGCTGGCAGGCCCGCAGCCGACGGCTCAGCCACCAGCTCCCCGGCGAGAAGAGCCTCACGGCCCGCCTGCGCAAGCCCGCCGGCGGCGCCAAGGTCGGTGAAGTCGTGTTCTGGAGCAGTCGCGACGCCCGCTCCGCGCGCCTCGTTCGCGCCTGGATGGACTCGCCCGGCCACCGCGCCACGCTGCTCTCGCCATCCTTCTCGCGGGCGGGCATCGGCATCCGGACTGGTCGCGGCGGCCTGTACGCCACGGTCGACGTCGCCGGCTGAGGCGTCGGTCGGCGGGCCACCGAGCGCTGGTGGCGTTGCGTGCGCTAGCGCACGCAACGCACGCGCGCTCGCCTGTGAAGGCGCTTCACACCTCTCGTGCCCCTACCATGGGACTGATGTCGAGGCCGACACGATTGACGCTGCCCAAGGGCTGGCGCGACCTCGTCGTGCAATTCGTCGTACTCGCCGTCGCGATCTTCGTCTACCAACTCGGCCGCGGCCTGGCCGACGGCTCCGGCGACGCCCTCAAGTTCGAGGCGATCAGTAACGCCAAGGACCTCGTCTACGTGGAGCGCGAGCTCGGCCTCTACTTCGAGCCGGCGCTGCAACGGTGGTCGCTGTCGGTCCCGTACCTCGACGACCTCTTCTCGTGGCTCTACCTGAACGTGCAGACCACGGTCACGCTGGCCGGCATGCTGTGGATCTACCTGCTGCACAACTCGCGCTACTACTTCGTGCGCAACATGTTCTTCGTGTCATTCGTGCTGGCGTGCCTGCTCTACGTGCTCGTGCCGACGGCCCCGCCACGCCTGATGCCCGCTGAATACGGCTTCCACGACTCCGTCGAGACGTTCTCCGGGCCGCGCAAATTCGTATGGGATGCGTTCGCCAATCCCTACGCCGCGGTGCCTTCGATGCACATCGGGTTTGCGATCATGATCGGCTGGTCGATCGCGTCGCTGTCGACCACCCGCTGGGTACGTGCCTTCTGGTGGAGCTACCCGGCTGCCATCCTGTTTGTCGTCGTCGCCACCGGCAACCACTTCTGGCTCGACGCCGTCGCCGGTGCCGCCGTGGCTGCCATCGGTGCTGTTGCCGCCACCGGACTTGCCCGGCTTCGCCCCCACGCGTGGGCCTGGGCACCCGACCAACCTTCGAGAGTCTCTCCTTGACCAACACCCCGCCAAGCGCCCCGCAGCGCTCCCGCATCATGAGCGCCGAGCGCAGCGACTACGTGCGCAACCGACTGATCGAGTCGCGCCTGACGCCCAACGCGATCTCGCTGACCGGTCTGGCACTGTGCCTCGTTGCCGCGGGGCTCGTCTACGCCGACCAGCTGTTCCTGGGCGGCGTCGCGTTCGTGATCGGGTCCGTCTGCGACATGCTCGACGGCAAATACTCGCGCATGAGCGGCAAGGCGTCGCCGTTCGGTGCGTTCCTGGACTCGACCCTGGATCGCATCGAAGAGGGCGTGATGCTCACCGTCATCGCGGCGATCTTTGCGGCCGACGGCGACAAGCTGCTCACCGCGGTCACCGCAGCGGCGATCGTCAGCTCGTTGATGGTGTCCTACACCCGCGCCCGCGCCGAAGCGCTCGGCGTCGAGTGCAAGGTCGGGTTCGGCAACCGCGCCGGACGCGTCATCATCCTCTCGGCTGGCCTGCTGCTGGCCGGGATCGACTCGTTCAACGCGCTGGAAATCGCGGTCTGGGTCCTCGCGATCCTGAGCACGATCACGGTCCTGCAGCGCATTCTTCACGTCCGCAAGGCGCTCCTCGCGCCGACCCCGCCCGCACCAGTGCCCGCTGAGCCGCAGGCATAAAGCCCCATCTCTCTTCCTTTTCACAGGAGCACCACCAGCACATGACTGATCGTCAACAGGAGAAGGTCCGCGTCGCCATCATTGGCGTGGGCAACTGCGCCAACAGCTTCGTGCAGGGCGTCTACCACTACGCCGACGCCGGCGACAACGAGGACATCCCGGGCCTCATGCACACGACCCTTGGCGGCTACCACGTCAAGGACATCGAGTTCACGGCTGCGTTCGACGTCAACGCCACGAAGGTCGGCAAGGACCTCGGCGAGGCGATCTGGGCCGACCCGAACAACACGATCAAGTTCACCGACGTCCCCACGGACACCGGCGTCAAGGTCTACCGCGGCATGACGCACGACGGCATCGGCAAGTACCCGGCGACGAAGATCTCCAAGGCGCCTGGCCCGACCGACGACATCGTGAAGATCCTCAAGGAGACCAAGACCGACGTCGTCGTGTCGTACCTCCCGGTGGGCTCCGAGACGGCCACCAAGTGGTACGTCGAGCAGGTCCTCGAGGCCGGCTGCGCGTTCGTGAACTGCATCCCGGTGTTCATCGCCTCCGAGGACTACTGGAACAACCGCTTCATCGAGAAGGGCCTGCCGATCATCGGCGACGACATCAAGTCGCAGGTCGGCGCGACCATCGTGCACCGCACGCTGGCCCGCCTGTTCCACGAGCGCGGCGTGCACCTTGAGCGCACCAGCCAGCTCAACGTGGGCGGCAACATGGACTTCTTCAACATGCTCGAGCGCGAGCGCCTTGAGTCCAAGAAGATCTCCAAGACGCAGGCCGTCACCTCGATCATGGGCCGCGATCTCCCGGCTGACGACGTCTACATCGGCCCCTCGGACTACGTGCCGTGGCTGACCGACCGCAAGTGGGCGCACATTCGCCTGGAAGGCAAGTCGTTCGGCGATGTGCCCCTGGTCTGCGAGACCAAGCTCGAGGTGTGGGACTCGCCGAACTCGGCGGGCGTGATCATCGACGCCGTGCGCTGCTGCAAGCTGGCCCTCAACCATGGCCTCGCCGGCCAGATCGACGGCCCTTCGAGCTACTTCATGAAGTCGCCGAAGAACCAGCAGCCCGACGAGATCTGCCGCCAGAACACCGAAGAGTTCATCGAGACGCACGCCTACAAGGGCAAGGACGTCGCCGCCGTCTAACGGCGCCGCG
>JAEMRF010000060.1 GCA_016463515.1 Solirubrobacteraceae bacterium | reverse complement strand
ACGACGGCTGGAAGTACCTCTCCAGCGGCGTCTACACGCTCCCGGTCGACGAGGTTGCGAACCTCGACTCGACCGTCTGGTGGTAACCCACCGATGATCCCGAACGTCGGCCCGATGGAGCTGATCGTGGTCCTCGTGATCGCGCTGCTCGTCCTCGGCCCCCAGAAGCTTCCAGAAGCTGCCCGTTCGGTCGGCCGAGGACTGCGTGAGTTCAAGGACACCATCTCCGGCAAGACCGACGACGAAGACCAGATCGGCCGTCATCCGCACGACCCGCCGATCGGTAAGTCCTGACGCGACGCCCGAATCGGGCGCCGTGTGTCCCGCGACCTGAAAGGCCCCGTGAAGATCACCGCTGAACAGCTCGAGCTCATCACCGAGCATGCCATTCGCGACGCACCGAACGAGTGCTGCGGATTCGTCGCCGTCAAAGGCGACGTCGCCACCCGCGTGCTGGTCGCTGAGAACGAAGCCCACAGCCCGCTGCGGTTCGAGATCTCCGGCAAACAGCTCTTTCAGCTGATCGACGAGATCGAATCTGCTGGCGAGGAACTCGGAGCGATCTACCACTCCCATACCCGCAGCGCCCCCTACCCGTCCCAGACCGACATCAACTTCGCAGCCGGCTGGCCCGGGATCGAATGGTTGATCGTCGGCGTCAAGGACGGCCTGACCGAGGTCAAGAGCTACCTCATCACCGACGGCGTCGTGAGCGACGTTCCCGTCGCGATCGCCGGCTAAGGCCACAGACCGCCATGGGCCTCTGGCAGCGGATGTTCGGCAGCAGCGCCGACGAACCGAACTTCGTGCGCGTGGCGGTCGCCCGCAACCAACCTGAGAGCGAGCTCCTGCTCATGCTGCTCAAGGACGCCGAGATCCCGGCTTGCTTCGGGCGGACGCGAGGCTTCGACGTGCCGGACATGCTCGCCGCCGGCCCCCGCGACATCCTCGTGCCAGCCCACTTCGAGCTCGACGCGCGAGCGGTGCTGCAGCCGGTCCTCGACGACCTCAGCGAAGACGAATAGCGAGATCGCTCGTCGGGCTAACGCCCGCGACGTCGAGCCGCTGAGCGCGCGGCAGCACGCTGCGCGGCCGCATCCAGCTCGGCAACCTCCGCAGCAGCGCGTTCGGCAGCCTCGGCAGCGGCCTTGGCGACCCGCGCCTCCAGAATGGCTTGTTCGGTCGCTTCCTGCTCTTCCCGAGCAGCCGCAGCCGCAGCAAGCTCAGCCGCCGTGCGCTCGGCCAAGACGACGCTTCGCGCCTCGTCAAGTTCATCGAGCAGCATGCGCCAATGCACATCGCGCTCCGTCGCACCCAGACCAGGCAGCGCGTGATGGAGCCAATCCTGAGGACGGGAAGGCAGGGGCTCTCGCAGCAGCCGCACGAGCGCGGTGAGCCCGCGCTCCCGCAACACGAGTTCCACGATCGACCCGCCCAAGGCCACCGCGTCACGAGCATGCGGCGGCATCACGAGCGCCCGCCGCTCGCGACGCCGGGCCGCGATCGTGGACGCGAGCATCGGCACTTGCCCCACCAAGGTTTGACCGGCGCCCCACGCAAGCCAGAACCAGGCGCGCTTTCGCACGGCCCGATGCAACGAGAGCGCCGGATTCACATTGCCAAGCGCCAAGTGGGCCAGTCCGCAGGCGGGGGCGCGCTCCAACGCGTCGCGCATGCTGATGTGGCCCTCGGTGCCACGGGTCAGTCGCTGCGGTGCGATCAAGTGCAGCGTCGAGCCTGCCGTCCACGAGGCGAGGTACCGGCGCCCGTTGGACTCGGTGAAGGACTGTGCCACCAAGAACGCCGGCTGCGCCATGCCGAGCGAGAACGCGGTGGGGTGAACGACGATCGTCGGGTGATCAGGGATTACCAGGCCGTGGGCCTCAAGGCGAGCCGCCACCGTCTCAAGGACGTGCACGAGCTCCTCGACCTCAGTGCGAGCCTCGTCGTCGAACCGCACGCGGAATCGTGTGGAGCTGGATTCAGTCCAGGTGCCCATATATGGAGCCTCGACTCAGCGTAGATGGTGGGAGGGAGCCCGGAGCCGGCGGTGGCCGGGCGGGCCGGAACGCAAAACGGGGCCGCCCCGCCGAAGCGGAGCGACCCCGTCATGGTGCAACTGGTGTGCGCTACGCGAGTGCCGGAACGGCAGCGCCGCGGCAGACCGCTTCGATCTCGCTGGCTGCGCGCTCGAACTCGTCGTCGCAGAGCACCGGCGTGCCCTCGAACGGGAGGTCGCGGGCGATCTCGAGCCACGAGCGGGTCGAGCCGAACTCGTCCTTCACGCGCACGGTGACCGGACGCGGGATCCGGTAGGCGCGCAGCAGCAGGACGTGCAGGGGCTCGCGCGGCTTCCACTGCAGACGGCGCACGGCGTACGCGGGCGTCCACACGTAGAACGGCGACAGGGCATCGACGATGCGCGGGTCACTGATCGTGAAGCTGGCGGTGACCTCTGCCCAGGCGCGGATGCGCACACGCTCGGGCTGCACGATGCCGCCGTGGAGGACGTGCTGGTCCGACGGTTCACCGTCGGGCCAGACACCCTCCTCGAGGGCGCGGCGCAGCTCAGGCTGATGCGACTCGCGAACGAGATCGGCACGCTGGTGGTCAAAACTCGGGTACAGGAAGAACCGCGAGTGGTCTAGTTTGAATCGGTCGGCCCCATTCGCGCCACCCTTACGGAGGGTGAGCAGTTGCTCACCTTCGGCGAGCGCGCGGACGGTAACCGCCCATTCCTTGAAAGCAATCGGCATACGGAGCGGGGGATGTGGAGGTGCGGGAGCTGTGCGCAGAGAGCGGGCACAGCAGGCCTGCGACACTAACGATTCGGTCACAACTTTCCAAGAGGCGAGTGGGGGATAACTCGCACACAAGGTGCCCAGACTGGACGGTCGTACGACGCTTTGTCGGACGTCCGTCCCGATGTTGTGCCGGAGCGGCGCTCAGTGTGCCAGCTGGAGCGGCGGAACGCCAGGGTTTGCGTGCCAATCTTCAGTTTTCCCCGGAGATAGCGGGAAACTTGGCGTTCTTGGACCCCTCGGCAAGGCTTCGGTGACCCAAGCGACGCTGACGAAGCGTGCCGTTTCCGGCGCGGGATCCCGGCGTGTCGCGGGGTGGCAAGGCGGCGCGCTGACGGTCCTGGTGACTCGGCGTCCAGACGCTGAGTCGCGTTTGAAATGGCACTCGGCGCGCCGGAGCGCCAGCAGAGGCAGGGGTGTGTCTGGGTGCAGAACGACGGCTGGCCGGAGCAGTCCCACCCATGGTTGCTCCGGCCGTCATGCCGTTGTCGTCCCGCTGAGCCCCCGGTGTCCCGACCGAGGGGTAGCGATCGCTTGTGTGGCTGTTAGGCCGCGATCGCCGCGAGTTCGTCGGTCTCCGCCAGATGCTGGTGCGACGGGCAGTAGCCGTTGCGGGGGAGACCAGGTCGTGCGCACGGTGCGCCGCGGCGGGTAAACGCGCGGCACTGGATGTGCCGGCCGGCGCTTGCCTGCTCGGGGTGCTCGTCGATCCAGCGGGTGATTGCGCGCACGTACGCCGAGATCGTCTGCCAAGCCTGTGCCTGGTGATCGATCGGGAAGTGCGCGCGCACCTCTTGGAAGAGCCACCGTGAAGGGTTCTTGAAGTAGTAGCGGTCGGTCACGAGCCGCTCCGTCGCCGCCTCGCAGGCGTGCAACACGGCCTCTCGGGACTCGACGGTCCGGTGGGTGCCGTCGTCTCGAATGAGCGGGGCGAGTTCTCGGTAAATGGCGCGGCTGAGCTGGTGCATGGTGTCCTCTTGGGGCACGACTCATACTGCGGCCGGGGTGTTCAAGCCCCGTGGTCGGTTCGTTAGGGCCGCGTTAAGCCAGCGACACCCCAAAAACCGGGCAAACCGAGTTTCTTGACCCGTTAGGTCCAGCGCTCGAAACGCGCGGTTTCGGTGACCGGATCGAGCACCGTGTGGAGTCCGTCGAGATCCGGGTTCTGGCCGCTCGCATCGCGGCGCCAGTGTGCGCCCCGCTGCTCGTCGCGGTGCAGCGCGCAGGTCGCAACCCATCGCGCCATCGGGTGGTCGCTCTGCGCGAGTTCCCGAAGGTCTTCGGCGCGCCGGAGCACACCTGCACACCGCCAGACCGCGTCGCGCGTCTCCCGGTTCGGGAGGCGCAGGGGCGCCGGCGCACGCTCACGGGGGGCGGCTTCGGTCGCGAGAGCGGGCATGTCCAAGGCGGCCTGCGCTGCACGAGCTCCCCACACGAGGCATTCGCTCAGGGAGTTGGATGCCAGACGGTTGGCACCGTGCAGCCCGGTGCACGAGGTCTCGCCGATGGCGTGCAATCCGGGGACGGTGGTCCGGCCGTGCAAATCGACCACCACGCCTCCCATCATGTAATGGGCAGCCGGGCTGACCGGGACGAGGTCGCGCGTTGGTTCCACCCCGGACTCGCGCAGCGCCGAGACCACGTTGGGAAAGCGCGTTGGCTCGACCATGCGCATATCGAGCGACACCGAGCTGGCTCCGGTGTCCTCCAAGAGCAGCGTGATCGCGCGGGCGACTTCATCGCGAGGCGAGAGCTCGTCGACGAAGCGCTCGCCGTCGGGCCCGTGGAGCGTGGCGCCTTCTCCACGGATCGCTTCGGTGACCAGAAAGCCCTCACGTCCGGGGACGCCCGCCAGGGCGGTGGGGTGAAACTGCAGAAACTCCAGGTCGGCAAGTTCGGCGCCGGCGGCAGCCGCCAGGGCCATTCCGATGCCCTGGGACCCGGGTGGGTTGGTGGTCCGGCGCCAAAGCGCAGCTGCGCCTCCGGTCGCAAGCACGGTCGCGCGCGCGTAGACGGCCTCGCCGTCCTCCAAGACGACGCCAACGGTCCGGCCCTCGTGGGTCCAGACTTGCGCAGCCCGTCGGCCCTCCAGAACGGTGATGCGTTCGTGTTCGGCGACGAGTGCCGACAGGTCACGCACGATCCGGCGACCCGTCGCGCTCCCCCCGGCGTGGACGACGCGGCGGTGGCTGTGGCCGCCCTCCAGGCCGAGCGAGAGATGGCCGGCGCGGTCCGCGTCGAAGTGCACCCCGAGGGTCTCGAGGGTGCGGACGTGCTCAGCGGCTTCACCGACGAGGACTTCGGCGGCTGACCGTCGGGTCAGACCCCGTCCTGCGATCTCGGTATCGGCCAGGTGCGACGCGACGGAGTCTTCGACGGCCATGGCGGCAGCCACGCCGCCCTGGGCCCAGTAGCTGGCGGTCTGCGCCAGCGGGGTGGCTGAGACCAGAGCGACGTGGGCACCCGATGCTGCAGCGCGCAACGCGCAATACAACCCCGCGGCCCCGGCGCCGACCACGACCAGGTCGGTACGCCTCAATGTGGAGTTCACGAGGGTGCGGAGGCGTCAGGCTCCGGGCTGCCACCGACCGGTCGTGGGGTCCCGCAATGGGCGCAGTAGCGCTCGGTGGGGCCGACGAGCGAGCTGCAGCCGACGCAGCGAATCGCACCGAGGGCCGCGACGGCTGCCGCTGATGCGTGCGCGTCGAGTGCTTGCTCGATCGACGCGATCTCATGATCGAGGTCGGCGAGCTCGTCGGTGCGACGGCGCAGCAGAGCTCCTGCCGTCGGGTCACCGAAACGGCGCTGGTCGAGGACGATGGCCCCAAGCTCCAGGAGTCCCGCGTCACGGCGGGCGCGGAGCGTCTTGGCGCGGCGCCGAAGTGCCGCTCGCTCGGAGAACGATGGCTTGGTCGGGGGCGGCTCGCTCGGCGTCACGTCGACGACCATGGGCGGCTCATCGGGGCCGGCTACCGGCGTCGCTGCCACGGCGGGCGCGGCGATGGTCGCGGGTTCCTGAGGTGTGCCGTCTTCCGGTCCGGTCGCGGACGGCTCGGTGTGGTCGTCGGTCTTGGGCTTGCGGCGGAGCGCCGCGAAGCGGCCGGTCAAAGAGAGACGGTCGCGGACCGACGGTGCCGCGGAGGGCTCCGGCGCGTCCTCTGATGCCGCGACGTCGTCCGGCTCGGCGTCCGGCTCAGGCTGCTCGACCGTCTTGAGGAGCGAGGGCGTGTCTGCCGGGTCGTCGGCAGACGTCTCGCTGGCCGGCGTCGGTGAGGTGTGGCCCGTTGACTCGGGCGTCGATGCTTCCGTCGCTGCAGGTGCGTCGTCGTCGCCGTCTGGAGCGAGGGCGAGTGCGTCGTTGAGGCCTGCTGCTCGGGACGGGAGCTCGTCCGCCGCCGACGCGGGAACGGTCGGCGGGCTGGCCGGTTGCGCGGGACCCACCGGGGCCCAGATCGAAGTGGCGGCGGTGTCGGCGCTTGCAGAGCTTGGCTCAGGCTCTGCGAGTGCATGCAGCTCGGTCTGCGGTGCCTGCGCGTCCTCGTCGTCCGGGGTGCCGGCAGTGGGCGGCGCTGTCTCAGTCGGCTGGGGTTTGTTCAGCGTGGGTGGGGGCAGCGTTGGTCCGCTGGTGGTGGAAGCTGCGGTCAGCGGGCTCTGCTCCTCCGCGGGGGAGTCCGTCCAGATGGGGGCTGCGGGCGCCGGCGCGCTGGGCTCTTCCAGCAACGGGGGCGGGACGGTGACTCCGGCCGGCGCAGCAGGCGCGGAAACGGCGGGGGTGTCGCCGGCGTCGTCCTGGGAGTCAGGCACCGTTGCGACGGCGGGAAACTCTCCCGTCGGAAGGTCGTCCGCGGGCGCGTCGCTGGCGGCGACCGCCGGGAACTCGCCGGTCGGCTGTTCGTCGTCGGGAGTGGTGCTCGTCGCCGCGTGTTGGTGCGTGCCTGCATCGACGGGCAGGCCGGCGCGGACCGCGAGCGCCTTGAGTCGCTTGGAGAGGGGGCTGGAGTCTCGAGCCATGAACGGAGGGCGGCGCAGGGCGCCAAGCGGCCAGTCTACCCCTGCCGCTGGCGGCGCGATCCGCCCCCCGAGTGCCATGCGTCGAGCAGCCGGGTCGCCATCACGTCCGAAGACCAGGGCTGCGCGTGCTGTGCTCCGTCTTCGTGTTGGAGGTCCGCGTCCAAGGCCTGCCTGACGGCGGCGCGCCAGGCTTCGGTCGAGAAGTCCTCGCAGGTCGACCAGGGAAGTCCATCGAGGACCTCAGGGTGGACACCGGTTCGCGTGGCGAGCACCGGCGTTCCGCAGGCAACGGCTTCGACGGCGGCCATGCCGAACGTCTCCCAGTCGGCCGGGCAGATCACGATGGAAGCGGCGCTCAGCCACAGCTTCATCCGCTCACGCGGCTCGTGGCCGAGCGTGCGCAGGGGGGCATCTCCGACCGCCTGCAGGGCGAGGTCATGGCGCTTGACGGATCGCGACGGGTCGTAGGGGAACAGGGCAAACGGTGCACCTGGATCGAGGTTCAGCGCCCGCCTGGCCTCGCGTCGGTCGATCGGGACGAACGTGTGCAGGTCGATGCCGCACGGCAGCACGCGCGCACGCGCGGCATGCGCGCCAGGCAGCAACGAACGTGCCCATTCCGACGGGACCCCGACGACGTCGTACCGGGGGAGAACCGCGAGCGTGACCCGGCGCGACTTGGGCGCGATGAGGTCCGTGCCGTGGAGCGTCACCCCTCGCAGTGCTGCGCCACTGGCGAGTGCTGGGAGGGCAGTCAGGCCGAAGTGCGCGTGCACGACGTCGTACCCGCGGCGCCGGGCGAGCGCCGGAATCGCGGCGAGATAGTGCATGCCACCCGGGGGGAAGGTCGCGACGTCGACGTCGACCTGACCGGTGCGCCGCAGCGCCTGCACCTGATCGACCACGAACGTGCCGAGCGCGGGGCGCTCGGGCGTCGGCCACATGTTGCTGACGATGAGCGCGCGCACCGAGGCGCAGTCTAAGAAGCCGCCAGTCAGAAGCGGTCCCAGCGTCCGGCGCGTCACAAGGACCGTGCGCGACGCTGCGCAGAGTTGGAACAGACTGCGCACTCACGGCACATCTGCGTAGGCAGCCTGAACGGCACCAGGTCAATCTCACCGAGGAGCCCAACTCCATGCATGCCACCGAGTCCACGCACCGCGCGTCGTCTGAGCTCGCGCTTCAGCCACCCCAAACCCACCGACGTCCGGTGTTCGTTCGTCCGCCTCGCCGGTCTCCGGTTCGGCGTCCTCGTCGTGCGGGTTCGGTCCAGCCAGCCGCCGCTCGCCGCCGTACGCTGCGCGCCCTCGCCAGTGACGTCGGTCAGGGCACGGTGGAATACGTCGGGCTCCTTCTCCTCATGGCGTCAGTCCTCGCCGCTGTGGTCGCGGCGTCCAAGACGCTTGGTGGCAACGACCAGATTGGCAAGCAGGTCGTCACCCAGGTCGGGGAGTCGATCAAGATCGCGGGTGGGAAGGGCGACCGGTAACGCGGCGGGGCGCGAGTCTGTCCGGCGGGCGTCGCCGGACGGACCTGCGACCATGTGAGCGTGGCGTTCGAACCTTCGGCAGAACAACCCATCGGCGTGTTCGATTCCGGCGTCGGCGGTCTGACGGTGCTCCACGAGCTACTCGTCGACCTGCCCGAAGAGGACTACCTCTACCTCGGCGACACCGCTCGCTTTCCCTACGGAAAACGCTCCCGGGATGAACTGGCGGCGCTGGCGATCGACAACGCCGATGAACTCCTTGCTCGAGGCGCGAAACTGCTTGTCATCGCGTGCAACTCGGCGACGGCTGCCGGGCTGGATGCGGTGCGCGCCCACCTGGCAGCGAAGGGTTCGCCGGTCTCCGTGCTGGGCGTGGTGACGCCAGAGGCGATCCAAGCGGTCGAGGCGACTCGCAACGGGCGAGTGGGCCTGCTGGCCACCGAGGCAACCGTCTCCAGCGACGCGTACGGCGCGGCGATCCGCCGCATCGACGACATGATCGAGCTCACGAGCGTGGCGTGCCCGGAGCTGGCAAGTCTCATCCAGTCGGACGAGCCGATCACGCACGAGGTGCTCACGCTCGTCCGCGAGTCCTGCGCGCCGCTGATCGCGGCCGATGTCGACACGGTGGTGCTCGGCTGCACCCACTACCCGCTGCTTGCACCCATGTTCCAGCGCGTCTTGGGGCGCAACACGCGGATCATCACCAGCGGCGTTGCGATCGTGCGGCGGGTCGAGCATCTGCTGTCGTTGCGGGGCCTGCGTAGCCAGCGCCAAACTGAGGGCGAGTACCGGTTCCTGTCCACGGGCGATCCAGCCGTCTTCTCGGCCCTCGGCACGCGATTCCTTCAGCTGCCGATCGGTGAAGTCGAGCAGGTCGCACTCCCTGCGCCTGCCGACATCGGCGCCCCGACGGCGGTCTAGGCGTCGCCGTGCAGTTCGTGCTCTCGACTCGCAACGCGCACAAAGTGCGCGAGCTCCAGGCGCTTCTCCACGAGCATGAGCTCTTGGCGCTGCCGGACGACGTGAGTCTGCCTCCGGAAGACGCTCCGGACTTCGTCGGCAACGCCCTGACCAAGGCTCGCTCGGCCTGCTCGGCCCTGGGCATCGCCGCCATCGCCGACGACTCTGGTCTCGAGGCGCACGCGCTCGGCGGCGCGCCTGGCGTGCGCTCGGCTCGGTATGCCGGCGAGCACGCGACCGACGGTGACAACCTGCGCAAACTCATTCAGGAAGCGCCGGCTGGTTCAGCGTTGGCCTATGTTTGCGCCATTGCGGTCGTTCTGCCGGACGGCACTGAGGGCACCGTCGAAGGTCGCTGCACCGGAGTCATGGCCGACACGCCCCGTGGCGACGGCGGGTTCGGCTACGACCCCGTCTTCATCGCCGACGACGATCCGCATGGCCGCACGATGGCCGAACTGACCGACGCCGAGAAGGGCGCGATCAGCCACCGAGGCCGGGCGGTCGCGCAACTCCGCGCGCTCATCGAGCGCTTGCCCGCACCCTGACCCCACCCGTCGTTTCTTGGGGCGTTGAGGGTCAGAACGCGGCGCGCCGAGCAGCTGGTTTGCTGAGCGCCGTCCCGGCCCCGGCTGATCGAAGCACCGAAAAACCCACTCTGAGCAGGCAAAACATCTGATTGGAGGAGGTCCACCCGACGTCCAGAAGGCGGCTCAAGCGTCGTTTGCTCATACCGAGAACCTGGCTAACAGGCCTTCCCGGACATGCATAGCGACCACTCTTCCCCTTCCGCCCACCGCTCCGAGCTCGACATTGATGAGCGCGAGGACCAAGTCGATCCGGACTTCAACCCGCTGACCGGAATCGGCGTCAAGCTAGCCCTCGCCAGCGTCGTCGGCATGGTCATCCTGGCACTCGTTGCCAGCGTGGTCTTCACGCGGCGACTCGAGGCGTCGTATCGCGAGGCGGGGAAGGCGCAGCTCACCAGCGTCGCCGAGACCTGGAAGCAGACCTTCTCGATCCGGGTCCTGGAGACCACCCCGGAGCGCGTGCAGCGCCGGCTGGATGCCATCCGCGAGGCGAGCCCCACGCTCCACAAGATCAACGTGTCGTGGCGAGGCGAGGACGGCAAGTTCCGGTACGTCCAGAGCGGCCACGTGCACGACACCAACGGTGCCAAGCTCGACGTCACGACCGAGACGGCTCGCGTGGTGAGCCCCGGCACCAAGACGCCCTTCCAGGAGGGCCAGAAGGACTACACCGAGGTCCAGGCCGCTGACGGTGCCCACTACGCCGAGCTCAACGAACCGGTCCTGCGGCGTGGCAAGACTCGCGCGATGCTCGAGCTGCACTACGACCTCAAGGACCTCGATATCGCCCTCGCCCGCGACAAGCGCACGGTGCTCGTGGCGTCCGTCCTTGCAGCGGTCACCCTCTGGCTCTTCTCTCTGCTGTTCATCACCCGAGGTCTCGTGCAGCCGCTCGCACGGCTCGGTGCTGCCACGAGAAGGCTCGGCAGTGGCGACCGCGGACACCGGCTCGGCTGGAAGCGCCGCGACGAGATCGGCATGCTCGCCCGCGACTTCGACCGTATGGCCGACCAGCTGGACGCCGCGCACGAGCACCTCGAAACCCTCGCACTGACGGACCCCCTCACGGGGCTGCTGAACCATCGCGCGTTCAATGAGCGGCTCGAGCAGGAACTGCGCCGCGCCGAACGCAGTCCGACCAACGTGTCGGTGGTCGCGCTCGACGTCGACAAGTTCAAAGAGGTCAACGACGCGTTCGGCCATGCGGCCGGTGATGAGAGTCTGCGCCAGCTCGCCGAAGTGATGCGCCGGCACCTGCGCCCCGGCGATTTGTGTGGCCGCGTCGGAGGAGACGAGTTCTGCTTGGCGCTCGTGGGGGCTACTGCCGCAGAGGCCGAGCAGGTCATCGAGCGCCTCCGCCAAGAGATCATGCAGACCGAAGCGGGACCCTCCAAGACGCGTTTCACCATCAGCGCCGGCATTGCCCAGTTCCCGGTGCACGGGCTCGGGCGCGACGAGATTCTGTCCTTCGCCGATGGCGCCATGTACTGGGCCAAGACGTCCGGACGAAACCGCACCTGCATCTACACCGCCGACAGTGCGGTCGCGATGTCGCCCGAGGAGCAGGCCTCGCGCGTGGCAGCCCAAGGGCTCGTGAACACGGTGCATGCGCTGGCCTCGGCCGTCGATGCCAAAGACGGCTACACGAGCCTGCACTCCGAGCGGGTCGGGCTCTACGCGGCAGCGCTCGCCACTCGCCTGGGCTACGTGGGCGACGACGTTGAGACGATCCGCACCGCTGGGGTGTTGCATGACGTCGGCAAGATCGGCATCTCCGATTCGGTCCTGCAGAAGCCCGGCAAGCTGACCGCCGAAGAGTGGGACATCATGCGTCGCCACTCCGAGCTGGGCCGCGACATCATCAATGGCGCTGGGATGCCGGCCATCGCCGAGCTCGTGCTTCACCTGCACGAACGCTACGACGGCAAGGGCTACCCCGCCGGGCTCGCGGGCGAGGAGATTCCGCTGGCCAGCCGAATCCTGCACGTCGCCGACATGCTCGAGGCGATGACGTCCTCACGCGTCTATCGACCACGGCTCTCGACCCAGGACGCGCTCGACGAGCTGCAGCGGATGCGCGGCACCCAGATCGACCCGATGGTCGCCGACGCCATGATCGAGCTGGTCGTCAGCGGTCAGGTCATCGTGCCGGATCAAGATTCCGAGCCGCTGCCAGCGAGTGCCTGACGCGGGCGCCACACGGGCGCTGCCGTCAGCCTCCGCCAACGCTCGCCGCCGCATCCCTCGGGAGATCTGGCCGTACCTGCGCGCGGTGACCATCACGGCGATGGTCGGCCTCGCGCTGGCGTGCTGGATGGTCCCCGCGATCGGGCTGCCGGTGCTGTGGGGCCTGGTCGTTCCGGCGCTGCCGCTGATCTGGGTGCTCGCACCAACGGTGTGGCGCAACGTCTGCCCCATGGCCAGCGCCAACCAGGTCCCTCGGGTACTCGGCTTCACCCGCGGGCGGACCTTGCCGCGTTGGCTTGAGCGCTACGGCTACACGATCGGTGCGGCGGTGTTCTTCTTTGCCGTTGCGCTGCGTCCCTCGGTGTTTGAGTCCAGCGGGATCGCGTCCGGACTGATGCTCCTGACGGCACTCGTCGCCGCCACGCTGGGTGGTGCGATCTACCGCGGAAAGAGCGGATTCTGCGGGAGCGTGTGCCCGCTGCGCGCGACGCAGTCGGTCTATGCCCGCGCGCCCAGTGGACTCGTTCCACATGCCCACTGCCGCCCATGCGTGGGATGCACCACGAACTGCCAGGATCTCCTGCCGCGCCAATCGCTGCTCGCCGACCTGGGCGACCGCGGGACGCGAGGTGCGTCGCGGTGGGTCTTTGCCGGACTCCTGCCCGGGTTCATCTACGGGTTCAGCCTCCTGGCCGACGGCGCCTCGCCGATGCGCGCCGTGTGGTTCCTCGCCGCCTGGTCACTCTTCAGCCTCGGGCTGCTCACGATCGCCGACAGCTACACCTCGATCGGGCGGGGACGCCTGACCGCAGTGTGGGG
>JAEMRF010000359.1 GCA_016463515.1 Solirubrobacteraceae bacterium | reverse complement strand
CCCCCGAGCGGAACCCCACCCACCGTCAGGTTCCAACAACCCAAAGGGCCCAGAACGACGACGGGCGCCCTCGCAGGCGCCCGTCGGAAAGCTCAGGCCCGGCGCAGGCCGGGAGCGAGGCTAGATGTCGAGGTTGACCTCGGCTTCGGAGCCGTCGGCCGACTCGATGTGCAGCTTGGTCGGGCGGCGCTCAAGGATGCCCTGGTCGACTTTGAAGAGCAGCAGCGCGCCGCCGATCGGGGCCTGCATGGCGGTCGAGCTGGGCTTGGGCAGCTGAGCGCCCGGAGCGACCGGCACAGGGCGGTACGCGAAGATGTTCTCGGCCGGCAGCGGCGTCGGCTCGGCGTGGTTGCCTTCGTTGTCCTCGATCTTGAACTCGCTTGCAGCGCGGAAGGTCTGCGGCTTGCCGTCGCCCTCGTCGCTGATGTTCTCGACGCGGAGGAACACGCCAAACCACGTGTCCTTCGGGTTCGCAACCTGGCCAGCTGCGTCCTTGACGCCGACGAAGTAGTCGCGGTCCTCGATGTCGTACGGGTTGAGCTTGCGCGAGATCTGCACCTGGTAGCGCAGACCACCGGTGGTGATGTACACCGCCTCGGTGTGACCCTCTGCGGTGGGCTCTTGGCCATCTCCACACGCGGCGAACGGCATGACCAGGGCCAGCGAGAGGAGGGCGAGAGCAGGACGAAGGCGCGGCATTGCGGGCGAGACCTTACCGAAGAGGCGAGCCGGTAGCCGGCTTGCGCGGCCCACCACTCACCGTCGCACGTTCGCCGCGGCGCTCACCGCGCTCGATGATGGCCTCCAAGCGCGCCAAGGCACGGCGCCAATGACGCTGATCGGCACGGCGTCCGCCGAGGGCGTCACGCATACGATCGAACGGCGCTTGGGCGTCGCGCTGGATCTCGAGCGTGACGTCGGTGGTGGTGCCCGTCGCGTTTGGCGTGAGCGTCCACGCGTAGACGGTGCGGATGCGGTTGAAACGCCCGCCGCGGCCTCGAGCCGTCACGATCCGCGGACGTTCCGCCTCCACAATCGTGAGGTCGCCCCAGGCAAAGCGATCACGGCCACTGATCTTGAACCGTGCGCCGGCGCCGATCCCGATGGTGTCCTCGCGGGTGAGGCGCCAGTCGACCAGGAAGTGGTCGCAGAACTCGGGATGGTTGGCGATGTCGATCAGGTAGTCGTAGATCTCGGCGGGTGGCCGCTCGATCGTGACCTGGGCTGTCAGCGCATCCATTCGCGCTGCATCGTATGCGATCCGGGCGGCGCTGCCGAGGACGTCAGCTCGGTAGGCGCCGAATCACCCGCACCCGGGAGTGCGGACCGTCGGGCGCGTGCTTGACCAGTGTCTCGGAGATCGGCTGCTCGCGATGGTGCAGGCTCCGGCACAGATCACAGCGGACTGCCCCGCTCTTGTAGTGCGCTACGGACTCGCCGATCAGCGGCACGCGGCCGCAGCCGTCGCACCGTCGTGGGTCGCTGGCGACCTCCGCAGCCCGTGCGGGCGCCGGTGCATGGTGCTCGGTGGTCTTTCGCGTGGCGTTGCCCATGGAGGAGGCGTTCTCCACCCTCGCCGGGTTTCCTGCCTGTTGGCGCACTGGCCCGCTCAATGCACCGGAACCTTCCACCGACCATCCGTCGAGAACCGTGACCAACCGCACGGATCCGTGCGACAGTGTGAGCCCGCGACCGCGACCCCTTTGCAGCAATTGGGGGGAACGTGCACTGCGCCCGGTGAGCCCCACTTCGGGGGACGAACCGCGTCTGGTGTGCACCGTTTGCTGCTAAACACGGGGGTGAGCTCTTGCTTGAGGAGAGAGACCATGGACCTTGTCCAGCTCACGACGCACATCGACGCGACCGCTGTTCGCGACGCGATCAGCACCCCGGAGACGTTCGCAACGCGAGAATCCCGGGACCAGGTCGCCAATCAGGTGCGGGCCTCCAGCTCCCGTGCAGCGCTGCTGATCTTGTTTGACGGCGGTAGCCACACCGAGATCGAACTCACCGAGGGCAGCCATCGGATCGGCCGGTCGATCACCGCCGATATCCAGCTTGAAGACCCGATGATCTCCCGCAAACACGCGGTGATCGAGCGGGCGGGCCGCATGGTACGTGTGCTCGACGATCGCTCGCTCAACGGCGTGTACGTCAACCGGGAACGCATCGACTCGTCGAGCCCGCTGCGCGACGGCGATGAGGTCCAGATCGCCGGATTCGTCCTGCGGCTGCTGATCAACGACTAGGCCCGTCGCCCGCGCCCGCGCCGCCGACTATCATCGGCGGCCGTGAGCGCCACGATCGCGATCCTGTCCCAGAAGGGCGGCACCGGAAAGACCACCACGGTGCGGACCCTGGCCGACGTGTTCCGCCGCGCCGACCTGTCGGTCTTGGTCGTCGACCTGGACCCGCAGGGCAACCTGTCGGACTACTTCGACGTCCCGCCGGATGCCTCTCCGACCATTGCCGACGTCCTCGTCGGCCGCGCAAAGGCCAAGGAAGCCGTCGTGAACGGCGTGCTGCCCGCAAACCTCACGCTCGCGGAGGCGGAGCTGGCCCTGGCCGGCAAAATGGGCCGCGAGCTCACCCTGCGTCGTGCACTCCGCGAGGTCGCCAAGGACTACGACGTGGTCCTGATGGACTGCCCGCCCACCCTCGGGCTGCTCACCGTCAACGCGCTCGTCGCTGCGGATTACGCCCTGCTCACCGCTGAGGCCCAGTACTTCGCCATGCAGGGCGTCGATCAGGCCACGGCGCTGATCGAACTCGCCAAAGACGGCCTCAACCCCGATCTGGAGTGGCTCGGGGTCGTGCTGACCATCGCCGATCTGCGCACCACCCACTCTCGCGAGGCGCGCGAGAACCTGCGCGAACACATCGGCGACCGCCTGTTCGACACGGTCATCCGCGCCTCGATCGCCTACGCCGAATCTGCCGAGCGAGGCGTGTCGATCCTCGACCACAAGCCTGCGCGCGGCGTCGACTACATCGCGCTCGCAGACGAGGTGCTCGAGCGGCTCAAGATGCCGACCGCGCGCCGCAAGGTCAAGGCGATGCTGCCCGCCCCGGCGTGACGGACGGCGTCCCCGGCCAACCGCCCACACCGGGCTCCTCCGCCGAGTCATCGGCTCCCTGGATCGCCTGGGGTGCCGCCGACGACGGCCTCAGCGAGGACGATTTCACCGACACGCCACGCCGTCGCTTCGGCTTCCGGCGCACCCGCACCCCCATGCCCGACTTCACCGAACCCGACTCC
>JAEMRF010000059.1:2908-12941 GCA_016463515.1 Solirubrobacteraceae bacterium | reverse complement strand
GTGCTCTTCATGGTGGCCGGCGGCTTCGCGGGCGGTGTGATCGGCATGGCGCTCGCCTTCCTGATCGCCGGCCGCGACCCGAAGGTCCGCGCCGAAGAGACCGTCGAAGGACTCATGGCCGCGCCGATCCTCGTCCGCGCGCCCGCCTCGATCGCCGGCAAGGAGCGCGCGACCACGCCGTTCTCCGCGCTGCGCCCGGTCGAAGCTGAGTCCGCCCGCGTGGCTGCGGCTCAGCTGCGTCTCAACCCAGCCAGCCGTGACGCCCGCGCGATCGCCGTCGTGTCGGCCGACGACGACACCCAGGGTGGTCCCGTTGCCCTGCAGATCGCCGGTGCCCTGGCCCGCACGCCCTTTACCGTCTTGCTGATCACGACCGGGGCCAAGCCCAACTGGGAGCAGGTCGACCGACTGCTCGCAGGCGCCCCCGATGGTGCCGGAGCCCTCGAAGAGGAAGACGGCGGCGACGGCACCCTGCACCGGCTGTCGCTCGCAGAGGAGGAGCTGCGCGACGACCGCGTCGCCGCGCTGCGCTCCTGGGCCCTGCAGCGCTACGACCGCCTGGTGATCGCCAGCCCCACTCCGGACCGTCACGCGGCCGGCGTCGTGCTGATGCGCGCAGCCGACACCGCCGTGGCGGTCGTGTCGTCCGGGCAGACCGCCCGCGGGTCGCTCACCCGTCTACGCGACCTCGCGTCGCAGATCGGTGTGCCGATCGCAGGGACGTTCGCCACCGGTTTTGGCGGCGCCGAGGACTAGAGTCCCAGCCTCGACGGTCGCCTTCGGCCGCAATCCCATCCCCCACCCGGAGCGTGCGCCCAGATGACACGGACGATGCCAGAGAGCGATGTCACCCTCGCGATCGCCAATCACCGCAAGGAATGGGTGCTGGGGAGCATCATCAACCGCATCCCGTTCAGCAAGCCGCGCTCACGGCTCTACGAGCGCCTGGGGCCGGTCAAGTTCGAAGCCGTCGACGACACGCTGATCATGCGGGGCGTCGAGATCCTCGATCCCGACAAGCTCCAGCTGGGGCGCGGCACGGTCATCAACCGCCACGTGCTGCTCGACGCCCGTGGCGGACTCGAGATCGGCCGCGAGGTGGGCGTGGCAGAGCGCTCCGTCATTCTCACGAGCGCCCACGGGTTTGAAGGCGGCATCACCGACCACTGCTGGCGCACGCGCATCGAGGACTACGTCTTCATCAATCTCGGCGCCATGATCATGGGCGGCGTGCGCATCGGCGAAGGCGCCGTGGTCGCGGCTGGCGCACTGGTCACCAAGGACGTGGAACCGTGGACGATCGTGGCGGGCGTGCCGGCCAAGAAGATCGCTGATCGCACCCCCTGCGAGTACGAGTTGTTTCGCCGCGGCGTCCGTGGCGGCTACAACCCTGACTGGCGCTAAGAGGCCACATGGACGAGAAGGAAAAAGCGGCGCGCGACCTCGCGCGGATCGCGGCGACCCCGGAGGGACTCAAGAAGGTCCTGCGGCCGGTCAAGAAGCTGGTCTTCGACATGCCGCGCGACAAGGCCGCGCTCTGGGTCCTGGAGCGGCCCGCCGACGGCGACGATGCGCCGTATCTCGACGTGCTGCGCTTTGGCGCGTGCGACTTTCGCGAGACCAAGCACGCCCACACCATGGCGGCGCCCGTCGGCTGGCCGCGATACATGGCCGACGAGTTCGAGCGCCAGGGATACCACCTCGCCTTCCAGAACCTGTTCGTCTGGCACTTCGGCGACTTCCCTGATGAAGCCACGATGGTCAAGCGCCGCCGGCGCCGCCGCGGCCGCCCCGACGTGATCATCGTGCAGACCGGCGGCTACCCGGCCGTGCGTCACGTCTTCGGATTCAACCTGTGGTCATTTCTGGCCCGCGAGAACTTCGGCCGGCGCCTGGGCTATGCGATGTACCCGATCTGGCGTGCCATGGATCTGCTGCTCCGCGTCTTCGGCCGGCCCGCTCCGTGGCACGGTCCAGAGGAGGGCCTGGAGGAGTTCATCGAGCAACTGCAGCGCGTGTGGCCCGGCGTCCCGATCGAGTTCTGGCATCAGAACGACCCCGTCCTGGAGGGCTTTTGGGTGCGCTCCGTGGCTGACCGCCTGATCGAGGAAGCCCAGCCGGTGTTGGACGCGCACGACATTCCGGTGGTCGCTGCCGCTCCGATCCCGCAGACGATGGCGCTGCGCGGCGCCAACGGCCTGAACTTCAACGAGGTGGGCTCCCGAGCCGTGGGATTCCACTACGCCAACCACCTGCTCGCGCGCTATCGGCACCTGGCGCTGCGCCCGTCTGAACGAGCCGCTTCAGTCTCCCCACCCACGGCCGATCTCCCTACTACCGTGGACCTCCCCCAGACGGCTCCCGCCGTTGACCGGTAGGCGAGAACCCCCGGTATATTTGCCCGATGTCCCACCGCTCGTTGTCACTTTCCCCAGGAGAGGCGGTGTCGGCCGCAAAGCGCGGGCTCCACGCCGCGCGCTCCAGCTACACCCAGCGCCGCGGTCGGGCCGATCACATCGGGATGGCGGTCGCCCTGCGGGCAGCGCTCAGCCCCGGCGATGACGCGATCGACGTGGGTGCACACCTCGGCGACGTGACGCGCCAGATCCTGCAGTCCACGATCGATGGCCGCGTGCTGGCGATCGAGCCACTGCCGCACCTGGCCGCCGACCTCCGGCGCACCCTGGTGGACTCCGTGATCGTCGAAGAGTGCGCCTTGACGGACGGCGAGCCCGGCGAAGCCGAGTTCCTGCACGTGAAGAACAACCCGGGTTACAGCGGCCTGCGCGAGCGCGACTACCCGGAGGAGCCGGACTTCGAGAAGGTCACGGTCAAGACGCAGCGCCTCGACGACCTCGTCGCCAAGCACGGGATCAAACCGCGCCTCATCAAGATCGATGTCGAGGGCGCAGAGCTCCTCGTACTCCGCGGCGCCCAGCAGACCATCACCGAGTTCAAGCCGCTGATCCTCATCGAGCATGGCAGCGCGGCATCCGGCTACGGCGAAAGCCCGGCGACGTTCTTTGACTGCGTGACCGAGCTCGGGCTGCGCGTGTTCAACTTCGACGGCGACGCTCCCTACCAGCGTGGGGCGTTCATCAACGCCGTCGGGCCAAACCACTACTTCAACTTCCTGCTGCGCCCGTAGGCGGGCGGACCCGCACCGCGGGGCGCGTGTGCTGAGCCGCCGACAGCGTCGCGGCCCAGTGCTGCGCCGCCGATGCCGGCGCAGGCTTGGCTAGTTCGTGCGGACGGCCGTCGTGCGCGGCAACAGCCGCTTGGCACGACGGGTGACGACGCGCGTCACCATCGTGGCCGGGGCGGTGAAGAACAGGTAGCGAAGGCTCGGTAGGGCGGTTGGGAAGAGCATTGGAGCCCAACGTAAGCGCGTCAATCTCCACTTACCACGACACGCGTCACTCAATCTGTGTGGTTCTTGGCACGCAGGGGGACGCGCCAGCCCGTGATGGCGCTCGCCCGGTGCCCGCAATCCCGACCGCTACTGCGGGTCTGGGATGCCCCAACGCAGCATGCCGCCGCCCCACACCACGCCGGCGCCGAAGGCGGCCGTGAGCACGAGGTCGCCCTGGTGCAGGTGGCCGTCCTCGCGGGCGCGAGTCAGCGCCATCGGGATCGTCGCCGCAGAGATGTTGCCGGTGTCGCCCAGGTAGGTGACCGACTTCTCGGGATCGATGTCTAGCCGCGCGCCGACCGCCTGCAGGATGCGGCCGTTGGCCTGGTGGAACACGTAGAGGTCGATGTCCTCCTTGGTCTTCTCACCAAGGGCCAGCACCTCTTTGGTCACGTTGACGAGCTCGGCCACGGCGACCATGTAGGTCTCCTGGCCGCGCATCCACGTGCGCTCGGTGTTCTTGAACCCACCGATCATCTCGGCGTAGGTGCCGTCGGCTTTGAGGATGAGCTCGCCAACGGCACCCGGGTGCTCTGCGGACTGCCGCGAGATCACGCCGGCGCCAGCACCGTCGGCCATCACGGCCACGCCGGCCTTCTGGTCTTCGGAGCCCAGTGGCGAGATCACGTCGGACGCCACGACGAGCACGTTCTTGGCGCGGCCCGTCTCGACCATCGAGGCGGCGTACTTCACGCCGGCCAGCCAGCCGGTGCAGGCGGCAGACACGTCGATCGCGGCCGCGTTGCCCATGCCCATCGCCTTCGTGAGGAACGGCCCGGCGTTGGGCGTGATCCACGGGAAGGTGTAGGTCGCCACGATCACGTGGTCGATGTCGTCGTTGGCCAGGCCAGCCATGTCGATGGCCTTCTGCGAGGCGGCCTGTGCGAGCGTGAGGACGGTCTCGTCGGTGTCGGCCCAGCGGCGCTCGCGGATACCCGTGCGCGACTCCAGCCAGTCGGGCTTGACCCCGATCATCTCTTCGACCCGCGAGTTGGGGTACGAGTTGCGCGGCAGCTCATACCCGATGCCGGCGATCGTGGCGCGGAACGGGAGACCGGCGGGAACGCCGAAGAGGTCGGCGTTGGGATCGGGGACGCTCATGCGGCGGCCTCCAGGTCGTCGAGGTTCATGACGGGAATGTCCGGGACGGTCTTGCGGGCCAGGTTGGCGAGGACCTTGCCCGGGCCGATGTCGAGGAAGATGGTGGGCGCCGGGTCCTGGCCGGCGATCGCGACCAGCGTCTCACGCCAGCGCACACGCCCGGCCACGATCGACGCGAGCTCGTCGACGTAGTCGGTGAACTGCGCCGCTGAGTAGCCGGAGTAGACGGGCACGGCTGGCGACGCGAACGTCGCGCCCTGCAGGTCGCCGCGGAAGGTCTCCCCCACGGGCTGCATGAACGACGAGTGCGTCGGGCCGGTCGTCTCGAGGGCGACGGCCCGCAGCCCCATCGACTTCGCCTCGACCGCGACGGCGTCGAGCGCCGAACGAAGGCCGGTGGCGACCACCTGGTCGGGGGCGTTGTCGTTGCCGTACTCCGCGCCGTGGCGGGCGAGCAGATCGTCGATCACGTCATGCACGGTCGGGCCGCGCACGGCGAGCATGCCGGCTTCGTCCCACACCGGCAGTCGGTGCTGCTGGAAGGCCGCGCCGCGATCGGCCGCGAGCCGCACGGCGTCGGCTGGCTCGAGCACGCCAGCGAGGGTGAGCGCGACCAGCTCGCCGAGGGAGTGTCCGGCGGTCGCGACCACCGGGCCGTGCTCGGCAGCAAGCGTGGGCTCCGAGAGCAGGGCTTGCGCCCGTCGCCCGCGGCCGATCCCGATCGTGACCAGCGCCGCCTGCTGACGGGCAAAGTCGGCCAGCGGGTCATCCCACGCATCGGGACCGAGCCGCCCGGCGTAGGCCTGCGCGAGATCCTCGCCGCTGGCGCGGATCAGCTCCGGCAGGTCGCGCGGAAGTGCCCCCTGGCCGGGGCAAAGCAGAACGACACCCATGGATCGGTCGCCGCCGAGGGGCGGCTAGAGCCCGGCCTTGCGGAAGACCGTCTCGAGCGCGTCGCCGTAGGTCTCCACGCCCTGGAAGTCCTGGGGCTTGATGTCGATCCCGTAATCGTCGTGGAGGATCTGACTGAGCTCGACGATGTCGAGCGAGTCGATGTCGAGGTCTTCCAGCACAGCGTCGGGTGCGAGCTTCGTGGTGTCGACGTCGAACGCTGCAAGAGCGCGCTCGATTCGAGCTTCAAGGGTTTCGCGGGTGAGATCGGCCACGGGCGGTGGGCTCCTGAGATAGGGACGGACCTGACCCCGCAGTCTACCGGCGAAGTGTGCGCTGCCGCACGGCTCGTGACCAGAGTGCGAGAATGGGCGGCAGTGTCCACGCACGACGCGCAGGTTCGCCCGTTCTTCACCGCCCTGCGTGACCGCTGGTGGATCGTTGCCCTCTGCGCGATCACGGCCGCGAGCATCACCTTCGTGACCGTCAAACGTCAGCCGGGCCAGTACGAGGCGGGCACGCTCCTCGGCCTCAAGAACCAGTACCTGGACCGCGACATCTTCAACCTCTCGGCTGCCGCCAAGACCATTGAGGAGACGCTTGCGCAGCAGCCTGGGCAGCTCGACACCAACGCGGCGGTCATCGAACTGACCCAGCGGCTCGGGCTTCAGCCCGCCACGGACGCCCGCGATATCGGCTCCGCGACGAGCGTGGCGCTGGACTCCAAGTTCTTCCTCCCGGTGGTCAATGGACGCGACGCCGACCCCGAGCGAGCCAAGTTGCTCGCCGACGAATTCGCACGGGTCATCGTCGAGCAACGCCAAAAGGCCGACAAACGCCGCATCACGCAGACGCTCCGCGCCACCGAGGAACGCCTCGAGGAGGTCACCAAAGAGCGGGTGGCCCTGGCCGACGAGGACCAGCTCCTGCAGCGCGAGAGCCAGGCCGAGATGGCCCGCCTCACCAGCCGTGTGCTGCGCCTGAGGCTGATGCTGCAGTTCCGCCCCAAGACCGTGTCGATCGTGCGCTGGGCACCGATGCCCACCACCCGCACGCGTCCACCTGCCCTGAACCTGTCGATCTTCGCCGGACTCTTCGGGGTGATGATGGGCTGCGCGCTGCTCGCGTGGCGCGAGCTGCGGGATCGTCGGCCGCGCGCGGCCGAGGTCGCCCAGGACCTGCGCGCCGCGATCATCACCGACCTCCCACGCACCTCACTGCTCCCAGGTGCGAGGCCGCGAGGTCCACATGCCGGCGAGATCGCTGCGCTTGAAGCCGTGCAGCGCGTGATCCAGTCCGACGAGCCCCACAGCGTGGTCGGCGTGACCGAGGCGATCACCCTCGGGCGCGCGAGCGCCGTCGCACGACTCCTGGCGGAGACGGCTGCCCTGGGCGGCGCTCGCGTGCTGCTGGCCACCAACGATCCGCACGTGGCAGACGCGACGATCGACGGGCTCGAGATCCAGTCCTATCCGATCGAGATCGGCGAAACCGCGCGCAGCTGGCTGGCAAGCCGGCGAGAGGCCTACGATCTGGTGGTGGTCAACCTGCCCTCGCCCGTCGGCAGCGCCGCCGCCCTGGAGTTCGCCAGCCTGGCCGACCGCGTGATCGCCGTCTGGCTCCCAGACAGCATCGACCGCCGCCAGCTCATGCGCTTCGGTCGCACACTGAACCGAGCAGATGTGCGCCTGGCCGGCGTGGTGCGCGTGGGAGGGCAGGCCGCATGACCGCCGTCCAGGGGCCACGCCGGCCCTCGTGGCGCGAGCGCCTTCCGGTTCCCACGCTGGTGCCGCGGGCCCGCGATCTGGCCCAGCGACCCGCGCCGCGCCAGCGCATGCGTGCGCTGATGATGAGCGACCTCTGGTTTGCAGGGTTCGTCGTGGCGTGGGGTCTCGTCATCGCCGGCCTGGCAATCGGCGAGCAGTGGCAGGGTCTGGCCACCGTCGTCTGGGTACCGGGCTTCGCGATGCTGTTCCTGCAGTGGCCCCGGCTCGGTACCGGTTTGCTGTTTGCGCTGTGGATCTTCGCCCCCTTCCTGCGGCGCGTCCTCGACATCACCGCGCCGCAGTTCGGGCCCGACATCCTGTCGCTCACGCCGTTCATGGCCACCGGCGCGATGGCGATCGTCGCCTACCGCAAGTTCAAGCCGCCGCGCGCCGTCAACCTCGCCGTGGGCGCCGTCATCCTCGGATTCGCCGTCGGCATCCCGACCGGTTTTGCGGCGCCGCTCGCCCTGATCTTCGGCGTCTTCGCCTACATGTCGGCGATCCTCGGCGTGTTCATCGGGTACGCCAACGGCCGCGACCGCGTGTTCACCATGGAGCAGATCCTGCTGCCGCTGGTGCTGATCTCGTCGCTCTACGCGATCTACCAAGGGATCACGCCGCGCCTGCCCATCTGGGACCAGACCTGGCTCGTGACCTCGGGCTTCGTGAGCGTCGGTTCCAAGGAGCTCGGCACCTTCCGGGTGTTCTCGTTCCTCAACAGCCCCTACACGTATGCGTCGCTGGTGGCGGTCTACCTCGCCGTGCTGTTCGTCTCGCGCAAGGTCACGCTGCTGCGTCTGGTCACCGCGATCGTGGCCCTCATGGGCATCTTCCTCACGCAGTCGCGCGGCGCCTGGGTGGCCGTCGTCGGTGGCCTGGTGATCATCACGTTCTTCACGGGCGGCAAGGCGCTCCCGCGCCTCATCGGCCTCGCGCTCACGCTGGTCGGGATGTATCTCGCGCTCGGCAGCACCCCAGCGGGCCAGGCCGTGGCCGCGCGCGCCGGGTCGATCAGTGCCGGCGTCGACGACAAGTCCGGCGGCGACCGACTCACCGCCATCACCACCTACGGTCCTCCGGCCCTCGCCAGACCCCTTGGGGCCGGAATCGGCTCGGTTGGGGCTGCCAGCGACCTGAACCCCGCGCCGCTGGCGTCGCTCGTCGACAACGGCTTCCTGATCATGCTCGTCCAGGTCGGTCCGATCGGGTTCCTGCTCGTGGGGTTCGGGGTCGGGGGGATGATCTGGCTCATTGTGCGTGGCTCCTCGGTGGAGGAGCGAAAATCGCTGCTGCCGCTCTTGGCGCCCGTCGGCGTCTTCGTGCCGCTCAGCGTGTTCTCCGAGACGCTCTACGGCCTTACGGGCTTCATCCTGTTCTACGCCTTGGGCGAGGCCCTGGGCCGTCGCTACAACGGCCCGGTGGTGCTCGACGCCCGCCAAGCAGCGGCGCAGCTCGACGCGGCGCCCGTCCAGCACAAGCTCTAGCGGCAGTCGGCGAGCCCCGTGCTGCGGGCGATGATCCACCGGTGCACGTGGCGGCGGCGCCTGGCATAAACGGACCCCGGTCCGTTTCGACTAGCCTGAGGGCATGCAGATCGGCATCGACAGCTTTGTCTCCACCGTCACCGACCCTGAGACCGGCACGCAGTATTCGCCTACCCAGCGCATGGCCAACCTGCTGGAAGAGATCGAACAGGCCGACCGCTCCGGGCTCGACACCTTCGGGGTCGGCGAGCACCACCGCCAGGACTTCCTGGACTCCGCACCGTCGTTGATCCTCGCGGCGGCTGCCGCTCGGACCCAGCGCATTCGGCTCAACAGCGCGGTCACCGTGCTGAGTGCCGCGGACCCCGTGCGCGTGTTCCAGCAGTTCGCGACGCTCGATCTGCTGAGCGGCGGCCGGGCTGAGCTGGTCGTCGGCCGCGGGTCGTTCACGGAGGCGTTTCCGCTGTTTGGCCTCAACCTGGGCGACTACGACTCGCTGTTCGCCGAGAAGCTCGACCTGTTGCTCGCCATCCGCGACAACCCCGAGGTGCACTGGGCCGGTCGGCACCGCCCGGAGCTGAAGGGTCAGGGGATCTACCCACGACCCGTCCAGGAGCAGCTGCCCATCTGGGTCGGCGTCGGCGGAAGCCCTGAATCCTTCGTGCGAGCCGGTGCCCTGGGTCTGCCGCTGATGGTGGCGATCATCGGCGGCGAGCCGCGGCGGTTCCGGCCGCTGGTCGACCTCTACCGTGAAGCCGCGCGGCGCAGCGGGCATGCCCCGGAGGACCTCAAGGTCTCGATCCACGTTCCCGGTCTCATCGCCGACACCACCGAGGAGGCCGCTGATCTCTTCTACCCGGGCTACGAGCAGATGTTTGGACGGATCGGCCGCGAGCGCGGTTTCCCGCCGGTCACCCGCGCCGGCTACGACGCGATGCGCGGCCCGACCGGCGCCCTGTTCATCGGCGACCCAGACACCGTCGCCGCGAAGATCACGTCGGTCTCCGAGGATCTCGGCGGCCTGGACCGCATCACGCTCCAGATGACCAATGAGATCCTGTCCCACAGCGCCATGCTGCGCAGCGTCGAGCTGCTCGGCACCGAGGTCAAACCGCGGGTTACCGCGGTGCTCGCGGGTGCCAGCGGGTAACGGCGGGCTACGGCGGCCGGTTGGCGCGCGCTTCGCGGCCTGGGGCCGGTCTACGCCGGGGCCACGGCGGGCCGGCGGCGCCCGGGCGAGGAGGCGGCGGTGGACCGGCGCGCGTTTCGCGAAAGACGGGCGCCAGGCGGGCCATTCGCTCGGGTGCCACCAAGAACGCGACTCGACCCCTGAAACCGTTCCCTGGCCACGGTTTCAGGGGTCGAGTTGGTTTCGCGCC
>JAEMRF010000059.1:1379-2808 GCA_016463515.1 Solirubrobacteraceae bacterium | reverse complement strand
CGCCGCCAACGAGCTCAAACCCCGACACGCACCGCCCTCGGTGCAGAACGCCCGCCAGCCGCGAAGCGCGCGTCAATCCACCGCCGCCTACGAGCGACAACGCCGCCGACCAGCCACCAGCGACGCCGCAGGCGAACCAGCGTCACTCCTGTTCCCGATCAGCCCCTTCGAGCGCAACTCCGCGTCGTCGGCGGCGGCGCCGGCACCTACGGGGCGCCGAACAGCTCTGCGAGCTGGCGGGCGTTGGCTGGGCCGCTGTGGCGCGCCGCGACGTAGTCGCCCGCGGCCTGCCCCAGACGATCACGCAGGGCAGCGTCGGCCAAGAGCTCGCGAAGCGCCGCGGTGAGCGCCGGGACGTCCTCAGCTGGCACCAGACGACCGGTCTGGCCATCGACGATCGCTTCGGGGATCCCCGCGATGGGTGTGGACACGACCGCCAACCGGTGCGCCATGGCTTCGAGGATCGCGACCGGAAGGCCATCGGTGTCGCCATCGGTCGCTTCGCGGGCGGGCAGCGCGAAGATCGAGGCGCGGGCAAGCGTGGCGCGCACGTCGTCGTAGGCCACGGCGCCGCGGAACAGGACGTGGTCGGCAATGCCGAGTTCGACGGCAAGGGCCTGCAGCGCGGCGCGGTCTGGTCCGTCGCCGATGACCTCCAGGCGAACCGGAGATCCGCCGGACGCCCCCGGCTGGGGTGCGAGCAGCTCGGCCATCGCGCGCAGGAGCAGATCCAGCCCCTTCTTCTCGACCAGGCGCGCCGTCACGACGATCAGGCCGGGCTCCCGCGGCTGCGTGAGCGCCGTCGGCTCTGGAGCCGGAACGATGTTGGTGACGGTGTGCGCAGGCACAGCCCAACCGGCGCGCTGGCGGATGAGATCGGCCGCGAAGGTCGTCTCGCCGGCGGCGAAGGTGCAGCGACGCGTCTTGGCTCGCAGGAACTGCGGCGACGTGACGACCCAAAGGTCGCGCGCGTGAGCGGTGTAGCTGGCGGTCCGTCCGCTCAGACCAGCCGCCAGCACCGCGGTCGTTGCCGGCGTGTTGGCGAAATGGGCGTGCAGGTGTGGGGCGGCTGCGCGGCGCGCGAGGTGTGCGGCATACGGAAGCGCCGCGAGGGTGCGTGGATCGCGCTCGCGCACGGTCCACACCAGCGCCCACCACACCATGCGAAGCGTTGACCGGGGACGGCGCAGCAGCAACGCGAGCAGGTCGCCCATCATCCGCACGAGGCCGCTGCGGCCCCGTGGCGGCGTGCGGATCAGGCCGGCGAGCGGTGCGGCGCCTGGCACGAGTGCGGCCTCGGCGTCCGAGGGCGGAACCAGACTCCAGACTTCGATCGGGACGCCGGCCTCGTGCAGCGCCAGCACCTCGCGCAGCACGAAGCTCTCCGAGAGCTTGGGGAACGTGCGGATCACGTAGGACACCACCGGCG
>JAEMRF010000059.1:0-1279 GCA_016463515.1 Solirubrobacteraceae bacterium | reverse complement strand
CGGCCCGGCGAACTTCAGCAGCGCGCGCGGTCCGAACTCCTCCTTGGCGAAGTACACGCACGACGCCACGTAGATCACGCCGCCGGCGGTCAGGCCCATGCCCGCACCGACGGCGTCGTACTTGGAGATCGCCAGCGCACCAACGCCGAGCACGGCAATGAGCGATGGAATACCCATGACGAAGACCTTCTTGGGCTCGTCCTGCGCCCAGAGCAGCGTGGTCACGATGGTCGCCAGCGGGATCGTCAGCATGATGGCCGCGCCGACCCACGGCAGCAGGTGCGCCGTCTCATCCCAGCCCTCGCCAAGCAGCAGTGGCACGAGCCACTGCGACGTTGCCACGAGCCCTACGACCGGGAATGCCATGGCCACCCCGGCCAGCCCGAGACCGCGCTCCATCAGCAGCTTGGACGACGCGCCAGCCTCCATCATCCGCGCGATTCCCGGCAGGCCGACCCGCCACGCCGACTCGAAGACCATGGTCACGATCACCAAGAGCCGGCGCGCTTGGTCAAAGGCGCCCAGGGCGGCCGCGCCGCTGATCGCAAACACGATCATCGCCAGCCCCTGGTCGCGGAAGATCGTCGCGAGCCAGGATGCCTGGAAGTACGCGCCAAACCGCATCAGGCTCTTCACGACGCCCGTGTTCCACTTCGGCGTGACCCAACCGAGCGGCCCGAGGATCGTGACGAGCGAGCTGCCGACGATGGCGCGCACGATGTTGGCGATGCCCACGCCGACGACCCCCATGCCGCTGGCCACGAGGCCAAGCGCAAGGAGGTTGTAGATGCTGAATTCGACGATCTCGGCTTTGACGATCGGCTGGTAGTTCAGGTCACGCTCGCACGCGACGGAGTTCGCCACGCGCAATACGTCGATGACCATCGCCAGCAGCATGAGCGAGACCGTGATCGCGCCGTCGGTGCCGCCGAGGTCAAGCACGCCGAAGGCCAGGGCCGAGCCGAGCAGGAACACCGGCCACGTCACGACTTGAGAGAACGCCAGCAGGGCCGCGTACTCGAAACGCTCGGGCACCTGCTCACGGCGGATCAGGCCTGGTCCCAGGCCACCATCAGCCAGGAAGCGCCCCAGGACGATGATCGTGAGGCCGAAGGCGACCACGCCGTAATCGGCAGGGTCGAGCAGGCGCGCCAGGAAGATCGTGCCGAAGAGCCCGAGCCCGCGGACCACCACGGTGCGCACACCCATCAGCATCATGCCGCGGGCGGTCTTGTCGCGGACGGCGCGCTGCTCGTCGGTGATCTCGTCGTCGGCGGCG
>JAEMRF010000358.1 GCA_016463515.1 Solirubrobacteraceae bacterium | reverse complement strand
GCCACCGGCACCGGCAAGACGATGACCATGGCGGGCGTGATCCAAGAGGTCCAGCGGCCCACGCTCGTGATGGCCCACAACAAGACCCTGGCGGCGCAGCTCTGCAACGAGTTCCGCACCTTCTTCCCAGACAACGCCGTCGAGTACTTCGTCTCGTACTACGACTACTACCAGCCTGAGGCCTACGTCCCGAGCCGAGACCTCTTCATCGAGAAGGACTCTGCGATCAACGAGGAGGTCGATCGCCTCCGCCACGCCGCGACGGCCGCCCTGTTTGCTCGGCGCGACGTGGTGATCGTGGCGTCGGTGAGCTGCATCTACTCGATGGGCTCGCCGGACTACTACAACAAGAAGGTCATCATGCTCAAGAAGGGCGGGATGTTCGAGCGCGACGAGCTGCTCGCCCGCCTGGTCGAGAGCCAGTACCAGCGCAACGACACCGTCCTCTCGCGCGGTGGTTTCCGAGCCAAGGGTGAAGTGGTCGAAGTCTTCCCCGCGTACTCGGAGACGGCCTACCGGATCACGCTCTTCGGCGACGAGATCGAGCGTCTCCAGCACTTCGACACGCTCACGGGGGAGATGATCGACGACGACCTCGGTCACCTCGGCGTGTGGCCTGCCACCCACTACAACGTGGACCGCGATCAGATCGCGATCGCCGTGGAGCGGATCGGGGCCGAACTCAACGCCCGCTGCAAAGAACTCGAGGACCAAGGCAAGGTGCTCGAGAGCCACCGCCTGCGCCAGCGCACCCAGTACGACATGGAGATGCTCCGCGAGACGGGCTTCTGCAACGGCATCGAGAACTACTCGGGCATCCTCGACGGCCGCGAACCAGGTCAGCGCCCGTGGTGCCTGCTCGACTACTTCCCCGACGACTTCGTCTGCTTCATGGACGAGTCCCACCAGACGCTTCCGCAGGTCGGCGCGATGTACGAGGGCGACCGCTCCCGCAAACAGGTGCTCGTCGATCACGGATTCCGCCTGCCCAGCGCGCTCGACAACCGCCCGCAGACCTTCACGGAGTTCCTGGAGCGCGTCCCGCGGGTCGTGTTCGTCTCAGCGACGCCCGGTGAGTTCGAGCGGGGCCACTGCACCACGCTGACCGAGCAGATCGTGCGCCCGACCTACATCACCGACCCCGACGTGATGGTCCGTCCGACGAAGAATCAGGTCGACGACCTCATGGGCGAGATCCGCGAGAACGTGAAGAAGGGCGAGCGGACGCTCGTCACGACCCTGACGAAGAAGATGTCGGAGGACCTCTCGGGCTACCTCACCGAGCTGGGGTTCAAGGTCTCGTACCTCCACAGCGAGGTCGACACGCTCGAGCGGATCCAGATCATCCGCGACCTTCGGCTGGGGGTGTACGACGTGCTCGTCGGCGTCAACCTCTTGCGCGAGGGCCTCGACATCCCCGAAGTGAGCCTGATCGGCATCCTCGACGCCGACAAGGAAGGCTTCCTGCGCGGAGCGACCTCGCTCATCCAGACGATTGGCCGCGCGGCCCGCAACATCGACGGCCGCGTGATCATGTACGCCGACCGGGTGACCGCATCGATGCAGACGGCCCTCGACGAGACCGATCGCCGCCGAGCGATCCAGGTTGCCTACAACGAGGAGCACGGCATCGAGCAGCAGGCGATCGTCAAGGGCGTGTCCGACATCGCGGAATTCCTGCAGTCCGACCAGTCCAAGCTGCCGAACAAGCGCGGCAAGAGCAGGCGCAGCGCCGCGGACCGCGACACCAAGGACGTCGTCGAGCTGCAGCAGATGATCGTCGAGCTCGAAGAGGAGATGGCGCAGGCCGCGGAGGAACTGCGCTTCGAGCATGCTGCCCATCTGCGTGATGAGCTGCGGGAAGCGCGTCGCGAATTCGAGATGGCCAAGGCGGCCGGCGCCGCCGTCTGACGCTCTCCCGGGGTAGCTCGCTCAGGCGGTGCGCAGATCCCGAGCGCGGGCGAAGCAGTACACGCCGTACGACGCGATCCCGAGGCCGACCACGCCCACGAGGATCGGGCCGTACGGTTGGCCGAGCATCGTCTTGAGTGCGTCGTCCAAGCCGCCGCCCTTTTGTGCGTCGTGCTCGACGGCCGCCACCACGAAGAGCGCCCCCAGAACGCCGAAGGCCACGCCCTTGGCGAGATAGCCGACCTTGCCGGCGCGGACGACCCCGCGGCCGCTGCCATTGAGGTGCTTGGTGAACTTCTCCGACCAGCCGTAGTAGGCAAGACCGGCGCCGAGCGCAAGGATGCCGAGCCCCACCAGCCCCACGAGCCCCTGGCCAGCGGGGGCTTCCATCAGGCGGGCGGTCCACGTCTCTTCGGTCGAGGATCCGCCGCCGGAGCTCCCGCCGGATGCAATCTTGGCCGACGTGAACGCCAGGGCGCCGTAGATCACAGCCTTGGCGGCCGAGAGGATGCGTTCGGCGGTGCGCTTGGCGCCATCCCGGTCCTCGTGGCCGATCGCGGCCTCGGCGAGTTGCCAGATCACCAGTGCGCCGAATCCGACCACCAGCAGCCAGAGGAGCGGTCGCCCGACCGGCGTCTCCGCGAGCGTGTGCAGCGCACCACCATTGTCGGCTGAGCCTTGCGAGTCCCCGAGGGCCAACTGGATTGCGAGCCAGCCGATGAGGAGGTGCACGACGCCGTAGGCGATGAGGCCCAAGCGGACCAGCCAGCGAAAACTCTCGCTCTCCTTGGCTTGGCGCGCGCCATCCTGGACGTCACGCGCGGCGTTCTGAGCGCCCGCGGAAGGGGAGGAAGTGGTGCTTGGGCTCACGGTGTCGTCCTCGGGGTAGGGCGCCGCACAGTGGTGCCTACGCCACACCCATCCTGACCTCCGCGGTTCAGGGAGCATCCCGCGAGGGCGAGCAGACCCGGACACGCACACCCTGGCATCGAAGGTTGGCGGACCGTAAGGTCGCGGACATGCTGCTCTACGACTCGTCGGTCTCAGGGAACTGCTGGAAGGTCCGCCAGATCCTGGCGCACCGCGGCCTCACCTACGACCGACGTGAACTGAGCGTGGTCGATCGCAGCAACCGCGCCGCAGTGCTGAGCGACATCAACCCGGCGTTGCGCGTGCCCACGATCGTGCTCGACGACGGCCGCCCTTTGGCCGAGTCCAACGCGATCCTCGCGTACTTCGCGGAGGGCACGCAGTATGTGCCCTCAGACCCATACGAGCGGGCGCTGGTCAACCAGTGGCTGTGCTTTGAGCAGTACAGCCACGAGCCGTTCATCGCGGTGGCGCGGTTCCT
>JAEMRF010000357.1 GCA_016463515.1 Solirubrobacteraceae bacterium | reverse complement strand
CAAGGCCATGGCCGACAACCTCGGGGCTCCGGGCATGCCGTCGTCGGCGATCGTGTCGATCGACCCGGCAAACGGGCAGATCCTCGCGATGGCCTCGTCGAAGTCGTACGCGGCCCGCAAGTTCAACCTCGCGGCGCAGATCAAGCGCCGTCCGGGCTCGACCTTCAAGACGATGACGCTGATGGCCGCCGTGCGGCGCGGGGTTGACCCGTCGTCGACGACCTACGTGTCCAAGCCGATCGACATCAAGAGCGGGCCGTTCGGGCCTATCAAGGTCAAGACGTACGGCGGCACGTACGGCGGCTCGATGAACCTGGTCCGCGGCACGCTGACGTCCGACAACACCGTCTACATGCAGCTTGCCCTCGACATCGGGCCGCGGCTCGTGAAGAAGGCAGCCGTCGACATGGGCATCAAGTCCGAGCTTGAGGGCCTGCCGGCCGAATCGCTGGGTGGCATCAAGTACGGCGTCACCCCGCTGGAAATGAGCAACGCCTACGCAACGATCGCCAGCGGTGGCTTCAAGAACCAGCCAACGGCGATCAAGCGCGTGGTGTTCCCCAAGAGCACGCGCTACCCCAGCGGCAAGACCTTCAATCTCGGCAATCCCAAGCGCGCGAAGACGTTCGAGAACGGCGTCACCGGTGAGGTGACGAAGATCCTCGAGCAGAACGTGACGGGTGGCACCGGCGGTCGTGCGCAGATCCAGTGCCCGTCAGCTGGCAAGACCGGCACCGTCGACGACTTCTACGACGCCTGGTACGTCGGGTTCACGCCCCGCATGTCGACGTCGGTTTGGGTCGGGTACGAGCCGGATCCGATCCAGATGAACTCGCAGTTCCAGGGCGGATCGGTCGCCGGCGGCACGTTCCCGGCCCAGATCTGGGGGGCCTACATGAAGGAAGCCGTGAAGGGCAAGCCCTGCGGCGAGTTCAAGCAGGTGACCGAACCGATCAGCGCAACGAAGTTCCGCGGCCGCTTTGCCAGCAGCGGCGGCGACGGCACGGGCGACGACCTTGGCGAGCAGGACGGCGCTGAGACGACGACCCCCGATACCCGGGGCCAGGAGCCGATCAAGAAGCCCACCACCAATACGCCCAGCACCGGCGGTGGCGGAGGCACGGGTGGTACCGGTGGCGGTGGCACCGGCGGGGGCGGCACCGGCGGCGGTGGAACGGGCGGCACTGGCGGCACCGGCGCCGCTCCAGAAGCGCCTGCTGGTGGGGTCCCGCCGCCGGCGCAGCAGCGCGGCCCAGACGCCGTTCAGTAGACCCTGCGGCCGTTCCGCTTGTCCGCGCGCTGTGCGCTCGCCCGACCACGCTCGTTCACAGGCACGACCGACCCGAGCGCTCCACGGTGATAAGTTGCCTGGTCGCATGGCGAAGGAAGAAAAAGTCGAGTTCGAGGGCGAGGTCGTTGAGGCCCTCCCGAACGCAATGTTCAAGGTCAAGCTTGACAACGACCACGTGGTCCTCGGCCACGTCGCCGGCAAGATGCGCCGATTCCGTATCCGCATCCTCCCGGGCGACCGGGTCCGCGTCGAGCTGTCGCCCTACGACCTCGACCGCGCCCGCATCGTCTACCGCCACCGGTAGGCACTCCTTCCGCGGGGCAGCCTGGCCCCGCGCTCACGTATAGCTCCGTTCCTGGGGCGCCCCGCACGCACCTGGGTCGGAGCCGCCGCCGTTTGGCGGGCACGCCGACCCAGGGCTCGCAAGTGCGGCGGTTGGACTGCCGCATCTCAGTGTTACTGAGCGACGGGCAGCCCGTCGGTCAGTTAGCTACCACTTGCAGTTCCCGACGTAGCTGCGCACCGCAAAGCCGGTGTAGACCAGGCCGCCGGAGGTTGTGTACCGCACGTGGTAGGAACCTCCGGCGAATCCCAAGATCCGAACCCACCCTCCCTTGGGCACGTACATGGAGTTGTAGGTAAAGGACCGGTTCGCCTGGCAAAGCTGGCCGATCGATGCCGCCGAGGCGGACGGGGCCGAGACAGCTCCCACCGCAGTTGCTGCCAGCAGGACCTGGACGGCAGTGCGTGTCTTGAACATGTGTGTTCCTTACGGAGGTAGAGGATGAGCGCCTGAAGGTAGCAGACACTACTAGAGGGCTTATTGGGAATGTGGTGCATTGTGTGTCTTAGTGCTATTTGCCTCAGCCAGTGCAGCTCGACAAGGATCGCGGACTGCGCGTCCTCGTCGCGGATGTCCTGCCCGTGCGCGCCGTGACAATGTGGCGCTATGACTCGCTCTGAGTTCGACCTGATCGCCGCGTTCCGCGAGCGCCTGCCTGCGGCCGGCGGGCGCGTCGTCGTAGGCAGTGGCGACGATGCTGCGGTCGTGCGCGCAGGGGGATCGCACTCCGTGATGTCGGTCGACACCACGGTCGACGGCTTCCATGCGCGGCTCGACCTCGGCGACCCGCGCGACTCCGCGCGGGCGTTTGGGTGGCGCGCGCTCACCACGGCGCTCTCGGACCTCGCCGCGATGGGCGTGGGGACGCCTGGGGCTTCTCGCTCGACGGAGCAGCCACGCGACGGGTCGCCCGCATGCGCGATCGAGGCGTACGCCGCACTTACGCTGCCCCGTTCGTTCCCGGACGACCTCGCGCTCGCCCTAGCCGAGGGACTTGGCGATGCCGCTGCGCGCTACGGCGTGAGCGTGGTCGGCGGCGATGTCACGGCTGGGCCAGCGGTCGCATTGTCAATCACGGTGGTCGGCTGGGCAGACTCCGGCGCATCCGGCGAGCCAGCGGTGCTCAGGAGAAGCGGCGCCCGAACCGGTGATCTGATCGGGCTCACTGGGCCACTCGGCGCCGCGGGCGCGGGCCTCGCGCTGCTCCTCGGCGAGGTTGACCCAGCCAGCCTTCCGGGTCAGGACCCCGAGCACCTGTTGCGCGCCTACCTGCGGCCCGAGCCGCATCTCGCCCAAGGCGCAGCGCTCCTCGCGGCCGGTGCCACCGCCGCGATCGACGTGTCCGACGGCGTCGTCCAAGACGCACGTCACGTAAGCACGGCGAGCGCCGTGGAACTGCGCCTGGACCTCACCGCGATCCCGGTCGCCGCCGGGGTCGAGCCCGTCGCACTCCAAGCGGGCCACGATCCCGCCTGGTTTGCCGCCACCGCCGGCGAGGACTTCGTCCTCCTGGCGACCGTCCCGCCGGCACAGCGCGAGGCTGCCGAAGCAGCCGGCATCACCGCCTGGGTCGGCACCGTGCACGGGGGCGGCACGTCCGCGGGGGCTCCCGACGCGAGCTCGGCGCCGC
>JAEMRF010000058.1 GCA_016463515.1 Solirubrobacteraceae bacterium | reverse complement strand
ACCGTCGCGCCATGGCCGACGACCGACTCGACGACGCGATCGCTGCCGTGGTGCACGCGGTCGACCGCATCGAGCAGGCGACTCGCGGCGTCCTCGACGAGTCGCTTCCGGAGCTGCCGCCGCGGCCGGCGCCGCCCGAGCCTCGTACGCCTCCGCCACCGGCGTTTTCATCGCAGTCGGCCGGGTTCGCGGCGCGTCCGACGACCGCACTGGGTGGACTGGGCGCCGTTCCCGCGCCGCAGCCGTCTCCTGAGCTTCCAGAGGCGGCTACCGAGCAGCAGCCGCCGCTCGAGTACCGGCCGCCCTCCGAGCAGCAGCCGCCCTTCGAGCCGCAGCCACCGTTCGACCAGCAGCCGCCGTTTGCGCAACAGCCCCAGTTTGAGCAGCAGCCGTACGACGCACCGCTGCCGATGCAGGAGCCAAGCGTCGAGGCGCCGGCCGAGCAGGCACCCGGGCTCGCGCCAAGCCCGGACCCGACCTGGAGCGACTACGAGCCCTTCTTCCCGGACGACCCCGGCCCGCTTCCGCTCGCGGCCGACCAGGCCCACGACGAGCACCCCATTGCCCAGGACGCCGGCGACCCTTCCGCCTCGGTCCACGAACTGGTGGGTCGGATCGTCGCCCGCACCCAGGCACTCGAGGACCACCTGGATGCCGCGCGTCAGCTGCGCGCGGAGATCACGGAGCTGGTCAGTCGCCTGGCGGCCGCCGCCGAGCGCGACCACTAGTCCCGCCTGAGCAGGCAGACCTGGGGGAGCCGACGGCAAGCCCCTGCGGCGGGCTATCGTCGCCGCTATGGCTGACGCGATCTCGTTCTCACGCGGCGCCCCGTCCGTCGACATCGTCGACATCGAGGGCCTGCGTGCCGCTGCCGACCGGGCATTCACCAATGACCCGGCTGGAACGACCGCCTACGGCACGGCCGTGGGCTACGTGCCCCTGCGAAAGCTCCTGGCGGAAAAGCATGGGGTCGCCCCCGAGCACGTGGTCGTGACCAACGGCTCGATGCAGGCCGACGCGTTCCTGTTCGACGAACTCGTCACGCCGGGTGCGTCGGTGGTCGTCGAGAAGCCCAGCTACGACCGCACGCTGCTGGGTCTGGCTGAGCGTGGCGCCGACCTCACCGCCATCGAGCTCGAGGCCGACGGCATCAGCACGAGCGCCCTGCGCGCCGCCCTTGAGGGTGGCCTGCGCCCGACGTTCGCGCACATCATCCCCAACTACCAGAACCCCGGTGGTTCGACCCTGCCGCTGGAGAAGCGTCAGGAGCTGATCGAGCTCGCCGAGGAGTACGACTTCCTGATCTTCGAGGACGACCCGTACCGCGAGATCCGCTTCCGCGGCGACGAGCTGCCGACGATGTACGAGCTGGCCCCCCAGCGCGTCGTCTACGCCTCGTCGTTCTCGAAGACGGTCTGCCCGGGCGTGCGCGTGGGCTACCTCGTCGGCGCCCCGGACCTGATCGCCAAGATCGTGCGCCGCGCGACCAACACCTACATCGCCCCGGACATGCTGGCCCAGTCCGTCGTCTATGAGCTCGCTCAGGACAAGCCCCGCTACGACGCCGCCATCGCCAACGTGAAGGCCAAGCTGCGCGAGCGCTGCGACCTGCTCGCCGACTCGCTGGAGCAGCACCTGCCCGAGGCCAAGTTCGTGCGCCCCGACGGCGGCTACTTCCTCTGGGCCGAGCTGCCCGAGAGCTACGACGTCGAGGCCGCAGCCGGCAAGATGGCCGACTTCGACGTGGCGTTCGTGAAGGGCTCGGACTTCCTGCTCGAAGGCGGCAAGTCTTCGCTGCGCCTGGCCTACTCAGCCGTGCGCGCGGATCAGGTCGACGAAGGCGTGCAGCGCCTTGCGGCCTGCCTGAACGCGCACAAGAGCTAGCGCTCGGGGCGCGGCCCGGCCACCAGGAACGGCAGGATCGCCAGCGCGAGCGCTCCGCCCAGCAGCGAGAGCAGGGCGTAGCTGGTGCCTGCGACGATGAAGCCGCTGCCAAGGCCACCGGCGGCGCCGGACAGGGCCACGCCCAGGTCGACGTTGCCTTGGGTGCGGGCCCGCTGAGCCAGCGGCGTGGCGTCGGTCACGAGCGCGGTGCCGCCCACCAGCCCCAGGTTCCAACCCAGGCCGAGCAGCGCGAGGGCGAAGGTCAGCAACACCATCGAGTCGGCGGGAGCTGCGGCAGCCAGCAGCCCTGCTGCTGCGAGCGTTGCGCCGCCGGCGGCGATCACCGGTTTGCGTCCGACCTGGTCCACGAGTCGCCCGGTGATGGGCGACGGCAGGAACATCGCAGCGATGTGGATCGAGATGACGAGCCCCGTGTCGCTCAGGCTGTGGCCGTGGTCGCGCATGTGGATCGGGGTCATCGTCATCACGGCGACCATCACGACCTGCGTGATGATCATGGCCGCGGCACCGAGCATCAGCAGGCTGCGGCGCGCTGCATCGGATTCGGCAGCCTGCGCAGGCCCAGTGCGGGCACCGGGTGTCGAGGCGGCGGAGACCGCGGAGCGTGCAAGTCCGGAGGTGCCGTCGGGCTTCCCGACCGGTGCCGCGGGGGCGTCCACCGCTGCCAGCCGTCGGGCCGTCAGGAGCGGGTCGGGGCGAAGTAGCACGGCGACCACGAGCGCCGCGACCGTGTAGGCCACGGTCGCGAGCATGAAGGGGCCGGCAAGCGCGGGGGTCCCCAGATCGGTCGCGAGCCCGCCGGTGAACTCCACGGTGTTGGGCCCGATCACGCCGCCGAGCGTGGTGGCCACCAGCACGGTGCTCACCGCGCGGCCACGGCGTGCGGGGGCCACGAGGTCGGCGCCCGCGTAGCGCGCCTGCAGGTTGGTGGCGACGCCCGAGCCATAGAGCAGCAACGAGACCAGCAGGAGGCCGACACTGTCGATGGTCGCGGCCGCCACGACTCCGGCGCCGCCGATCGCGCCGACGGCGTAGCCAGCGGCGAGGCCGGGCCGGCGCCCCGAGCGCTGCGTCAATCGGCCGACCAGCAGCGCAGCCGCTGCCGAGCCGATGGTGAACAGCGCCGTCGGCAGGCCTCCGACGCCGCTGCGGCCGATCATCTCCTCGGCCAAGAGCGCGCCGACGGTGATGCCCGCAGCCAAGCCAGCCCCGCTGAAGATCTGGGCGGCGAAGACCACGCGGATGGTGCGCGCAGCGAGCGCGTCGCGCTCGGCCTCCGACAGGCTCACGTGGCGCGGTGGCGCGGCGTCGCCGGGTTCGTCGATGGGATTGAGCTGGCGCGTCACGGCGGCCCGCACACTACGCCTCGGGCTGCGCGGCTCCGATCTTCGCTCGCCTCCGGCCGCGCGGTTCGATGGCCGGACCTCCGCGTCGCCGACGGTGGCGACCCTGCGATGATCGGCGCCGATGGCGTGGGCAGACGACACACGGCCGGTCCTGGTTGCCCCGGATGCGTTCAAGGGCACGTTCACCGCGCCGCAGGTCGCTGCGGCCATCGCCGAAGGGCTCCGGGCGGAGGGAGTTCCGGCCGACGAATGCCCGATCGCCGACGGTGGCGAGGGCACCGCCGATCTGCTGCGCGGTGCGCTCGGCGGTGCGGTGCACGAAGTCCGCGTGGACGGGCCGCTCGGCGATGAGGTCCTGGCGGCGTTCACGCTGCTGGATCCTCCGGCGGGTAAGCGCCGCCCGCCGCGCACCGCGGTCCTCGATATGGCGTCGGCGAGTGGTCTGCCACTGGTGGCAGAGATCGAGCGAGATCCACTCCGGGCGAGCACCGCCGGCACCGGGCAGCTGATCGCTGCCGCCATCGACGCCGGCGCGGAGCTGGTGCTCGTGGCCTGTGGTGGCTCGGCGACCGTCGACGGCGGTGCAGGCGCGCTGGATGCGATCGAGGAGGCAGGTGGCCTGCGTGGCGCCAAACTCACCTGTCTGGTGGATGTGGAGACCACCTGGGCCGACGCACCTGCGGTGTTTGGTCCTCAGAAGGGCGCCAGTCCGGCCGACATCGCTGAGCTCGAGCAGCGGCTCACGGCCCTGGCAGCGACCTTCCCCAGTTCTCCGGCCCTCACGCGCGGGTCCGGCGCGGGCGGCGGGCTCTCCGGCGGACTCCACGCCGCCCTCGGGGCCGCGATCGAGCCCGGTGCCGCGTTCGTGCTGGCGACGCTCGGCGTCGACGCGCGGATGCGGGCCGCGCGGTTCGTGATCGTCGGCGAGGGCCGCCTGGATCGCACGACGCTGCGCGGCAAAGCGCCGGGGGAGCTGGCGACTCGCGCACGGCAAGGCGGCGTGCCATGCCACGCTGTCGTGGGCTCCACCACGCTGAGCGCCTTCGACGCGCGGATCATCGACCTGATGGAGATCATCGAAGCGCCCACACGGCAGGACCTCGTAGCCGCGGGGCGGTACCTGGCGACGCGCTGAGACGGTCCGTGCGACCGCTGCGCGGCGCGTCTGCGAAGCTTGCGTGCGCCGATGCCTGCCCCTCGCCAACCCAGGGCCGCCGCGCGGTCCACGATCACCTCGATGGTGCTGCCGAATCCCATCGGCCGCCGTGCGATCGTGGTCGGGGCTGGTTCGTTCGGTACGGCCATCGCGGTCCTGCTGGCCCGCGGAGGGCTGCGCACCACGCTGCAGACCCGCACCGAAGAGCAGGCTGAGCAGCTTCGCGAGAGCCGCGAGAACGCCCGCTACCTGCCTGGCATCACGCTCCCGCAGGAGCTGCGCATCGAATCCGTGGAGTCCGGCCTCTCACGCGGCGAGATCATCTTCCTCGGCCTGCCGTCCAGCGCGATCACCGAGACCGTTGCCGAGCTGGAAGCCCGCGGCCTGCGCAACCGGGTTCCGATCGTCGCGATGAGCAAAGGCCTCGTCCCACCGGACGGCCAGCTTCCCTCACGCGTGCTCGCCCAGCGCTTTGGCCCGCTCCGCGTCGCCGCGATCGGCGGGCCTGCCCACGCGCAAGAGATGGTCAACGACGGGGCCGCGCTCGTCGTCGCGTCCGAGAACGAGAACGTCGCGAACCTCATCCAGCAGGTCTTCCTGCGGGCTGGGGTCGTCTGCGAGAAGACCCTGGACCCGGTCGGCGTGGAGCTCGGAGGGGTCGCGAAGAATGCTGCGGCCCTGGCCGCCGGCGCGACCGAGGCGCAGGGACTCAACGCCGCGGGTGCTGCCGCCGGCCACATCTTTGCCGAAGTCTGGGACTACGCCGCTCGGTTGGGCGCCCGCCCGCAGAGCCTGCTCGGCCTCGCGGGCATCGGCGACCTGGTCGCCACGGCGCTGGCGCCGCATAGTCGCAACCGCCGCGCCGGCGAGCTGCTGGCCGCGGGCGTGCCAAGCGAGGAGATTCCTGCTCGCGTGGGCCAAGCCGTCGAGGCGATGGAGACCGTGCCGCTGCTCGCGCGCGCCCTCTCGCTCGCGGGCGTGCAAGCGCCGGTGACCTCCGGTCTGTCTCAGCTGATCTCCGGCGAGCTTCCGCTCGACGAGTGGACCCAGCTCGTGCGCACCACGGTGCCGAGCACCAGCCGCTGGCGCGGGCAGAACCGTCGCGCGATGACCGCCCGCATGCGCGACTCGTTGCGCTTCAAGGGCACTGGCTCACTGCCGCCCGAAAGCGACTGAGCCGCGGCCCAGACCGGGCCGTTTGCGCGCGGCCGAGCCGAGCTGGCGCCGTCGGCTAGCCGCGGCGGTAGGGATCGATGAGGACGTTGTCGACGCGGATGTCGTCCTCGGCTTCGAAGATCACGCGAGCCAGCACGCCCTTGGCGAGCTTGGACGATGGGATCTCCGTCGCGAGCTCGTGCATCTCGGACGGTCCCCAGGAGCGGCCGCCGTTGGTCTCGCCGACGAGATCGTCGTCGATGTCTGACTCGCCGATGACCTTGTAGTCGATCTCCATCTCGACCTCGCCGCCGTAGGTGACGAACCGGAAGTGTGGATTGGCCGGGGTCACGCAGAACCAGGGCGACACGACGCGCCCGCCGTCGCGGATGCTCAGGGCCTTGTTGCCACCGAAGACGCCCGAGGTGTCGTTGTCGTCGACCACGCTGGCGCCGTCCAGGCTCCAGCCGGGTGCGCCGTTCTCGAAGCTGCCGCCGGGAGCGAAGGCGTAGTCGGCGTTGTCGCCGAAGGCTTGGAAGGCCTTGAAGGTCGGCGTGTCGGTGCAGGCCTGCGTCATCTCGTTGATGATCGGCGCGGCCGTCACGGTGTCGGCGGCAGCAGCCGCGGTGGCAGACGCGACGGGCACGGCTACAGAAGCTGCAGCCGTGGCCGTCGTGGTGACGATGGGTGCGGTCCTCGGGGCCACCCGATCCACAGGCGCCGAGCGGCGAGCTGCGTCGGCCGCGGGCGGCACGACGGCCACGGCCAGCAGGGCCGGGATGAGTGTGAACTTGAGAGAGCGCGAGTGCATGAGGAAGAACGGGGCGAAGCGGGCTTTGGGACCGGAGAAGGGACAGCTGGGGCTTCCTCAGAAACCTTAGGGCCTAGAAAAGAGTAAATAGACCGAATGTCGAGTCCGGGGGTCAAGGCGGCCGTCCGCGGCGGGTGGCAGGTGCGCGCCCGCATGGCTGGCGCCGACGCACGGACGTGCCAGAGCACGGCGGAACTCCCTTTACCGCGCGCGCAACCGCGCATAGGTTGAAGCGGTGAGTCAACCCCCGTCTTCGGTGGTCACCTCCGACGCACACCTGCGAGCGTCGCGCTTCGGTGCGCTCGGGCGAGCCGCTTGGCACGACAGTTCGGCGCCGGTGCTTGCGTGGAAGCGCGACCGGGTCCCGCCAGGGGTCTGGCTGGCGTTCATCGCCGGTTACGGCGTCCTCGCGACGCTGTCGGCTGAACTCGCGACGGCCAAGATCGTCTCGCCCTGGTACCCGCCGGTGGGCCTGAGCCTTGCGATCGTGCTCGCCTGCGGCTGGCGCGCGATGCCCCTCATCTTCGTCGCCGACACGGTGCAGCTCCTCCTACGCGGCGGCAACGGCGACCTGCTGGACTGCGTGGCGCAAGGGCTGACGCAGGCGGTGTTGTGGGGCGTGATCGGTCTGCTGCTGCGCCCGCGGCTCACCGTCGAGCCGGCGCTGAGCCGCCTGCGCGACGTGCTGTGGTTTGCGTTCGCCACGATCGCGGGGTCGGCGGTCGTGGCGCTGGCGGGGGTCGCACTGCTCCTCACCCTGCAGGCCGATGCATGGACGGCCTACTGGGAGACGGTCCGGGTGTACTTCATCGGCGACGCCATCGGCATCCTCACCGTCACGCCGGCGCTCCTCGTGCTGGCCGGGATGCCAGCGCGGGCACCGCAGGCCGTGGCTGCGCTGCGGGAGGCGCTGGCCCTCGGACCGGAGTTCTGGGCGATGTTGGCCGCAACCCTGCTGGTCCCGGCGGTAGCGATCCAAGGCTCGGGCGATCTGCTCCCGATCGCGCCGCTGCCCATGGCCTGGGTGGCGCTCCGGCTGGGGATGCCCGCGGCCAGTATCGGACTGCTGCTGTGGTCGCTCTCGGCGGTCGTCGCGTTCTCCATCGGCGAGAGCGAGACCGGCCTGTGGCTGATCTCTGCGTCGATGGTGTCCGGAGGACTGCTCGCGATCTTCGCCGGCGCCGTGGTGACCGAGCGCGAGCGTGGCCGGGCCCGGCTGGCCTATCTGGCGCTCCACGACGAGCTCACCGGTCTGCCCAATCGCCTCAGCTTCGAGCAGTCCGTCGCTGCGGCGCTGAAGCGCGACGACCGGCGCGTGGCCGTGCTGCTGGTTCGGTTGACGGGCCTTGCCACCGAAGCGGGAGCCGTGCCGGAGCCGGTGCTGCTTGCTGCCGCCGATCGGCTGCGTCGCCTCACCGGGCCCGAGTCGACGATTGCGCGCGTCGGCGGGCGCCGCTTCGTGGTGCTCGTCGACGGCCCCGAAGCCAGCAAAGCGGGAGAGCTTGCTGAGCGACTGGTCGCGGGGCTCGAGCCGCCGGTCGTGATCGACGGCTTTGAGTACCTGCTCGGGCCGGTCGTCGGCACCGCCGATGCCAGCGTGGGCGACGGCGCGGATGCTGCGCTCAGCCGAGCAACGAGAGCTGCCAACGCAGCAGCACTCGATGGCAGCACTGCCGCGGCGTACGCCGACTTGGCGCAAGGCGTCGAAGAAGAGATCGAACTCGCTGGCGAACTCCGGGCCGCGATTGGCACGCCGCAGCTCTCGCTCGCGTTCCAGCCGATTGCGAGCATCCGCAGCGGCAGCGTGGCGGGCGCCGAGGCGCTGCTGCGGTGGACGCACCCGGGCCGTGGCGCGATCGGCCCGAATGAGTTCATTCCCGTGGCCGAGGATTGCGGACTGATCCTGCCGCTGGGCCGGTGGGTGCTGCACGAGGCGTGCCGGCTGGCGGCCGAGTGGCCCGTGCAGCAGGACCCGCTCGACATCCACGTGAACGTCTCACCGATTCAGCTGCGCGACGAAGGACTGATCGACGACGTCAGAGGCGCGCTGGAGGCGTCTGGCCTGCCGCCCAGTCGCCTCTGCCTGGAACTCACGGAGTCGGGCCTGTTCGACGATCTCGACGTGGCTGCCAAGCGCATCCTGTCGCTCAATGACCTTGGCGTGCGCGTGGTGCTCGACGACTTCGGCACCGGCCACAGCTCACTGCAGTGGCTGCAGCGCCTCCCCGTCACCGCGCTCAAGATCGACCGGTCGTTCGTGAGCGGTATCGACACCCGGCCGGTGGACCTGGCGATCGTGCAGGCCACCCTTGGCTTGGCGCAGCTGCTCAAGCTCGACACGGTGGCCGAGGGGGTCGAGACGGCCGAGCAATTGGCCGTCCTGCGTGAGGAGGGATGCACGTCGATCCAGGGCTATTTGCTGCTGCGCCCCATGCCCGACGAGCAGTTCCTCGGGTGGCTCGCGGAGTATGTGCCGGTCGTCGAGGCAACCGACCAGACGATGTTCTGAAGCGCCCCTGGAGCGTCCCCGCGCCCGCCCTTGAGTGACATGACCCCGGGTATTTCGTCTTACCGGATTTTAGGCGTACGTTCAGTTTCATCGCGGCCGTCGTCTGGGGAGAAACGCCATGAGTCCTGAGTTCACACTGCTTGATCTTCGTCACGACGGCGACCTGCTCTCGGCCCTACGCACCGACGGTCCCTGGGCCCATCCGTCCGACGGCCCCGAGGGGCTGCTCAACGCCGTCCTCACGCACCTCGTCGACCGCCGCCGCGAGCACCCGGTTCAGCTCACCGATGGCGCGTTCACCACCGCCGAGCAGCTCACCCGCGCCCTGGCCCTCAAGCGCGGCTGCGACGCCGCAGACACCGCCGACGCCCTGCGGCGGCTCCGCGAGGATCGCCTGGTGGAGTCGTGCGGTGCGGCGGTCGGCAGCGACCGTTGGCGTGCGACCGAGCACGCGATGCACACCGTGCGCACCGCGCTCATCGCGGCGTAGCGGCCCCGCGCGGCGTAGCGGCCGCGCATCGATCCCTGCGGGGGCCGTCAAGACGGCGTCAAGACTCGCCGGCGTAGGCCCGCCGGGCCGCAAGCTCGGCGAGTCATGGTTGCTCTTCCTCTCGCGATCTCCTCCGCCAACGGCGTCGGTCTGGTCGCGGCCGTTGCCCTGCTGATCTATCTCTTCTACGCGGTCGCCCGCGCGGAGCGGTTCTGATGTCGGTCACGGCCAGTGCCCTGCTGCAGGCCGCGCTCGTCGCGCTCACCGTCGGCCTGCTCGCTCGCCCGCTGGGCAACTACCTCGCGGCCACCTTCACGAGCGAGCGCGACCTGCGCGTCGAGGGGTGGATCTACCGCCTCGGCGGGATCGACCCTCGCGCCGACCAGCGGTGGACGGTCTACCTCGCGTCGGTCTTCGGCTTCTCAGTGGCCTCGATGCTCGCGCTCTTCGGGCTGCTGAAGGTCCAGGGGGAGCTCCCGCTCTCCGGCGGCATGGCGCCGATGGAGACCGCCCAGGCGATCAACACGGCGATCTCGTTCGTCACGAACACCAACTGGCAGAGCTATAGCGGTGAATCAGCCGTCGGCTACCTCACGCAGATGGCCGGCCTTGCGGTGCAGAACTTCGCCAGCGCCGCGGTCGGCCTGGCCGTAGCCGTCGCGCTGATCCGCGGGTTCACCCGCACCCGCACCGATCGCCTCGGCAACTTCTGGGTCGACCTCGTGCGCGGGATCATCCGGGTGCTGCTGCCGCTGTCCGCCGTGCTGGCCGTGCTCCTCGTGCTCGGCGGCGTTGCACAGAACCTCGTGGAGCCGCGGGAGGTCACCACGCTCAGCGGGGCGTCGCAGTCGCTGCTCGGCGGACCGGTTGCCTCGCAGGAGGCGATCAAGGAGCTCGGGACCAACGGTGGCGGCTTCTTCAACGCGAACTCCGCCCACCCGCTGGAAAACCCCAATCCGTTCACCAACTTCCTTCAGATCGTGGCGATCCTGCTGATCCCGTTCGCGCTCGTCTCGGCGTTCGGCAAACTCGTCGGCGATCGCCGCGAGGCGCGCACGGTCACGGTCGTGATGGCCGGGATTCTGGGGCTCGTCGTCCTCGGGACCACGATCTCCGAGCTCGCGCATCCCGGTGCTGCATCGCAGCTGGCGCAGGGCGCGATGGAGGGCAAGGAGACCCGCTTCGGCGTGCCTGCGTCGACACTGTTTGCGTCGGCCACCACCGGGACCTCGACCGGCGCGGTCAACGCTGCCCACGACTCGCTCAGCGCGCTCGCAGGCGGCGCGGTGCTGCTCAACATGGCGCTCGGTGAGATCGCCCCGGGCGGGGTTGGCTCCGGCCTGTACGGGATGTTGATCCTGGTGATGATCTCGGTGTTCATCGCCGGGCTCATGGTCGGTCGCACCCCCGAGTACCTGCGCAAGAAGCTCGGCCCGGGCGAGATCAAGCTGATCGCGCTCTACATCCTCGTCACGCCCACCGTCGTCCTCACGGGCACGGCGATCGCGATGTCGTTCGACGGGCCGCAGGCGTCGATGCTGGGCACCGGCCCCCACGGGCTGAGTGAGGTGCTCTACGCGTTCACCTCAGCGGGCAACAACAACGGCAGCGCGTTCGGTGGTCTGTCCTCGAACACGACCTTCTACAACCTCGGGCTCGGCGTCGCGATGTTGCTCGGGCGGTTCCTGCCAATCGTGCTGGTGCTCGCCTTGGCGGCGTCGCTGGCCCGCCAGGGCGCAGTCCCGGCCACCGCCGGCACGCTGCCCACCAATACGCGCCTCTTTGCCGGCCTGCTCTTCGGCGTCGTGCTGATCGTCGCCGGCCTCACCTACCTGCCCGCGCTGGCGCTCGGGCCCCTCGCGGAGGGCATTCGATGACCAACTCGGCGTTTCCTCAGACCAACGGTTCCACGGTGCCCCACGGCCCCGGCCGCCCCCGTGGTCGCCACGGAGGCGACGGCCCGCGCCCGAGCAGCTCCGTGCTCAACCCCGAGCTGCTGCGCTCGGCCATTCCCGGTGCGTTGCGCAAGCTCGACCCGCGGCAGATGGTCGCCTCGCCGGTCATGTTCGTGGTCGAGGTCGGCGCGGTGTTCTCGACCGTCCTGGCAGCGACCGACCCGTCGACGTTCGCCTGGCTGCTCGCGATCTGGCTCTGGCTCACGGTCCTCTTCGCGAACTTCGCCGAGGCCGTGGCCGAGGGTCGCGGCAAGGCGCAGGCCGACGCCCTGCGGCAGGTGAAGACCGACGCCGCCGGCCGACGCCTCTCGGGCGACGGCATCGAAACGCTGGTTGCGGCGTCTGAGCTGCAGGTCGGGGATCGCGTGGTCTGCGAAGCCGGCGACGTGATCCCCAGCGACGGCGACGTCGTCGAGGGCGTCGCGAGCGTCGACGAGTCCGCCGTCACCGGCGAGTCCGCGCCTGTGATCCGCGAGTCCGGCGGCGACCGCAGTGCGGTCACCGGCGGCACCAAAGTCCTGTCGGACCGGATCGTCGTACGCATCACCGCCAAGCCCGGCGAGACCTTCATCGACCGCATGATTGCCCTGGTGGAGGGCGCAGCCCGGCAGAAGACGCCGAACGAGGTCGCGCTCTCGGTCCTGCTCTCGTCGCTGTCGATCATCTTCTTGCTGGCCGTGGTGACCTTGCAGCCGCTCGCCACCTTCTCGGGTGGGGCGCAGCCGGTGATCGTGCTGATCGCCCTCCTGGTGTGCCTGATCCCGACGACGATCGGCGCCCTCCTCAGCGCGATCGGCATCGCCGGGATGGACCGCCTCGTGCAGCGCAACGTGCTGGCGATGAGCGGCCGCGCGGTGGAGGCCGCCGGCGACGTGTCGACCCTGCTGCTCGACAAGACCGGCACCATCACCTACGGCAACCGCCAAGCCGCCGAGCTGCTGACCGCCCCAGGCGTGAGCGACCGCGATCTGGCGCTGGTCGCGCGCCTCTCGAGCCTGGCCGACGAGACGCCCGAGGGCCGCTCCATCGTCACCCTCGCCAGCGCCACCCTCGGCGAAAACGACGCCACCACGAGCGCGCCAAACCCCGTCGGCGAATCTGCGGGCGAGTTCGTGGCATTCAGCGCCCAGACGCGCATGAGTGGACTCGACGAGCCCGGCGGCCGCTTGGTGCGCAAGGGCGCGGTCGACGCGGTCGCGCGCTGGCTGCAGGAGTTCGGCGTCGAGCTGCCGCGCGAGGTCCGCGACGCCTCACAAGACGTGGCGCGCCGCGGCGGCACGCCGCTCGTGGTCGCCGAAGCGTGGACCGCCGCGCCGCCGGCCGGCGCCGCCACGCTGCCTGAGCGTGCCCGCGCGCTGGGCGTGGTGCACCTCAAGGACGTCGTGAAGGACGGCATGCGCGAGCGCTTCGATGAGCTCCGCGCCATGGGCATCAAGACGGTGATGATCACCGGCGACAACCCGCTCACGGCCAAAGCGATCGCCGACGAGGCCGGGGTCGACGACTTCCTCGCCGAGGCCACGCCGGAAGACAAGATGGCCCTGATCCGCAAGGAGCAGGAGGGCGGCAAGCTCGTCGCGATGACCGGCGACGGCACCAACGACGCCCCGGCGCTCGCCCAGGCCGACGTGGGTGTGGCGA
>JAEMRF010000356.1 GCA_016463515.1 Solirubrobacteraceae bacterium | reverse complement strand
CAGGCATGTTGGACCGGACGAACAGACTCCTGGCAACGCTGACCTGCCTGGCAGCAGCCGGGCTCTGGCCCGCCGTCGCGGCGGGCCACGGCGGCACCACGATCGCTGAGGGCGACGGCCAGGGCGTCACGATCCGCGTCCAGGGGTCCGACACCACAACGCCAGGCGGCAAGCCGGGCGCCGACGTGTCGACCGTGCTCGCCGGCCCTGGATCCGGCCCGGGCTCTGAGGTCCTGTACTACGTGCGCCCGGACGGCGGCAAGTCGTTCCGCGTCGAAGCCGAGCGCGACGACAGCGGCACGCACCACGCCGAGATCGCGACGGCGAACCGTGGCGACTGGCGCGCGTGGGACGTCTCAGCGATCGTCACGCTGAGCAACGGCAAGCGTTTGCGCGTCACCAACGCGGGCAACAACGCCCCTGGGCCCGATCCGGCGCAGGCCGGGAAGCCCGCCGCCGCGACGTCACCGGAACCGACGACCGCCTCGCCCGAGGCGAGCGCCGTACCGACCTCACCGGAGCCGGCCGCGGACGCGCCCGTCGAGGATGTCTCCGGGCAGGACGAAGGCGCGCCGAGCTGGGCACTGCCGAGCTTGGCTGGTCTCGCGGTCCTGGGTCTGTTCGGCGTCGGGCTTGCCCGTAGGCGCAGCAACGCCTCCGACGACTCAGAGCCCGGCGACGACTTCTAGGCCTTGGGGGCTGTGTCGCTGCCCATGACCTGAACGTCGAGGGCAGACACGCCGACGTCGCCCATCGGCGGGGCGGTCAGCAGCACGCGGCACGGCGCGTGGCTCATCACGTACGCGGTGGTTGGCCCGATGGCGCGCCCGGAGAAGTCGCCGACTCCGCCGAAGGTGGAGCCGCCGCGAACCCGTGATGGGTCTTCGGCGGCCATCACGATGACCTCGACGCCGCGGCGCTTGGCCTCGTCGACGATGCCTTGCCCTGCACGGCGCGCGCGAACGGTCGCCGTGGCGACGTTGACGCCTTCGTACTCCTCCCCCACGGCCTTTGCGCGAGCGAGCGCGCCACGCGCCTTCTTGAGCTTCTCGTCGGAGACGGCGGAGTACAGGTCCAGCGACATCGGGATCTCGAACACCCAGATCGCCTCGATCTGCGCGCCGCCGCTGTCCTCCACGTCGAGCGCGCGATCGCGGGCAAGGCGCCCCGCGGTCTGCACGATGTCGTCATCGAGTGCGCGACCGAACAGCGGCACCAGGATCGACCCGAACTCACCATGCTCGGTGTCACGGCTCAGCACGGTCTTGGGGACCACGACGACCTTGCGCATGGGGAGATCCGACACGCGGCGATGGACAACGTAGAGCAAGATCCCGCCGATCATCCAGAGCGTGCCCACGAAACCTGAGAGGTCGTGCAGCACGAGCACTCCGACCCAACCGGCGACCGCGAGGACCAGCGCCACGAGCGCCGGCAGCGGCACACTCCCGTTCCCCACGGGCACGCTCAGCGGAATGCGGTAGCGCCGTTCTGCCTGCGGCTGGGAGAACCGCAATTTGATCACCGACGCGTGGACGATCGTGAGCGCCAACAGGGCGCCGTAGGCGTAGAGACCGATGAGCGTCTGAAGATCGAGCGCGATGACCAACACCGACGTGAAGACGACGGTCAAGGCGATCACCGTGGTGGGTGTGCCGAACTTCGGGCTCAGGCGTCCGACGCGTGAGGGGATCTGCCTGGTCGTTGCCAGGCTCGACGAGAGCCGCGCAACGGCGAGCATCGCGCCGTTCGTGGCGACCGCGAGCGTCGTCGCGGCCAAGACGGCAACCACGATGCGTGCCGACGTGGACAACCACTCGGGCTCGAGCGCCGCGGCGAGCCAGGCCACCGGGGCGTTGACGTTGTTGGGATCGATGAGCTCCTCGCGGTGCGCGCCCGCCAGGGCACCAGCAAGCACGAGCGAGAGCAGCGTGCCGGCGCCGAGCGTGAGCAGGAAGCGGCCGCGTTTGGCACGGGGCAACGTCGTCTCGCCGGCGAGCATCGCAGCGGTCTCAAAGCCGGTGACGGCAACCACGCCGATGGTGGCGGCGAAGATCACGTCACGAGCCCCGACGCCAGCCGTGAACTCCAAGAGCGGAAGCCCATCTTGGACGGCCTGCACGAGGAGTGCTCCGCCAACGAACGCCAGCACGACGGCGTCGGCGGCCAAGAGCAAACGGATGCCGATGCCCTTCGCGAGGTTTGGCCCGCGCGCGTTGCGGATGCCAACCACCACGATCGCCGTGACCCCCGCGAGCGTCATCAGGGTCGTCTCGTCGGTCAACGACGAGACGACGGCGAGCAGGTACCCCGAAAACGCCTCTGCGCCGATGGCCGTGAGCAGGAGCAGGTCGAGCACGACCGCCCAGCTGGCCACGAAACTGATGAGTTCGTCGAACCCGAGCCGCGCAAAGCCGCTGGCCCCGGGGGTGTCGACCAGGCGATTGCCGCGGGCGTCGCGGAGACCGGTCAGCTCGGTGTACGTGAGTGCGGTGAGCGCGACGAACGTCGCGACGATGAGCATCGCGACCGGTGCCAGGCCGGCAGCGCTGTTGACGACGACGCCGATGGTGGCGTAGATCGTCGTGGCCAGGCCGGCCCACGCGATGCCTCCGAGGCGCGTGAACGCGTAGCGCGGATCAACGCTCAGGTGGAGCTTGTTCATCGGCGGGCCCTCACCATCAGGAGCCGCAGACGCATCACGCCGGCCGCGACGAAAAAGGCACCGACCAGGACGCCATACGAGCCGAGGCCGCCTCCGCCCGCGATAGCGCCGACGATCATGAGAATGCCCAGGATGGCCGTCAGCACGGCGAGCCCGTGGACGACCGTGAAGCTTGCTGGAGCGGCGTGCTCATCCTCCTGCCGCGGCTGTGGCTGGGGACTCATGAGGCTGCGTCTCCGCGGTGCGGCGCTGCGTGGACCATCTCGGGCTCGGGCCCTGCCTTCGGGCGGACGGGCGCAGGGGTGTCGACGATCACGCGGCAGGGACGCTCAGCAAGCACCGTCTCCAGGGCACGGCCGAAGCCGGCTCGGGTGGCGCCGCCGCGCGGCACCGACATGATCACCGCGCGTGCCCGCGTGTCCTTCGCGCGGTCGACGATCACGCGACCCTCCTGGCCAGACCGAACCGGGAGGATCGTGCCCGCGGCGCGCCCGCGTGTGAGGAGTTTGGCTTGATCGAGGATCGCTCGGGCTTGGGCGCGCAGCTCTGGGTGGTCGGCATCCAGCGGCGAAGAGTTCGGGATGGTCATCGTGACCAAGACCTGAAT
>JAEMRF010000355.1:1204-3273 GCA_016463515.1 Solirubrobacteraceae bacterium | reverse complement strand
TGCGAGCGTTCCGCGTCGCGCTGAGCGCGTTGGCGTTCTGCTGCTGGACGCGATGCTCGAACTCGACCTTTTCGATGGCGTCGCTGATGCCCTCGGCATCGATGATCGTGGTGGCGAGGTCCGGATTGCCACGCATGTACGCGGCGGCGAGCGTCTCCCCAAGGGCAGCCTTGGCCTGATCGGAGCGCTTCTCCAGTCGCGTCAGGCGCACGCGTGCGTTCACGAGGCGGTTCTGGGCAGCGAGGAACTCCTGGCGGCGCTCCGCTTCGCGCGCGCTCAGCTTGGCCAGGCGGGCTTCGGCTACGGCGAGGCCGTCGGCGGTGGCATCGATGCGGCGGGACTCGGCTGCCACTGCTGCGCGCACACGGGCTGCGGCGGCGCGATCAGCGGCGACATCGGCGGAGACCGTGGGCACATCGGTCGAAAGGAGGTAGACGCCGCCGAGCGACGATGCGACCGCGCCAACGAGCGCGGCACGGCGAAGTGACGGGTGTGGCAAGAGGCGAACCATCGGGTGGGGGCGCACGCGCAGGGGCAGGGCCGCCGCAGACGCACGTCCAGAGAACGGTAGCGGTCCGGTGGCTCGGGGACGGCCGATTCCATGCAACGTGCAGGGCACTCTCGGGACCAGGGGTCTATCCGGGGCGGTCCGTGCCAAGCTAGGTGGGTGGCCCAGACCAAGGCACGCAGGCCGTCCCCCCGGCCCGCGCAGCGCAAGCAGTCCGCCGCCCAAAGCCGACGCACGTCGGCTGCCAAGGCACGCCGGACGACCCCACGCCGCTGGCCGGTATGGCTGGCCGCTGCCGCCATGTTGGCTGGCGGTGCGTATCTGGTCAGCCGCCCGTACCTCGATCACGCCGTCCAGGAGATCGCGCTCCCGCTTCGTCATGAGGATGTGATCCGGCAGCAGGCACAGGAGAAGGGCCTTGACCCCTCGCTGATCGCCGCGGTCATCCACACCGAGACGCACTTCGTGCCCCGGACCTCCTCGGCCGGGGCGGTTGGCCTGATGCAGATCACGCCCCCGACCGCAGAGTTCATCGCGCGGCGCAGCGGCGGCGTTGCCTTCGAGCAGGCCGACCTTGCGACGCCCCAGATCAACATCTCCTACGGCGCCTACTACCTGCGGTACCTGCTGCGACGGTTCGACGCGAACGTGGTCTACGGCCTGGCGGCCTACAACGGCGGAGAAGGCAACGTGGAGAAGTGGATCGCGGAGGCCGCCGAGCGGGGCGAGGTCTTCGGCGCGGACGACATCCCGTTCCCAGAGACCCGTCACTACGTCAAGAACGTGCTGAAGGCCCAGCGCGAGTACCGGACGCAGTACGCCCGCGAACTGGGGCTCTGACGGCCGCGCAGCTCGTGCTGCAATCGGGAGCGCGACCGGCGGTGACCCGGCGGCGTAGTCTGCGAGGCACGGGTCCGCCGGATCCCAGCACCATCGACCCCTCGTGGAGACCGTGCATGCGCACACCCTCATTCGCTCTCGTCTCGGCCACCGTCGCGCTGTCGCTGCTCGCAGCTGGGTGCGGTGACGATGAACCGAACGTGACCGAAACGGCCGCGCCGCCTGCTGCCACGACCGCGCCGCCCGCTGGTGGCGAGGCCGTCACTCCCGGCGCCGAGGACAACCCGGCCACGCCGCCGCAGGGCAGCACGGAACCCAGCGATGAGACGATCACGCAGTCCGTGGCGGCCAACGGCGATCTGACCAGCCTCAATACGGCTGTCGGCGCTGCAGGTCTGGGTGCCACACTCGAGCAGCCCGGTCCGTACACCGTCTTCGCGCCGAACAACGACGCGTTCGCCAAGCTCGGCTCCCAGCTGGACACGCTGCTCCAGCCTGCATCCAAAGCCAAGCTGGCCAACATCTTGAAGTTCCACGTCGTCAGCGGCGAGCTGAAGGTGAAGGACCTCAAGGACAAAGACCTCCTGACCACGTTGCAGGGCACCCGCCTTCGCGTGTCGGTCAAGGGCAACACCGTCACGCTCGGCAACAGCCAGGGCGACACGACGGTCGTCGCCGCCGACACCGACGCCTCAAATGGCGTGGTGCACATGGTCGACAC
>JAEMRF010000355.1:0-1104 GCA_016463515.1 Solirubrobacteraceae bacterium | reverse complement strand
GCCCCACTTGGCCCAGAGGGGCTCCACCTTGCGCCCGCCCGCACGGTTGAAGGTGCGGCGCACGGTCGCGCCGGTCAGGAAGCCCTGTGCGTGACGCGCGACCAGCGTGCGCATGGTCTTCTGGAAGCGAGCGTTGCCCATGACGTCGCGGATCTCACGGAACGCGCACACGGGGTTGTCGTAGACGAGCCAGTACTGCCCAGGGTTTCGGTTCCAATACGCCATGGAGCCGGTCACGAAGGTCGTCGGCCCAGGAATCGACAGGCGCCTCGCCGGATAACACGACGGCCGGGCCAGGTCGGAATTGGTCGTCCAGGAGTACTCCATGAAGCTGGTGATGCCTTCGTCGACCCAGGGCTCCCGGAACTGGTCGTTGCCGACGAGTCCATAGAACCACTGGTGGGCGACCTCGTGCCGGGTCACCTCGGAGCTGGCATCGGTGATGACCGCGCCCGGGTATTCCATGCCGCCACCAGCCTCGATGCGCGCAACCAGCACGTCGAATTCCGGATACGGATACGGCTGAAGTCGTCGCTCGATCTGCTCGAGTGCGCCGATCGCCTGCTCGAGCGCGTCCTGACGATCTGCCCCCGCCTCGCGCGGCGCCCATGACCGCACGATCGTGCCGCGGCGCGTTGCGCCGGTGGACTCGACGAGGTCCGGGCCGGCCGCCCAGAAGGTGTCTCTGGCGTCGATGACGCTCGTGGTCGTGGAGGTAACGCCGCCGGCATCAGGGGTCGTCGCGGTCGTGCCTGACGCAAGGACCTTGACCGCCGTGGGGTGACGCAGCGTGAGAGAGAACCGCGCCCACGAGGACACGAAGCTCTCGCCGTAGGCCGAGTACGACGGGAGCCGCCAGCCGGTGGCGTCGCGCTGGGCTACGACGGGAAGGCCGTTTCCGAACATGCGAATCCCCTCGGTGGTGCCGAAGCGATCCTGGATGTCCGGGGCGGTGATCGAGAGCGAGAGCGTGATCGTGGTCCGTGCGCCGCGAGGGAGCGTGGCGGGGAGGAGGACCTCGAGCGCAGAGCAGTCACGCTCGGTGCGGCCTGCGGTACCGCCCGCGATCGCCGAGATCTTGACCGCGCGGTCGCCGCAGCCCAC
>JAEMRF010000354.1 GCA_016463515.1 Solirubrobacteraceae bacterium | reverse complement strand
AGCAGCGGCACCTGCCACGCCCAGCCACGCTGCGGTTCGGCGTAGAAGTGGAACTCGTCCATCACGACCTGGCCCACGTCGGCGGTGGCGCCTTCGCGCAGTGCGAGGTTGGCGAGCACCTCGGCCGTGCAGCAGATGATCGGTGCACCGGAGTTGACCGACGCGTCGCCGGTCATCATGCCCACGTTCTCGGCGCCGAACACGCGGCACAGGTCGAAGAACTTCTCGCTCACCAGCGCCTTGATCGGGGCCGTGTAGAAGGTGGTGCGGTCGTGGGCGAGCGCCGCGAAGTGCGCAGCGATCGCGACCATCGACTTGCCCGAGCCCGTGGGCGTGGCGAGGATCAGGTTGTTGCCGGAGAAGAGCTCGATCGCCGCTTCTTCCTGGTGCGGGTAGAGCGTGATTCCCGCATCGGTGGCCCACGTCGAGAATGCGTCGTAGAGCGCGTCCTCGTCGGGTGTCTTTGGAATGTGGTCGACGAGGCTCATGCGGCAGCAGGGTCACGCTACCGGTCGGCCGACGGGCCCGGGTACGGGCGGCCGAGGGCAGGCCAATCGTGCGCCGTGTGGTCGACCCGTTAGGACTGCGTCTGCGCCTGAGCGGTGGGCGGGGTGCGGCCAGCCCAGATGTCGGAGCAGGCTTCGCAGACCTCCTCCGGGATCACGCCGACGCGCATCAGCAGCGCAAAGGCCTTGCAGCCCAGGCAGAACCCGAAGGCTGATTCCAGCGTGGCTGCTGCAACGAGCCCGCCCATCAGCACGTAGCCGGCGGTGGTGGCGCCGACGCCGAAGAAGAGCACGGTGGCCGTCGCCGTGAAGACGAGCCCGACCGTCTGCGCAAAGCGCTTCGGTGGTCCGGACACCATCTTGGCTTCAAACGGCAGCCGCGGCACGATCACGCGCGTGGCGAGGAGGCCGAGCGGGCTCAGCTTGGGGCCACAGGCCACGCGCAGCGCGAACCCGACCGCCATGATCGGCGCGAGCCACGGCAGCTGGAAGACCACGGCCAGGAGGCCGAGCAGAGCGACGAACCCAGCGACGACGCGGGCTGCGACCTCGTTGACAGGGTTGGGAAACGTGAGCAGCGGATGAGCCATGAAGCGGTGCGGGGGAGAGAAAGTCCGAAATGCCGGATGGGAATACCCGGATTAGAGACTAGCGGACCGAAATGCAGACGCTGCTCGGGGGTTGTCTGCCGTGGTGAAGACAACCCGGTGGTGCGTGGGCTCGTGCGTGATTGGAGCGCTGGCGAACAGCTCAGACCGGTCGCGCGATGCTCAGGCCGTAGACGCCGTTGCCCTCGAACCAGTCCGTCAGCTCGAACCCAGCTGCCGTGTAGAGCTCTGCCACCGTCTCGCGGCGGAACTTGCGGCTGATCTCCGTGAAGATCGCCTCGCCTTCAGTGAAGTCGACGTCGAGGCTCAGGGAACGCACACGAACCTGCTGCGGGCCGAGGGCCCGCAGGCGCGTCTCGATGCGCTCGAGCTCGGGGTTCCAGATCGACTCGTGCGCGAACGCGTCCTCGTCGAAGTCGGCGTCGAGTTCGCGGTTGACGACCCGCAGCACGTTCTTGTTGAACGCGGCGGTGATACCGGCGGCGTCGTTGTAGGCCGCTTCGAGGGTTGCGGTGTCTTTCACCAGATCGGTGCCGATGAGCACCGCGTCGCCCGGACCCAGTTGGCTGCGCAGCGCTGCGAGGAACGCCTGTACCTCCACCGGCTCCAGGTTGCCGATGGTCGACCCGAGGAACGCCACGAGCCGTCCACCCTGGGGTGCATGCCCAAGGAGGTGGAGCTGCGTCGTGAAGTCGAGCACACGCCGCTCGATCAGCAGGCCCGGGAACGCCGCTTCGAGCGTGCGCTGGGCTTGCCCCAGGGCCGAGGCGCTCACGTCGACGGGGACGTACCGCTCCAGCGTGCCCTCCTTCATCAGCGGGCGCAGCAGCAGCGGCGTCTTGGTGGAGGAGCCGGAGCCCAGCTCGACGAGTTCGCGGGCCGGAAACGCCTTGGCAATGGCAGACCCCTGAGCCGAAAGGAGCTCAGCTTCGGCGCGCGTGGGGTAGTACTCGGGCTGCTCGCAGATCTGGTCGAAGAGGTCAGAGCCGCGGGCGTCGTAGAACCACTTGGGCGGCAGATGCTTGTGCTCGTCGGTCAGGCCGCGCAGCACGTCGGCGGCGAGCGCCGTCCACGTCTCTGGCAGGCCCTCGTCGAGGGCAAGGCCATGGTCCGTGAGGACGGCGCGGTCTTCGGAAGGTGTGGTCGGCATGCGGTGGCTCGCTCGTGTGGTCTCGTCGGGGAGCAAAAGAAGTATCGGCGTCTGGTTGGACCGCCGTGAGGGCGAGCGGCGTATGGAGGAACTACGGAGCTGCCCGGAATGGGATCAAGTCGGCGGCTGGTCAGCCGTCGGCGGCGCATCGAAAGCCGGCGAAGATCTGGCGGCGTTGCGGGAAGTCCCAGTTGCGGAAGGTCGAGCGCGCCACGCACTCAGCTGTGGCCCACGACCCGCCGCGCAGCACGCGGTATGGCCCGCCGAAGAAGACTTCGGAGTACTCCGGGTACGGGAAGGCCTGAAAGTTCGGGTAGGGCTGGAGCGGCGACGCCGTCCACTCCCACACATCGCCGACGAGGCCAAGCGCGCCGCAGGGCGCAGCGCTGTTGGGACTGGGTGGCAGGGGACCCAAGGCGCCACCGCCGACGTTGGCCAGTGGTCGGTCGGTCGGAGCGGAGCCCCAAGGCTGCCGGAGCGTCTGCCCAGAGGCCGGATCAAAGCGCGCGGCTGTCTCCCACTCGACCTCGGTGGGAAGGCGCGCGCCGCGCCAGCACGCGAACGCCTGCGCCTCGTGGAAGGAGACGTTCATCACCGGTTGGTCGTCGCGGGGCTGCTCGAATCGATCAAACCGCCGCACCGAACCGTCCGGCTGCCAGAAGAGCGGTCGCGCAATCTGCTCCTGCTGGCGCCAGGCCCAGCCCTCAGCTGACCAGTGACGCTCGTCGTCGTAGCCGCCGTCGGCAAGGAAGTCGCGATAGGCGCCGACGGTGACCGGCGTGCGGTCGATGCGAAAGGCCGGGACGGTCACGGCAAACGCCGGGCGTTCGTTGTCGTAGGCAAACCCTGTCGCGCAGCCCAGCTCGATCGTGCTCTCAGGAACGGCCACCATCAGCGGCCCGGTGGACGGAGGCGGAGCCCATGCGGCCGGCGGCCCCACGACGTGCACGCCCGGGCTTGCGAGGTGCAGCGTCTGCAGGATCGTCTCGCGGTGTTGCTCCTCATGCTCGATCAGCAGGTCCAC
>JAEMRF010000353.1 GCA_016463515.1 Solirubrobacteraceae bacterium | reverse complement strand
ACCTGCGACCGCCCGGCCCCCAGCCGGGTGCGCTACCAGACTGCGCCACTCCCCGAGAAAAGCAAGCGGGCGACGGGACTCGAACCCGCTCCATGAGCTTGGAAGGCTCGTGTGCAACCGTTAACACCTCGCCCGCACGCTTGTTTGCGGATGGTAGCGACTTGGCCGCGGAGGGCGCCTTCTGATTGGCGCGCGGGCTCGCCATGCAGGGCTTCGGTACCATGCTCCAGCGGCCGGTTTGCGCCCTCTCTGGGGGATTGGTGTATCGGTAACATAGGGGTCTCCAAAACCTCTGCGCCAGGTTCGATTCCTGGATCCCCCGCTTCCGAGCCGCAACCGGGAAATGCCTGCATATGGCTGAACTCCGCATCCTTACCTCCGCCGACCTGTACGAACTGGTCATGGCCGGCGACGAGGTCCAGATCCTTGATGTGCGCACCCCCGAGGAGTTCGCGGCGGGCCACATCGAAGGGTCAACACTGCAGCCCTACGACCAGGTCGCCGCGTGGCCGCAAGGTCTCGACCAAGACGTGCCCGTCGCGGTGATCTGCAAGGCCGGCGTTCGGGCCATCCACGCCGCTGCGGTGCTCGACGCCCTCACCGACGGCGAGCTCTACGTGGTGGCGCAGGGCGGGGTGCTCGACTGGCCCTCGCTCGGCGGCGAGCTCGTCGCCGGCTAACGCCTGCGACCGCGTCACGAGCCGGTCGTGATGCACGCGGCACTTGCCCACGAGCAACCGGCCTCGAAGGCGCTCGCCGGCACGTGGACCGACTAGGGTCGCGGGTGATGACTGGCCCGACCACGCTGCCCGGCGACGAGCAGCGCACCCCGCTCCCAGACCGCGTGGTGACCTACTGGCGGGTCGGCAGCGCACTCGTCTCGATCCCCGTGACCCTCGTGATCATCGGAGCGCTCGTCGGTGGCGGCGCGCCCGTGGCGGTCACGATCGCGGTCACGGCGCTCTTGGTGGCCGGATTCCTGGCCGAGATGCTCGTGGTCATTCCGCGCCGCCACGCGCTGTGGTGGTACTCGATCGGGACCGAACAGATCGACCTGGAGCACGGCTGGATCGTGCGACGGCGCACCGTGGTTCCAATGACCCGCGTGCAGCACGTGCAGCTGGAACGGGGCCCGCTCGCGGATCGCTTCTCCTTGGCCGAGCTGAAGATCTTCACCGCCGCCGGCTTCGTGCAGATCCCGGCGCTGGACCGCGCCGAGGGCGACCGGATCCGCCAGCAGATCGCCGAGCTGGCTCGCATCGCCGATGACCTCTAGCCCAGGGCCAGAGAACGACCCGCTGCCGCCAGGACCGCCCTCACCGGACGCTGAGCCGACGCCGGAGTCGAGTGCGCCGCAGCCGCAACCAGAACCGCAACCGCAGCCGCAGAAGCTTCGCCTCCACCCTGCCGCGACGCTGATCGACGCGTTTGGGTTCGTGCGCGCGGCGGTCCTCCCCGTGCTCATCCTGCTCTTCGGTCAGGGCCTGCTCGTCGGACTCGCGGTGGCGGTCGGCCTCATCGTGGTCGGCGTCATCTTCGGGCTGATCAGCTGGCGCACCGAGGTGTACTTCGTGGCCGAGGGGAGCCTGCATCACCAATCCGGCGTGATCCGCCATCGCGAAGAGGTCGTGCCGGCCTCGCGAATCTCCGCCCTGGACACGCAGCGGGGCATCATCCAGCGGATCTTCGGGATCGTCGCGGTGCAGGTGCAGACCGCCGGTGGTGGCTCCAAAGCCGAGATCGAGCTGCGTGCGATCACGTTCGCCGCGGCTGAGCAGCTCCGCCATGACCTCGGGCACCGCGCCAGCAACCCGCAGGCCGGCGCCACCAGCGCTGCGGCGTCCGGCCAACCGCCCGCTGCATCGTCGGGCGCTACCGCGGCCGACGATGACCAAACCGCTACCCCGGCGGACTCCACCCCGACCGCGTGGGGCGATGCCCCATCGTTCGTCAGCCCGAACACCCCAGCGGAGGACGCCCCGGTCGTCTTCCAGATGACGCCGCGCGAGATCCTCGTCGCCGCGCTCACGTCGCCCTCGATTGCCGTGGTCGGCGCGGCCGGCGCGGCACTCGCCTCGGCCGCGCAGGATGCCCTGCCGGACTCCACCACCACCCAGCTCGCCAACGAAGTCGACAACCTGACGGTGATGGCTGGCATCGTGCTTGGGCTCGGTCTGCTCGTCGTCGCCGCGGTCGTGTCGATCGCGGGCACGGCACTGCTCTACGGCGGCTTCAAAGTCACCCGCGACGACACGCGCCTGCGCATCCGGCGCGGCATCCTGACCGAGCGCGTGGGCACCGTTCCCCTGGACCGCATCCACGCCGTGCGCGTGATCGAGTCACCGCTGCGCCAGCTCCTGGGGTACGCGTCGATCGAGGTAGAAGTCGCCGGGTACGCCGGGCAGGACGAGGTCTCGCGGACGATCGTGCCGCTCGTGCGACGCACCGAGCTCGCTGAGACCCTCACGCGGGTCGTCCCGAACTTCACCTGGCCAGAGGGCCAGCTGGCGGGCATCCCGGCTCGCGCCCGTCGCCGCTACCTCACGGTGCCGCTTCTGGTGGCCGCCATCCCGGCGATCGCCCTGGCCGCGGCTCCGATCGGCGTGGGGCGCGCGGTAGCGATCGTCCCGCTCCTGCTGGCCGTCGCCGCCGGACGGCTCGCAGCTCGTGAGGCGGGATGGCGGCGCGAGCACGGCATGCTCACGCTCCGCTCCCGGCGGTTTGCGAGGTCGACGGTCGTCGCAACCGAGCGGCGCCTGCAGCGCGCGAGCACGTCGATCAATCCGTTTCAGCGTCGCGCGGCGCTCGCCACGTTTGCGGTGCGCTTCTCCAGCGCGCGTGGCGCGGGCATTCGGCACCTGGATGAAACCGTCGCCCGAGAGCTGCTTGCCACCGCGCAGTCCCGGCATCACGCGGCCTGACGCGCGGCCCGCGAAACGCTCGCGCAGCACAGCGTGTCCTGCTGCGCGGCGCGAGCGATCGCGGTGGTGAGCCGGGGGAAACTCACCGCTACACACGGTATTTGCCGAACGCGCGCTTCGTAACCGGTCAACGGCATGAAATCGGTCGGCGTCGGACCACCTGAACAAACCTCCACCGTGGGGCCGGGCGTTTTGCCCGCACCCGAACAAACCGGAAGTGGCGCGCAAGCACTCGCTACCGTGCTGAGGACTGCTCAACTACAGTCATCAGGTGATTGGTTCAGCCTGAGAGCGCACCACTTGGCAGGCACGAGTAGGGGTCGAGTGGACGACTCTTCTAGGCTCGAGCGGTGCCCGCCCCGCCCCCCAC
>JAEMRF010000057.1:3817-13098 GCA_016463515.1 Solirubrobacteraceae bacterium | reverse complement strand
ATGGCCGCTGCGGCCAGCGTGGCGCCGCAGATGTCCATGGGGCCTCCGTCTTCGGCCTTGAGCCGAGTGATCTCGGCAACCGCGTCGCTGGTGACCAGGCGGGCGTTCCAGTCGACCGAGCTGATGGTCGACGAGAACACCGTCTTCGGCATGTCATGCCAGCGGCGGGCGTAGAGGATCTCCGCCGGGGTCGCACCGGGCTGCTGGCCTGCGGTCGGCCAATGCGCGCTCATCCTCTCCCAGATTCGGCGCCCATACAACGCCATGCCCGTCGCCGCCACCCGGTCGGACCACCACTGGAACACCTCGTCGCACGGCACGCTCCAGCCAAGATCGTCGCCCGGCGCCGCGACATAGCCGTCCAGGCTCACGTTCATGGCAAAGGTCAGTTTCCGCACAGCGTCAGTCTCCCGTGAGTCGATGACTCGGGGTACAGACCGCAAGACCTCAGAAGATTCATCGGTCAGGCACTCCATGCTCGGGCATCTGGGGACGCGACGCTGGCCAGCTCAGGGCGACGACCTCGAGGCCGTCGATGCCAGCGAAGTCGTCAGCGTTCATCGTGTACAGCGGCAGTTCGGCGCCGATCGCGGTGGCGGCGATAAGCAGATCGACCGCGCGCCGGCCTCGTGCCTTGCGTCCGGCGGCCAGCGCCGACGCGTATACGCGACCGTAGGCACGGGCTGCCCAGACGTCGAAGGCCAGCGGCTCGAGGGTCGCTTCGGTGCGCTGGAGCCGATCCTGGCGTCGCGCACGCTCGACCGGGTCATCGGTAGCCAGCGGACCGGCCACCAACTCCGCGAGCGTGATCGCCGCGATCGCCGCCTCGGTGGGAAGCTGGTCCGCCTGAAGCCGATCAAGCGCGATCACGACCGACGTATCGAGCAGCCCGCGCGGATGCCGCAGATCACGCACGCGGCGTCGGGTCCTGGTCGACGATGCCGTCGACATCTGCCCGGAAGCGGTCGCCGTCGACTGCCGGGGCTGCCCGGAACGCGGCCACCAACGCTTCGGCGGCCACGAACCGGCGCGGCTGCACCGGCGTGAGCTCGCCGACCGGCACGCCGTTGCGCGTGACGACGAACGACTCACCGTCATCAAGTGCCCGCATTACCGCACCGCTCTCGTTGCGCAACTCTCTCTGGGTGATCTCACGCGCCACCACCTGACCGTAGCACGCGTGCTACGGCACCTCGGCCTCAATTCGGCGAGAAGCGGCCTGACGTCAATGCTCGTCTATATCTAGCGCTGGTCGACCAGGTGACCAGGTCACGTCGATCCGGTTGAACGTCGACCGCCTGCGCGTCAGTCGGCGCGCGCTCCCTCGTAGAGCGCCGCGAAACGATCGGCGTGCGCAGAGTAGACGACGTTGCGCTTGACCTTCATCGTCGGCGTCATCTCGCCGTGGTCCTGCGTGAGGTCGCGATCCAGGATCACGAAGCGCTTGACCTGCGCGATGTTTGCGACCTTGCTGTTGGCGGCGTCCACGACGGACTGAATCTCGGCGATCGCGGCTTCGTTGGTCGCCAGGTCAGCCACCGAAGCTCCGGGCACGCCGCTGAGCTCAGCCAGCGCCGCTGCCTCGTCTGGGTCGAGCGTGATGAGCGCCGTGATGAACGGCTTGCGGTCGCCGTAGACCACGCACTGCGACACCCAGCGGTGCTGGCGGATCAGGTTCTCCAGGTGCGAGGGCGCGATGTTCTTGCCGCTGGAGGTGATGATCAGATCCTTCTTGCGGCCCGTGATCGTGAGGAAGCCGTCGGCGTCCAGCTTGCCCAGGTCACCCGAATGCAGCCACCCGCCGGCAAGGTCCTTCTTGGTGGCCTCCTCGTTGTTCCAGTAGGCGGTAAACACGTTGGGGCCGCGCATCAGCACCTCCCCATCGTCGGCGATCTTGATCTCGCAACCCGCGACCGCCTTGCCGACGGTGCCGATGCGGTAGTCGTCCGGAGCGTTCACCGAAGCGACCGCCGATGTCTCCGTCATCCCGTAGCCCTCCACGACCGGGATACCCGCGGCAAAGAAGAAGTCGAGAATCTCCGGGTCGACGGGCGCAGCACCGGTGATGCAGATCTCGATCTCGCCGCCGAACAGGTCGCGGATCTTGCTGAAGACCAGTTTGTCTGCCAGGCGGTGCTGCACCTTGAGCAGCGGCGAGATGGATTTGCCCGCACGCTCCGCCTCGAGCACGCGGCGGCCGGTCGACACCGCTCGGGTGAAGATCGCGGCCTTGGCCCCGCCCGCTTCGGCGCTGCGAGCGTTTGCGGCCGTGAAGATCTTCTCGAACAGCCGCGGCACCGAGGGCACCGTCGTGGGCTTGGCTTCGGCGAGTTCGTCCAGGAGCGTCTTGGGATTGCGCTGCCAGAAGATCAGCTCGACCCCGGCCGTGAGCGACAACAGCGCGACGACGCGCGTGAGCACGTGCGCGAGCGGCAGGAACACGAAGAACCGCTCGTGACCCTTCTGAGGCAGACGCTTCAGCGTCATGGCGACGTCGGACGCGAGATTGCCGTGGGTGAGCATCACACCCTTCGGGAGCCCGGTGGTCCCCGAGGTGTAGACGATCGTGGCCGGGTCGGAGGGCTCGACCGCGGCGGCACGCGCGTCGACTTCGCTGGCGTCGACGCTCGCGCCGCGCTCCTTCAGGGCGGCCATCGACAGCACGTCGCCCGAGGCGTCCTCAAAGGCAACGAGGGTCTTGAGCTCCGGCAGGTCAGCCGAGACCTGCTCGATCTTCGCCAGCTGCCCGGCGTCCTCGCAGAACAGCACGCTGAGGGTGGAGTCCTTGATGACGTGCTGGCATTCCTCAGGCGCGTTCGTTTGGTAGATCGGCACCACGATCGCGCCAACGGCGAGGATCGCGAGATCGGCGATCACCCACTCCGCTCGCGTGGTCGACAGGATCCCCACGCGATCACCGGGCGCCACGCCGAGCCCGATCAGGCCCTTGGAGATCGCGCGGACCTCGTCGGCGAGTTGGGTGTAGGAGAGGGAGATCTGGCGCCCACCCTCGTGGTAGGTGAGCGCGGTTGCCGTGGGACGCGCTGGTGCGAGGCCGAGCTTGGCGATGCTGCCGGGGGACGAGCTGGTCGGAAGAGCGGTGCTAGACACGGGAGATCCTGAACGAGGTGGCCGGGGGTGGTCCCAGCCTGCCACACCTTCCCGCGCCCAGAGGCAGGTCAATTGCAGGCACCAAAGATGCCGCAGACGAACCCAGCCGACGCTCAGACCGCACAGATGAGACGGTTGTCGGATGAGCCAAGAACTGCGCGACATCAAATGGAACGGCCGGCCCCCGGTCATTGAGGTCGGTGAGTCCGTGCGGTTCAGCATCGACGGCGAAGCGCTCGTCGGCACGATCACGGCCGTGAAGGGCCGCACCGTCAAGCCCGACGGCAAGGCCATCGAACGCGGCCAGGTCACGTTCAAGTTCGAGGACGTCACGGGCATGGAGCTCACCCAGACGGTCGTCGGACCCAAGTAGCGAGCGGGGTCGGCCGCGCCGCGGAAGCGCGTCGACCGACCTTCATGTCGGGCGATAGGCCGCCGTGAACGGCGGTCGACCCCGGCGCCCGGGCGCCCGCTTTTGACCGCTCCGCGCGGGAGACGTCAGAATGGCCGGTATGTCCTCGGGCGTGACCACGATCCACGAGCTCAGCTATCTGAGCAACCGCGGCGAGCGCATCGCGCTCTCGCAGTTTGCAGGGCAGCCGTTGCTGATCGTCAATACCGCGACCAAGTGCGGGCTCGCGCCACAGCTGCGGTCGCTCGAGCAGCTGCATCAGGAATACGGCCCACAGGGCCTCGTCGTGATCGGTTTCCCGTGCGGTCAGTTCGCCAATCAGGAGCCCGGCAACGACGAGCAGATCGCCCAGGCGTGTGATCTGAACTTCGGCGTCACCTTCCCGCTGGCCGCCAAGATCGACGTCAACGGCGCCGACACCGATCCCGTCTTCACCTTCCTCAAGAGCTTCGGTTCCACCCGCTTTGGCAGCCGGATCAAGTGGAACTTCACGAAGTTCCTCGTGTCTCCCGACGGCACCGACGTCAAGCGCGTGGCGCCCCAGTCCAGCCCCAAGCAGCTCGTGCCGCAGATCAAGGCTTGGTTGCCGAAGACTGCGGTCAACGCCACGCCAGCAGCCGAGACCAACTAGCTCGGCAGCGGGCCGGGGACGGCCCGCGAGGAGCCGTGGTCTAGATCCACCCCATCCGGCGCGCCGTTGCGCAGGCCTCATGGCGGTTGGCGGCGCTCAGCTTGGTCATCGCACTCGAGAGGTAGTTGCGCACCGTGCCAGGTGAGAGCGCCGCGCGATCGGCGATCTCGTCGATCGGCGCGCCGCTGGCGGCGAGTTCGAGGACATCCGTCTCCCGGGGCGTGAGCGGGCTGTCTCCCGCGGCGATCGCCTCGGCCGCCAGTTCAGGATCTACGTACCTTCCCCCCGCGTGCACGCTGCGGACGACCGACGCGAGTGTGGCGGCAGAGGTCGTCTTGGGCAGAAAGCCGCGAACGCCGGCTGCGAGCGCACGTTTCAGGTGGCCGGGGCGCCCATGGCTCGTCACGATCACGCACCCACAACCCGGCAGCTGCTGCGCCAGCTGCTCGGCGACCGCAATCCCGTCCATCCCTGGCATCTGCAGGTCGAGCACGGCGACGTCGACAGCTTGCTTGACGGCGAGTGGCACGGCCAGCTCGCCGCTTGGCGCCTGCCCGACGACCTCAAGGTCATCCTCGAGGTCGAGCATCTGGGCGAGCGCCGTGCGGATCAGGAGCTCATCGTCGGCGAGCAGGATGCGAATGGCGCCGCTCATCCCTGCGCCTCGCGCCGGACCTGAGCGCTGAGGGGGCTCGCGCCTGGCAGCTCTGCCACCACCGACCAACGCGTTCCGTCCGAGGGACCCACGGAGAGCGACGCTCCAAGTGGCATCAGGCGTTCCCGCAGACCGTCGATACCGGCGCCGTCGGCTGCGGCCTCGGGACGGGCCCCGTCGTTGTCGATCTGCAGCCGGTGGTCCGCGAACGAGATCTCGACCGACGTGGCATCGGAGTGACGCAGCACGTTCGTGACGGCCTCGCGAACCACCCACCCCGCTGCCTCCTGCCAGCCGTGCGGCATCGTGTCGACGCTCACCTGCACGTCAATGCCAGCCGAACGCAGCAGCGCCCGAGCGCCCTGGACCTCTTGCGGAAACGATGTCGTCCGGTATCCACGCGCGAGTTCGCGGGCCTCCCGGAGCGCCTGATGGGCCACGCCGCGAACTTCGAGCATCTTCTCTGGCGCGCGGTCGTCGCCGCGCTGGGCGAGGGTCGCCGCCAGCTCTGCCTGCACCGCGATCATCGAGAGCCTGCGACCCAACACGTCGTGAACGTCGCGCGAAAAGCGGAGCCGCTCCTCCATCACCGCCAGCTCACTCTGGGCCCGACGCGCCTGATCAAGTTGGCGGACGACGTCGAAGAGCCAGATCGACGCGCGACCAGTCGCCAAGAACACCACTGCAGCGAACACGGCGTACGCAACGCTCACCACTGTGAGGTCGTGGACCGCCGCGGTCAAGGCAGAGGCCAGAACGACGAGCGCCGCGAGTCGGTTGTCCGGCAGAAGTCCGGCGGCCAACGAGACCGAGATGCACGCGACGAGCAGCGCTGGCGCGCGTGCCGCCTCCGGGAGCGTCACGGCCACCACCACCGTGTACGCCAACGCCACCCCTGCGAGCGGCGCGACCGACCGCAGCGGCGCGACCGGCTCCGCAGCGTCCTGATTCAGCAGGACCCTCACGGCCCAGGCCGCAGCCAACGTCACCGCGGCTGCGCCTGCAAGCAGCACGCCCACCGCTCCGCGGCCGTCGAGCTGCGCCACCGCCGCCAACACCGCAAACGCATTGGCGAGCGCCAGCACCATGTAGAGCGACTGGCGGGTGTAGAGCCCCACACGCTCGACCGGCGTCAGCTGCGACCAGCCGCGCCGGTGGCGGCGCCCTCCGGAGTCACCGGCGGTGCTCACGTGCGCGGCTCCCAGCGCATCGATCGACGCGCAAGCGCGAGCCCGAGGACCGTCCATGCGGCCATGACGAGCAGGGGTCCGGCCGCCGCAGCCCACGTCTCAGCGAAGCCCAGCGTGGGTTCTGTGGCGCCGACCCGGTCAAAGCCAAACCAACTGCTCCCTACCAGCTCGGCCATCGCGGCTCCGGGGGTGAGCGACACCACGTCGCGCAGCGTCGAGGAGAGCCCCGGCAGTGCGATGAACAGCGGTCCGAGTGAGGCGAGGAAGATGATGGGCATGCTCGTGAGCTGTGCTGCCTCGGCCGAGCGGGTCCAGGCCGCAGTCCAGTAGGCAAACGCTGTGAACATCGTGACAGTCATCACCGAGAGCACCAGGTAGACGAGTGGATTGAGCGGCAACGGCTGCTCCAGCGCCCAGGCTGCAGGAACGAGCACCGCACAGATCACGATCGCGCAGAGCGCGCCGGGCAGGGCGATGCTGAGGAGGAGTTCGTTGTCGCGGGTCTCCCCGGTGCGCATCCGTTTGAGGACGAGTTCCTCGCGGCGGGCCACGAACTGCGAGAGCACGTTGTAGTACACCGGGAACAGGCCGGCAACGAGGAAGCAGGTCGTCACGGCGTTGGCCCCGACCGCTGGATCCCCGCGTTCACCCGCGAACAGCAACGCCAGTGGCAGCAGCGGCATCACGGTGGCGTAGAAGAAGGCGGCGCGGTTGCGGGCCAGCAGCGTCGCGTTCCAGCGCGTCAGCCGGGCGGTGCGCCCGATCGAGAAGGTCGTCGTGGTCATCGGAGAGCTCCTTCAGAAGCCGTGGGCATGCCGGAGTCGTTGCTCGGCACCGCAGGCTCGCGCTGGTCGGCGATCGCGAGGAAGACGGATTCCAGGCTTGGACTGCGTGCGTCGAGGTCGCTGAGCGCGACGTCGTGTGCGTGAGCCCAGCGCAGCAGGTCGGTGAGCGTCTCCTGCAGCGCCGTCGTCTCGATCGTGGTGCGGCCTCGCTCGCGGCTGACCTGGTTGCCTGCCACCAGGTCGCTCGGGAGGTCATCGATCGTGCGGAAGCTGATCGTCGACGGGTACCCCAGCGCGATCTCCGTCGGCGTGCCGGAACGAACGATCTCACCGGCGTGCATGATCTCCAAGCGATCCGCAAGCGCTTCGGCCTCCTCGAGATAGTGCGTGGTGAGCAGCACGGTGGCGCCGCCGGCGCGCAACTCTGAGATCAGTCCCCACACGTCGCGGCGGCTCTCGGGGTCAAGGCCCGTCGTGGGCTCGTCGAGAATCACGAGTTCTGGGTCTCCCATGAGCGTGCAGGCCAGGTCCACGCGGCGGGTCTCCCCACCCGAAAGGGCCAGCATCCGCACGTCCGCCCGGCGCTCGAGCGACAGCCGCTCCAGCAGCTCGTCAACGGGTCGCGGTGAGCTGAGCGTCGCGCTCCACTGGCGCAGGGTCTCGCGCACGGTGAGGTCGCCAGAGAACCCGCTGCGCTGCAGCAGCACGCCCGTGCGTCGGCGCAGCGCGGCGCGGTCGGTGACCGGGTCGAGTCCGAGCACGTGCACCTCCCCTGCCGTCGCTGGCGCCAGCCCCTCGATCACCTCCAGTGTCGACGTCTTGCCGGCGCCATTCGTACCGAGCAGCGCGGTAATCGAGCCCACGGGGACGTCAAGGTCCACACCCCGCACAGCTTCGTATGCCGAAGAGCCGTGCCCGTAGACCCGCCGGAGTCCTCGGACCTGCACGGCGGCAGTCGTAGATCGGAACGTAGTGGTCATGCACTCAGCCTCCCTCGGTTCCAGTGCCCCTGCCAGTCTCCAGACTCACCACCTTGGGGTGACAAACGTCATCGAATCGTCCGCAGCGGCCACTGCCCGGCCCTGACCCTTGCGGTCAAGAACGGGCATCATCCACGCGCAAGCCGCGCCCGCGACGATGCGGCGCGTGTCAAAAACTCCCAGCCTCCTCTCACACGCCCACCCTTGGAAGACGGTGGCCGCTGGCGTGCTCGCCGGCCTGGCGCTCGGTCTCATCGGTGCGCCCGCGAGCTCGGCAGCTCCCAAGCAATACCTCACCATCGCCAAGGACCCAACGGGCGACGGACCTACCCCGTCGCGCGACATCATCGAGACGATCGCCCGGTACAAGAGCGACGGCAGCATCCTGTTCGTGGTCACGCTCAACGGTCCGGTAGACCCGGTAGCCAACGACGCAGCCGTGAGCGTGTCGCTGGGGACCTCGTGCAACACCGTGGTCGGCCTGGGCGTCGGGCTGTTGTCGGAGCCCGACGTCGTGGAGTTCGCGGCGGTGTCGAACAAGAACCGCAAGATCAGCAACCCGCGGACCGGCCGCGGCGCGATCACCAACAACGTCTTCACGTTCCTCGTCAAGCACCCGTCGATCGCTGGCTGGACGCCGCGCTGCTATGCGATCGCGCTACTCGACCCGTCGACTCCCGAGGACGAAGCGCCCGTGCTCTTCGACCAGACCGGTGAGGTCAAACTCAGCCCTCGCAAATAGGCATCGCGCCGAAGTAGAGCTTTTGACGCTCGTATTGGAAGTTCCCCTTACGCTCTGAGCGATCCACACTCCGTTCGGCGCACCGGCGCGTCCGCCCAAAGGCATCCCCCACCTCTTGACGCACACTCCAGACCCCTCCCCGCCGGGCTCCCCCGGCACGCCGTGGATGCCGAACCGGCCGGGGGCACCGTCCGACGGTCCTCCTGGACTGGCGCCGCTCTTGGACGCCGAACGCAGCGTGCTTCGCGACCACCATGAGCGCCTGCGCGCGTTGGCGGAGGCCGAACAGGCGCAAACGCTGCGCGTCCTCGCGCTCGACGACGCGGTCAAACTGCAGAACGACGCGCGCCGCCAGACCCGCGGCATGCGCGATCGACTGCGGGCACGGGAGCTCGACCGTCGGATCCTCACCGCCGACGCCCGTCACGAAGCTGCGGCAGCCGCCGCAGCTGTCGACGCCGCGACCGTGCGGGTTCGGGTCACCGAACAGCGGCTCAGGGAGATCCGCAGTCTCGTCGACGCGCAAGCCGCTGGCGCCGAGAGCGCCGTCGAAGCCATCCGGCGGGAAGCAACGCTGCCTGCGACCGCTGTCGTCTACCCCACCATCGCTGCGTTCGTCGCGGAGGCCCCTTCGCGGGCCGTCGGCGACCCTCGCCAACAGGACCTGGTCGGCAAACCCTTTGGGGATCGGTGGCACCTCGAAGAACGCGGGCGGCCGTGGCTGGTCACCGTGTGGCGGGCGCTCTGGTCCGGGAGCGACCCGGGCGGCAACCGA
>JAEMRF010000057.1:0-3717 GCA_016463515.1 Solirubrobacteraceae bacterium | reverse complement strand
GGCGGATTCATCGGGTACTTGACCGGGTCGGTCGTGTGCTCGCCAGAGCCCTCGTCCCAGTCGAACGACTTGAGCGTGCCGCCGGCCGCGGTGGTCGCGGCCTTGAGATCGCTCGTCTTGGGCGCGGGCAACGTGACCGCCACCTCGTCGACGGCTCCATCCTCGCCGCCGCCTGAACTCACCGCGAACGCAACGGCACCGACGACCAGCAGGAGCGCGGCGCCACCCCCGACCACCAGCTGCAGCCGCCGCGTGCGGGAAGCGGCCAGGGCCGCTTGCTCCTGTTCCTGCTCGCGGCTGGCGCGCGCGGCCTCTTTTCGCTCTTGGCGACTACTCATGCCAGGCAACGTAGTCGCAGGAGTGTCAGGTTCCTGTCAGCGAACTTGCCGCCACCGGCCTCATGGACGCTGGCCCTTGAGGCGCCGCTGACGGGGTCAGATCTCGCGGCGCAGGCGTTCGATCTCGCGGCGGTCGCGTTTGGTTGGCCGACCGCTGCGAGCGTCGCGCTGAAACAGCGGCTGATCAAACGCGCTCGGCTCGGGCGGAGGCGGTGTGTGGTCCACGAAACAGGTCGCGGCGACCGCCGCGCTGACACGCTTCTCGATCACCTTCACGACCTCGAGGTCGCGTTGACGGTTGCCGACGCGGGCGACGACTCGGTCACCCGGCTTGACCATCGTGGCGGCCTTGGCCTGGTTGCCGTTGACGGTCACGTGGCCGGCACGACACCCGTCGGTCGCAAGCGCACGCGTCTTGTGGGCACGTACAGCCCACAGCCAACGATCCACGCGCGTCGTTTCCATGGCCGCATCGTCCCACGCCGACCCATGGCGAGCCAACTTCGCGCGCCACTCCCCCGGCCTCGGGCCCGAAAACGGCCAAATTGCGAGGTTTCTCCGAGATTTCTTTCCGGCTCGACTGCGGGACCGTGGGCGCATTTCAGGGTCACGACGTGATAGCCATCACGGAAATACCCGCTGAGCAGGCGAAAGCCGATGTACTGGGCTCAACCGGGATGTAGTGCATTGGGTCGGATTGCTGGCGCCAGGACCACCCCACGCCCGCCCGTGGCCAGCCCCGACAGCCCAAGATCGCCCGTAACTGCGGGCGATCCGCCGCCAGGGCATGTAGCTTGGGACACCCCGTAGATCCCCAGGAGGTTCTCTCATGACCAAGCAGGAGCTCGCTCAGAAGGTTGCCGCTGACGCTGACGTCAGCCAGGCCCAGGCGAAGGAGATCATCGACGCTACGTTCGATGCCATCACCACCGAGCTGAAGAGCGGTGGCGAAGTCGCCGTCAGCGGCTTTGGCAAGTTCAGCGTCAGCAAGCGCGCAGCCCGTGAGGGTCGCAACCCGGCCACCGGCGAGACGATCAAGATCGCCGCGAGCAACGGTGCCAAGTTCAGCGCCGCTGCCGCGCTGAAGAAGTCGCTCAACTAAGCGCCTCACCTTCAGCGAAGTCGCGTACCGGGCCTCAGCTCGGTGCGCGGCCTCGCTTCTCCCGGCTCGGTCGGCGCGCCCCCTGCCGGCGCACCGACCGAGCGGGTTGAAGTCTTCTTGCGGCGCCTAGGTGCCGTTGGCGACGAGTTCTTCCGCAAAGCGGGCGAGCCGGCCGCCCTGCCAGGCCAGTGGCGACTTCCCCGCCTCCTCAACTTCGAGTCGAGCATCGGGAAGCGCATCGGTCCAGCGCTGTGCCACCGCCAGTGGGTGGCTGGGATCAACCTCGTCGCGGCTGCCGACCACGATCGACGGCGCCGTAATGCTCTGCAGGTCTTCGATCGCGTCAAAGGGAGACGACGCTGGCACACCTTCGAGCGCGTCGGCCACCGCCGACAGGTCGTCGTGGCGACCGATCCGCTGCCGGATCGCCATCGCCACCTGCTCACGGAACGCCTCAGGCAGCGTTTCCAGTCCTGAGGCGACCACGAAAGCCTCGATCGGGTCCGGGCCTCGCAGCGAGGCAGCGAGCGCATGCCACGCCGACCGGTCCTGCGACTGTGGCCCAGGCAGGTGCGCGGGCGTGATCAACACCAGACCGGCCACGCGCTGCGGATGATCCAGGGCATAGCGAACGGCCGTGTGGGCGCCCATCGAGATGCCAAGCAGCACGACCTGATCCTGCGGCGCAGTGACCGCCTCGACGACGGCCTGGAGGTCGGCAGCCAGATCCGGGTAGGTGTACTCCCCCGGGCCTGCAGCACGCCCCGAGTGACCATGCCCGCGGGCGTCGTAGGCCACGTTCACGATCCCGCGCCGGTCCAGGTGACGGGAGCCCATCACCGTGTAGTGGCGGGTCGCCGTGAGTCCGTGGAGCATGACGACGCGCGCAGCCCCCTCCTCGGGGCCGCCGCGTGTGGCCGACAGCGTTGGGCCAGGACCGGTGATCGCGAGTTCGCTCATCTACCGAGGGACGCTACCGCCCATTGCGCTGCCTGACCTGCACCACAACGCAGAACGGGCGGCCACCGGAACTCGTCCGATGACCGCCCGCCTGGAACCTGCAGGGCGCGTGCGCGCTGCGAGCGCCGTTGACTACTGACTCACGCCAAAGTCGCCGCCCGAGCCGGCTTTGGCCATCGTGGCCTCACCCATGGCGCGGTACCCAGCGGGCTTGGGGTGGTAGATGTCGGTCGCGCCGTAGAGGTTGTTGAACTCGTGGATCCAGCCCGCGGAGTTCGTCTTGAACGGGTCTTGGTTGGGCTCGTGCCCGATGAACCGATCCTTGACCGGTACGAACGTCACGAAGTCGTAGCCGGCTTCGGCGTTGGCGAGATTCCCTGCGTTGATCACGGTCTGGTCACCCAGATCGCCGAGCTCACGCGCGCCCTTGCCCGCGTTGAACGAGTTGAACAGTCCGCGCAGGATGTAGTTGCTTGGGTTTGCGAGGTACGGGTACGACATCACGACGACCTTGCCGCCGGGGCGCATCCGGGCTTTGAGGGCCTGCAGGCGCTTGAGTGCCGCGGTCTGCACGCCCGGGACCTTGCGCTTGCCCGTGGCGATGGCGGACTGGCAGCGCGCAGGATCTGAGATCCCAGGCGTGAAGCACTGGATCACGATGTTGGCGAAGCCGACGTCGTTGCCGCCGATCGTGACGAGCACCAGATCGGTCTCAGGGGTCACCGCGAGCATCTGCTTGTCGAGGTCGGTCACCACACCGCCGCCGCAGGCCACGTTGTTCACGTTGACCGTGAGGCCCTTGTTGCGGGCAAGCTGGCCGTAGACCTGGCCCCACGTGTTCGGGCTGCGCGTGCACGCGCCACCGGTGTAGCCGCCGCCACCGCCTACGCCTGACGAGTAGCTGTCGCCGGCGATGACGATGTCGAGGGTCTTGGCCTGAGCAGCGGTAGCGCCGACGGCAAGTGAACCAGCGCAGACAGCGAGCGCGGCAAGCGCTCGGAACGAACGATTCATGGGGGTCCTCCGGGACAAGGAGTTGGGACAGACTCCGCAAACGCGAGGCCGCGAAACGTGCATGCCACCTGAAACCGGCGGCATGCACGCATGGTACTCCTGGTAATGGAACGGACCAAATCCAGCTGGCGCGCAGCTGGAAATGCGGTTCAGTTTGCTCGCCCCAGGGACCTACTGGGCGGCGCCGAAGTCCCCTTCAGGCCCTGCCGCGTCGAAGGCGGCCTCCGCCATCTCCTCGTATCCCTTCACCGACGGGTGGTAGAAGTCGACGAACTCCGGCAGCTGGGTCCACTCCAGGATCCA
>JAEMRF010000352.1 GCA_016463515.1 Solirubrobacteraceae bacterium | reverse complement strand
GCCTGCTGCCCGAGACGAGTTCGGCCTAGCGCTTCGACTCAGCTACGCCGAGATTGGCACGGCCTCGGCCTCCGCGTGCACGGCCGACACGAAGTCGTGATCAGACAGTCGGAACGCCTTCGCCAGCCTGCGGAAGGTGAACGAGAAGCCCGGGAACATTGCGATCACGTGGCCGGAGCGGCTTTGGTACCACGAGGTGCAGCCGCCGGTCTTCCAGACCGTGCGCTCCATCTCGCGGTGGATCATCGTGGTGTAGCGCTGCTCAGCGCCCGCGGTCACCTCGATCGGACGGCCCTGGTCGAGGCTGGCCTTGATCGCCTGCTTGATGTATTCGAGCTGGGCCTCGATCACGAAGATCGCGCTGGTGTGGCCGATGCCCGTGTTGGGCCCGGTGATCACGAAGAGGTTCGGGAACTGTGGGATCGTCGTGCCCAGGTAGGCCCGCGGGAACTCCGCCCAGTGGTCGGCCAGGCTGCGACCCTCACGACCGATCACGTCGTAGGAGATCACGCCATCGGTGGCGTCGTAGCCCGTCGACCACACGATGGCGTCGACCTCGACGTGCTCGCCCTGGGCAGTGTGGATGCCGGTCGCGTCGATCCGGGCGATCCCGTCGGTCTTGTCGTGCACCGTGGTGTTGGCCGCCGCCATCGCCGGATAGAGCGTGTTCGACAGGATGATCCGCTTGCAGCCGATCGTGTAGTTCGGGGTGAGCTTGGCGCGTAGCTGCGGGTCGGCGACCTGTCGCTTCAGGAGCGCCAGCGCGGGGTTGCGAGCAAAGCGGTTGAGTCCCCAAGGCGAGTATTTGAACCCGATCACACGCGTCTCAAGGTTCCAATAGATCGCGGTCCGCACGGCCTTGTAGGCCAGCGGCTGGGCCAGCACGCGGCGCTGCCAGCCGCTGAAGACGCGGTCCGGGCGCGGCATCACCCAGTGCGGGCTGCGCTGGAACACATGCAGCGCCTCGACCTCCGGTTGGATCGCGGGAATGACCTGTGCCGCGCTCGCGCCCGAGCCGACGATCGCCACGCGCTTGCCGCGGTAGTCGAAGTCGTGATCCCAGTCGTTGGTGTGGAATGCGACCCCCTCGAAGCTCTCTCGGCCCTCGAACGGCGGCACGACCGGCGTACTCAGCGGCCCGGAAGCGTTGATCACGAAGCGCGCTCGCAGGGTCCCGCGCTCGGCGGTCTGCACGTCCCACCCTGAGCCGTTCCACGACACGCCGGTGACGGTGGTCTCAGTGAGCGTCTGCTCCCGCAGCCGGTGCTTGGCGAGCACATGCTCGGTGTAGGCCGAGAGCTCCTCCTGCCCGGCGAACATCTGCGTCCACGGGTAGGGCTCGCCGACGAGCGAATACAGCGGCGACTGCACGTCGACCGCAGCGCCGGGATAGGTGTTCTGACTCCAGGTCCCACCGACGAACGAGCGGCGCTCCAGGATCACGAAGTCGTCGATGCCGAGCTTGCGCAGCGCGATGGCGGCGCTCTGCCCGCCGAACCCGCTGCCGATGATCACCACGGTGTAGGACTGGGTCATTGTGCTGGTTCTCCAAACGGCCGGCGCAAACTGACGACGCCGGATGTCATATTAGCTGGCGACCATTTCCAGTTCAATGTCTCCCGTGCCCGAACCCACCAGCGCCGAGCCGGCGCCACCCGCGCGCCGCCCCTACGGTGGGGTCAGCCACGAGCAGCGCAAGGAGCGCCGCCGCCAGCAGTTCCTGGACGCCGGACTCGAGCTCTTCGGCACGATCGGCTACCGCCAGACCACCGTGCGGGTCCTGGCCAAGCAAGCCGGCGCGACCGACCGCTACTTCTACGAGTCGTTCGCCAACATGGAGGACCTGCTCGTGGCGGTGTACGGCGCCTGCATGGACCGCGTGCAGCGTGCGGTTTTGGCGTCGCTCGAGGCCCTGCCGCCGCGCTGCGACGAGGCGCAGCTCATCGCCACCACACTGGATGCGTTCTTCCTGGAGTTCGAAGACCGGCGACTCGCGCGGGTCTGCTGGATCGAGATCCTGGGCGTGAGCCCGAACGTCGACGCCGTCTATCAGGGCGAAGTGCGCCGCTTCGCGGACTTTCTCGCGGCGTTGGTGCGTGAACGGTTTCCGGACCTCATGCCGCCCGAGCACCTCACCGGGCTCGTCTCGATCGCCTTGATCGGCGCCGTCAGCGAAACGGCCATCCAATGGTTCTTGGATGACTACGAACGCCCTCGCGAGCACATCGTCGCGGCACTCGTGACCGTGTTCCTCGGCGTCGCGCAGCCGCGCCCGGGCGAGCCGTCATCCACCTGACGCCCACGGCCGGGGCCTGCGCGAGACTCAGGCCGAGACGCCGGTTGGCACCGGCCGCTGCAACTCCACCGGCGCTGCTGAACGCTGCGCCTCCGTCTCGATGCTCACGCTGTTGCCGCTGGTGTCGCGAATCACGATCGCCCCATCCTCGTCGACCAGACTGGCGACGCCACCCGCGCGCTGGATCCGCTCGCCGAGCGCGGCAAGGTCATCGGCCTCGGGCACCACCACACTCCAGCGGCGCATACCGACCGACCCCAGCTGTGCGGGCGGTGCGCCCACCCCGTTCCACACATTGGCGCCGAGGTGATGGTGGTAGCCACCAGCAGACATGAAGATCGCCGTCGGCATGGCAGCGATCAGCGAGAAGCCGACCACATCGCGATAGAACGCCTCGGCGTCCGCGACGGAGCCGACGTGCAGATGCAAGTGTCCCATGTCGACGCCGGCTGACCGCTCGCGCGTCGCTTCGGCCGCAGAAATCGACACGAGCGCTTCGACGTCGAGCGGCGCTGGGCCACCACCCGCGAACTCCTCCAGCATCGACGTCGGCCATTGGTCGCGGGGCCGGTCGGCCTCGAGCTCGAGGCCGTTGCCGTCCGGGTCCGGCAGGTAGATCGCCTCGTGGGTGCCGTGATCGGAGGCACCTTGGACCGGAGTGCGGGTCTCTGAGAGGCGGCGCACCAGATGCGCGAGCTCCTGCCGCGGATAGCGCAGTGCCACGTGGTACAGGCCAGATGTGCGGCGAGGCGGCGCGGCCGTAGGCGACTCCACGAGGACCACGACCGGCTCGTTGCCTTCGCTCCCGAGGGCAACCGCCGGCTCATCGGCCGCAGTGCGCCCGCGCCACTGCTCACTCAGACCGACGACGTTCTCGTAGAACGGGACCGACGTGGCCAGGTCGGTGACGGTGAGGTGCACCGCCCCGAGACGCGTTTGGGCCGGAAGCAGCGCCGCAGCACCAGCCTGCGCGTAGTCAACGGTCCTGATGCCCGATTGCGTGGTCATGCCAA
>JAEMRF010000351.1 GCA_016463515.1 Solirubrobacteraceae bacterium | reverse complement strand
ATGCTGATTTGTTACGACAAGGCCTTCCCCGAGGCCGCGCGCACGCTCACGCTCGACGGCGCCCAGGCCCTCTGCTTTCTCTCGGCCTGGCCGCGAAGCGCCACCAACTTCGCGCCGCAGCTGACCGAAGATCGCCAGTGGCGCCGCTCGGAGCTGTGGGACCGCTCGCGCGCTGCGGAGAACTCGCTCGTCGTGGCGTCGGCCAACCAGACCGGCGTCTTCGGCTCCCTGCACTTCCTGGGTGGCGCGCGCATCACCAACCCCAACGGCGACGTGCTCGACGCCACGGGCCCCGAGCAGGGCCTGGCCGTCCACACCCTCGACCTGGAGGCGACGGTCGAACGCGCCCGCCGCGCCCTCTCCCCGGTGCGCGACCTGCGCCCCGACGCCTACGCAACGCCAACGCCGATCCCCTTCGCTGCCGACGCCGACGCCGACGCCGAGCGCGAACGTCGAAATCATGCTGCTGGGACGACACGATTTCGACGTTCACCGACCGCGGCCCCGACCGAGCAGGTCGCGTAGCCATGCCTGAGGTCGATTTCAGGATCACTTGGCCCGACGGGACGCCGCAGCATTGCGTGTCGCCGTCGCGGTCGATCGAGGCAACGCTCGTGGCCGGCGCGAAGTACCCCGTCGACGAGTTCGTACGCCGCGCGACCCAGGCGCTGCGCATCGGCAGCGACCGAGTCCGGGCCAAGTACGGGTTTGCCTGCACCGCCGCGGCTGCCCAGTCCGACGAGCTGCGGCAGATGGCCGTGCGCTTCCCCCAGGGTGTGGTGACCGTCGAGCAGATGGGGACGCGCGGAGGCCGGCCGCCCGCCGGTGACGCGCGGAGTCTTGACGGTCGCCACATCCCCGTCGTGATCGTCGGAGGCGGCCAGGCGGGCCTCTCCGCCAGCTGGCACCTGTGCCAGGCCGGCATTGAGCATGTGGTCCTGGAGCGCCACCGCGCGACCCACACCTGGCAGACCCAGCGCTGGGACAACTTCTGCCTGGTCACGCCGAACTGGCAGTGCCGCCTGCCGGGCCACCCGTACGCCGGGCCCGACCCGGACGGGTTCATGGTCAAGGACGAGATCCTGGCCTACCTCGACGACTTCCGCCGCTCGTTCGACCCGCCACTGCACGAGGGGGTGCGAGTGACGCGGGTCGGACGGGACGGCGGTGGACCCCCAGACGCAGGCGGCGCAGGGCAGACCGGCGGAGAGGTCGACGGTCCGTTCACGATCGAGACCAGCGCAGGCACGCTGACCGCCGACCAGGTGATCGTCGCGGCGGGCGGCTACCACGTGCCGAGCATCCCGGCCGTCGGAGGCGCCTTGCCGAGCCACCTCACGCAGGTGCACTCCTCGCACTACAAGAACGCCGAGGTGCTCCCCGACGGTGCCGTGCTCGTGGTCGGCAGCGGCCAGTCCGGCGCGCAGATCGCCGAAGACCTGCACCTCGCCGGGCGTCAGGTCCACCTCGCCGTCGGCACCGCGCCGCGCGTGGCGCGGTTCTACCGCGGCCGCGATGTCGTCGCCTGGCTGCAGGACCGCGGCCACTACGACATGGGCATCGAGGACCACCCCGAAGGCACCGCCGCCCGCAAGGAGGCAAACCACTACGTGACGGGCCGCGGCGGTGGCCGCGACATCGACCTGCGCAAGTTCGCGACCGAAGGCATGCAGCTCCACGGGCGCCTCCAGGCAGCCGATGGCGATGCGCTCACCTTCGCCGACGACCTCGCCGGCAACCTCGACCTCGCCGACGCCACCTACCACCGCATCAACGCCGGCATCGACGCGTGGATCGATGAGCACGGCATCGACGCTCCACCGGCCGAGCCGTACGCGGCGCCGTGGCACCCCGAGCCCGGCGCCGGGACCGCGCTGGACCTCCGTGCTGCGGGCGTGAGCTCCGTCATCTGGGCCACCGGCTTTCGCCCGGACTGGTCATGGATCGACCTCCCGTGGGCCGACGCCTCCGGCTACCCGCTGCACGAGCGCGGCGTCACACCGACCGCTGGCCTCTTCGTGCTCGGTCTCCCGTGGCTGCACACCTGGGGCTCAGGGCGATTCGCGGCGATCGACCGCGACGCCGCGTACCTTGCCGAGCGCGTCGCCGAGCACGCACAGGTCGCCGACCACGCTGGTTGACTGCACGTATGGGCGCCTGGGGCATCGAACCGTTCGACAACGACGACGCCATGGACTTCCTCGGCACGCTCGAGGACTCCAGCGACGCGGCGGCCATGCTCGCCACGGCGCTGGACTTGGATCCCGCCGTCGATGAGCTCGACGCGCCGGACGCCGCCGAGGCGCTTGCCGCGGCCGCGGTCGTCGCCGTGCTCAAGACCGGCGAGACGGTCGACGGCGTGCCCGAGAATGAGACCGGCCGCATCGCCGCGCTGCCCGTCTCGCCGACCGTCGCAGCGGAGCTTGCGTCCGCCGCGCAGGCCGCCCTGGACCGCATGGTTCAGCCAGACAGCGAACTGCTTGCGCTGTGGGACGAGGTCGGTGAGGCCGAGGAGTGGAAGGCCACGCTCCTCCCGATCCGCGCAGCACTCTCCAGCTAGGCGCTACGCCACCACGGTGTAGCGCAGCTGCACGAGGCCGTTGTCGTGCGCGTCGCTGCTGACGAGCTCCAAGGCGTGACGGCGCACCACGCCGGCAAACAGCGGCGCGCCCGCGCCAAGGATCACCGGCACCACCGTGACGGTGAGGTCATCCACGAGCCCGGCATCGAGCAGCGAGCGGATCAGCGAGCCACCGTCAACGTAGATCCCTCCATCGCCGACCTCCTGCTGCACCGCCGCCACGACGTCGACCGGATCGCCGCTGATCGCCTTGACCGTCGGCGCTTTGGGATCCAGCGGCCGTGAGGTGACGACGAAGACCGGGGTGTCGCCGTAGGGCCAGTCGCCGTCGAATCCGGCCACCACGTCGTAGGTGTTGCGGCCCATCACGATCGCAGCGGTTCCCGCCATGAAGGCCGCATACCCGAAGTCGTCGCCAGCTGCGGGATCTGGCTCCGGCAACCACGAGAGGTCGTCGTCCGGTCCGGCGATGAAGCCGTCGAGCGAGCACGCGATGAACACACTGATGTGGCCAGCCATGACCAGATCCTAGATCGGCGCGCCGACCGCAGAAGCTGCTCCAGACCGCTGGACATTTGACCAGGAAGAAAACCAGCAAATCACCAGCCTGCGTAGCGGCCCTGGCCGATCGGCCGGGGCCAACCGGCCCCACTTCCTTGACCCGTCACGCGCGCTGACCGATGGTCAGGCGTGCTCAGTCCACGCACCCTCCCGCTTTTGGTCGCGGCGGTCCT
>JAEMRF010000350.1 GCA_016463515.1 Solirubrobacteraceae bacterium | reverse complement strand
GAGATCCTGCGCGAGCTGTTCGGGCTCGACGGCGAGGTCGAGGACGGCGTCCTGGAGGACGTCGACCAGCTGCCCGGGCAGCCCCGCGGTCCCGTCACCTGATGGCGCTGCGTCTCGGCACGCGCGGCAGCGCGCTGGCGCTCGTGCAGGCCCGTGCGGCCGCCGCAGCACTCGGCGGCGACGTGGAGATCGTGGAGATCGTCACCACCGGCGACCGCGACCGCGCCCTGGCCGACAAGGAGAAGTGGGTCAAAGAGCTCGACCGCGCGCTGCTGGAGGGCGAGATCGACCTGGCGGTGCACTCCGCCAAGGACATCCCCGGCGAGCTCGCGCCCGGCGTCGCGCTCGTGGCGGCGATGCCGCGCGAAGATCCACGCGATGCGCTCGTGGGCGCGGCCACCCTCGACGAGCTGCCGCAGGGTGCGCGCGTGGGCACCAGCTCGCTCCGGCGCGCCGGCCAGCTGCTCGCCCTGCGCCCGGACCTACAGGTCGAGCCGCTGCGCGGCAACGTCGACACGCGCCTGCGGCTCGTGTCCGAAGGACCGCTCGACGCCGCCGTGCTGGCGCAGGCCGGTCTGAACCGCCTGGGCCGCGGCGCCGAAGGCACGCCCATCGACGCGCTGGTACCCGCTCCCGGGCAGGGCATCGTGGCGCTCACGGCCCGCGTCGGCGACGCTGCGACGGCCGGTGCGGCGCTCGAGATCAACGATCCTGCGGCGTTCACCTCGCTGCGCGCTGAGCGGGCGATCGGTCTGGCGCTCGGCGCTGACTGCACCACCGCAATCGGCGCCCACGCCAGCCCACTCGGTGATGAACGCATCGAGCTGCGCGTCAAGCTCACCACGCCCTCAGGCGACCGCGTGCTCGACGACCTCCTCGACGGGCCCATCGAGGCGCCCGAGCTGCTGGCACAGTCCGTCGCCGCCCGGTTGGAAGCAGCCGGCGCCCGCGCACTGCTCGACGCCTCCTCGAGCTGATGGCCGAGCGCGGCATGTTGGATCGGGAAGAACCCCGAGGCACCGGCAAGCACTTCATCGCGCCCCAATCCCGCGCCGCCACGCCTCGCCCGGGAACGGCCAATGGCCTGGAGGAGCTCGCCACCTCCTTGCGCCTGGGTCAAGCGGAGCCCGGCGTGGTCTACCTCGTCGGCGCCGGCCCGGGTGATCCCGGGCTCGTGACGGTGCGCGCGGCGCGCCTGGTCGCCACCGCCGACGTCGTACTGCACGATCTGCTCGTCGCCCAGGAGCTGCTGGATCTCGTGCGGCCCGAAGCCGAGCTCTACGACGTGGGCAAGGTCGGCGACGGCCGCCACGTGGCCCAGGAAGACACCAACGCCCTGCTGGTGCGCCTGGCCAAGGAAGGCCGCAGCGTGGTGCGCCTCAAGGGCGGCGACCCGTTCGTGTTCGGTCGCGGCGGCGAGGAGCTGGCTGAACTGCTCGAGGCCGGCGTGCGGGCCGAGGTCGTGGCGGGCGTGACCAGCGGCACCGGCGCCCTGGCCGCCGCCGGAATCCCGGCTACGCACCGCCTGCTGGCCAGCGCGGTGGCGTTCGTCACCGGGCATGGCCACAACGACAAGCCTGAGACCGGCCGCGACTGGGCCTCGCTGGCCCACTTCCCGGGCACGCTCGTGTTCTACATGGCCGTCAAAGCGCTCCCCACGGTCGCCCGCGAGCTCATGGCCCACGGCCGCTCGGCCGACGAGCCCGCGGCGATCGTGGAGCGCGGCACCTCCGACGAGCAGCGCGTGACCCGCACCACGCTCAGCGAACTGCCCCGGGTGGCGCGCCAAGCGGGCGTTCGCGCGCCGGCGCTCGTGGTCGTGGGCGATGTGGTGGGCCTCGGCACCGCGCTGGACTGGCGCGCGCTGCGCCCGCTGGATGGTCGGCGCGTGGTGGTCACCCGTGCTGGTGCGGCGGCAGCGCAGCTTGCGGGGCGCCTGCGGTCCCTTGGCGCGATCGTCGCGGAACTGCCGGCGATTCGGACGATCCCGACGGGCGTGGAGCTACCGGCGCTGGCTGGCGTCGACCTGGTCTGCGTGGCGAGCCCGGCCGCAGCCGACGCGCTCGCCGCGGGCCTGGCGGCCAAAGGCCAGGATCTGCGCGCCTTGCACGGCGCCGCCGTGGCCGCGGTGGGCCCAGGCACCGCCGACGCGCTGCTGCGCTACGGCATCCGCGCCGACCTCGTGCCTGCGCGTGCGGTGACCGAGGGCCTGCTCGAGGCGATCGACGCCGCTGGGCTCACGCCGCAGCGGGTGGTGGTGGTGCAGGCGCGCGGTGGTCGACCGTTGCTCGCCGACACCCTCACGGCGCGCGGAGCCAGCGTGACGGTGGCCGACCTGCACCAGACCGAGCCCGAACCGCTCACCGCCGAGCAACTCGCCGAGCTGCAAGCCGCCGACGCTGTGCTGTTTGCGTCTGGTTCGGCAGCAAAGGCCGTCGCGCACGCGTTGCGCGAGCATGGCGCCGACCCGGCCGCGGCGCTGGCGCAGGTGCGCAGCGTCGCGATCGGTCCGACGACGGCGCAGGCCCTGCACGAACTCGGCATCACGCCTGCGGCGGTGGCCGATCCGCATACGCCAGACGGCCTCGTCGCGGCGACGATCGCGCTCCTGAGCTAGCTCACCGGCCCACCCCAATCAGGGGACAAACGTCCAGAGTTCTGTAGACCACTCCAAGAAAGTGGTCCAATGGGAGCCATGTTGTCCCGTGCGTCCCTCGTTCGACCCGGCCAGCGTGCAGCGTTGCTGCTTGCCTGCGGTCTCGCTCCTCTGGTTGCTGCTGGCCCCGCGAGCGCGGCATGCGCCGTCACCCCCACGAAGAAGGCGTTCTCGGCCTTCGGCGACAAGGCCGACTACAGCCTGTTGCCGGGCGGCAGCTTTGAGTCGAGCACGAGCGGTTGGTCGCTGGGCGGCGGTTCGGTCGTCAGCGGCAACGAGACCTTCAAGGTCGGCGCGGCCAGCGATGCCAAGTCGCTGGTGGTTCCGGCGCGCTCCCGGGTCGTGTCTCCGAAGTTCTGCGTGGGCGTTGAGCACCCGACCTTCCGCTTGTTCGCCAAGAAGCGCAGCGGCTCCTGGGCCACGATGGTCGTGAAGCTCCGCTGGACCGACAGCAAGGGCAACGTCAATGAGACGGCCGTCGGCGCGATCGACGGCAGTGCCTACGGCGCATGGAAGCCCACGCCGTCGCTCAAGCTCGCCACGACGCTGCCGCTCTGGGCATCCGGGCAGACGATCACCGCCCAGATCGTGCTGGATCCCGAGGATTACGGCGGCGACTGGCAGGTCGACGACATCTACATCGACCCGTTCCGCCGCCAGTA
>JAEMRF010000349.1:1449-3318 GCA_016463515.1 Solirubrobacteraceae bacterium | reverse complement strand
ATGCCGGCGTCGCGGCCGATCGACACCATGCGCTCGATCGGGATGCGCGCCTTCTCGGCCAGGTGCGGGGGCACGGTGACCTCGCCCGACATGTCGCGCAAGGCGTCGCGCAGCTTGGGCAGCGTGATCATCTTCATGTAGCCGCACGCCGCTTCGGGGTTGGCCGCGATGAACGTGGTGCCCGGGGCGGTCTGCTGCAGGCCGTAGAGCATCCCGACCTCGGTGGCCACGATCGCGGTGCGGTGGCCGTCCTCACGGGCTTGCTCGGCGGCGTAGTCGAGCATGCCGCCGGTCGAGAGCATGTGCACGCCGCTGGTGTCGACGTCGCCGCTGGCGACGTATTCCATGACCGACGTCGAGCAGCCGCACTCAGGATGGATGAGGAAGTCGGCCCCAGGGTTCTCGGCGCGGACCTTTTCGATGTCGCTCGGACGGATTCCGGCGTGGACGTGGCACTCGCCGTCCCACACGTGGAAGTTCGGGTGGCCGGTCATCTTGGCGACGTAGGACCCCAGGAACATGTCGGGACCGAAGAGGATCTCGACCTCGGGGCCATGCTCGCGCACGATGTGCTCGATGACGGCGACGGCGTTGCCGCTGGTGCAGCAGTAGTCGGTGAGGGCCTTCACCTCGGCCGTGGTGTTGACGTACATCACGGTGATGGCGCCAGGGTGCTTGGCCTGCCATTCCTTCAGCTGCGGAGCCGTGATCGAGTCCGCGAGGGAGCAGCCCGCGTTGACGTCGGGGATCAGGACGGTCTTCTCGGGGCTGAGCACCGAGGCGGTCTCGGCCATGAAGTGCACGCCACAGAAGGCGATCACCGGCTGGGCAACCTTGGCCGCCTCTTGCGAAAGAAAGAGCGAGTCGCCGACGATGTCGGCCACGTTCTGGATCTCAGGCAACTGGTAGTTGTGGGCGAGAATCACCGCATTTCGCTCGGCCGCGAGGGCACGAACCTCGGCGGAGAGCTCGGTGATCTGCTCGGCGGTCAGCGGCTCGGGCGCTGCTGCGGTGGCCATCGGAAGGTCGATCATGGTCGTCCTCGGCGGGTGCGGGGCTCGTCGGCGTAGGCCGACACCACGATCATAGGCCCCCTCAGGCGGGGACCGCGCGCCGACCGAACCCCACCAAGGTCGTCCCCCGAATCGTGGTGACCGAACCGTCTTTTGGGAACAGCCAGTTTTCCCGTGGTACGTTCGGTTCTTCTCGCCTCGGCGCTGCAAACATCATGACTCCAGGAACGGCGACCCCCCTAGCCGACGCGCTGCGCCGGACCTCCTCGGGCGACCCGCTGTCAGCAGCCAGAAGAACGGCAGCGTCCGACCCGACGTTGATCCCTTCCGACCCGCGCCTGCACGAGCTGCTGGAGCACACGCTCGACGCGGCGATCCTGGTCGATACGACGGGCACCATCGTGGCCGCCAACGAGCCTGCGAGAGCCGCCCTGGACGGCATCGGCCCGGGCCTTGCGATCGACCAGCTCTGGGCGATCCCGGCTCCGCCGGAGGTGCTTGCCAGCGCGCTCCCGCGTACCGTCCGCGAGGGTCGGTGGCATGGCAGCCTGCCGATGCCATGGCACGGAACGACCATCGAGGTTCCGCAGTCACTCTTCGGCCACCACACGCTCGATGGCCGTCTCGTGGCCATCACGGTGATCGCGGCCCCCGCCAGCGGGCCGTCCCGTCCCACCCTTGCCGACGCACTGGCCGCCGGCACCCACGCGCTTCCAGAGACCCTCGCGCTCGCCACATCTGCAGCGCGCGCCGTGGCAGCGGTCCACCGGCATGGCCTGGTGCATGGTGGATTGCAGCCAACGAGCTTCGTGCTGGGCGACGAGCCGGGCAGCGTGTTCGTGACCGATTTCCGGAC
>JAEMRF010000349.1:0-1349 GCA_016463515.1 Solirubrobacteraceae bacterium | reverse complement strand
GCGGGTCTCGTGGCCGACCTCGACCGCTGCGCCAACGAGCTCGACGAGACGGGAACGATCCCACCGTTCCTGCTCGGCTCCCGAGACATCTCCGACGTGTTCCAGGTGCCGCAGCGCCTCTATGGGCGCGAACAGCATCTGTATGCGCTGACCGACGCGCTCGAGCGGGTCGCAGATTCCGGTGAGGCCGAGTTGGCGCTCGTGGCAGGACCAGGCGGCATCGGCAAGTCGACCCTGGTGCAGGCCCTACGGGAGACCGTCACCCGCGCCGGTGGCGTGATGATCTCCGGTGCGTTCGGCGCACACCAGCGTGGCATCCCCTACGCACCCTTCGCCGAGGCGATCAACGAGCTGGTGCAACAGTCGCTGGCGCTTCCGCCGACGCAACTCAAAGAGCACCGTGAGCGCCTGCAGGAGCGGGTCGGCGCTCACGGCGGCGTCATCACCGACCTCGTCCCACGCGCGGCGCTCGTGCTCGGCGAGATGCCGCCCGCCCCGCCGATTCCGCTGCATGAGACGCAGGCGCGCGCGCACCGGGTGATCGGCAGCTTCCTGGACGCCCACGCGGAGGACCACCCCGTCGTGATCGTCCTCGACGACCTGCAGTGGGCCGACCCGGCGACGCTCACGCTCGTCGCAGACCTCCTCGACCACGCACGTGCTCGCAAGGTCCTGATCTTGGGTACCTATCGCGACGACGCGATCGGACCCGACGACCCACTCAGCACCCTGACGCTCACACCGGGCCTCGCGACCACCACGGTGCAGCTGCAGCCGCTCCCGAGCTCCTCCGTGCGCCAGCTGTTGGCCGACACCCTCGGGACGACCCCCGAACGATGCAGCGACCTCGCCATGGTCGTGACCGAGAAGACCGGCGGCAACCCCTTCTACTTGGTCCAGTTCCTCGACGACCTCCACCAAGGTGGTCTCATCACCAACGACCGTTCCGGGGGCGGCTGGCAGTGGGACGCCGAGCGTGTCGCCTCGGCCGCGGTGACCGACAACGTGGTCGATCTCATGTCCGGTCGGCTCCAGGCACTCCCGGACGACACCCAGCGTGTCCTGGCCATCGCGGCGTTCCTCGGGAGCCCCTTCGACCGTCGCTCGCTGGCTGCGGCCACCGGCCATACCGAGCGATCCGTGGAGACCGACCTCTGGGACGCGATGCGCCAACGGCTCGTCTTGGCTCGAGGCGACGGGTACCGCTTCTCGCACGACCGCGTGGAGCAGGCTGCCTACCAGCTGGTCCCCGAGGCCGAGCGCACCGAGCTGCACCTGGAGATCGGCCGCCGGCTCCTCGCGGCGGTCCAGCCCGAAGAGCTCGACGAGCAGATCTTCTCGATCACCCG
>JAEMRF010000348.1 GCA_016463515.1 Solirubrobacteraceae bacterium | reverse complement strand
GGGGTCGCGTCGCTTGACGTGACCTCGGTCCAGCCGTCGCCATCGTCATCGGCGTCGCCGATCACGAGGTCGCCTTCGCCACCAAAGGCGCGCGCTTCACTGGACTCGGACTCCTCGAGCGGATCGAGATCGTCGAGGAGGGCTTCTGCCTCTTCGTCGACGACGAGCTCGGTGCCTTCCGCCTGGGCGACGATCTCGTCGATCGCCAGGTCGTTTGCGGACGCGCCCGCGTCGGGGTCGGTCTCGCTGAGGACTTCCTCTTGTGCGCCGTCCTGCGGCGTCATCTCGGGATCCTCGCCGCTCTGCGGCTCATATGTCTCGTCGCGCATCTGCGCCACTTCCTCGCCGGTGTCCGGCTTCTCATCGCCACGGTCTTGCGTGGCCTCTTCGGCGCTGCCCGCAGGCCAGTCGCCTCTCTCGGTCGGCGCCTCACGCCGACCGCTCTCATGCCCGGTCTCGTCCACCTCTTCTGGGTGGTCGGGCTCTGGGGTTGCCGCGACAACTGCGGCCGCAAACCCCTTGATCAACTCGGGATCCTTGATCCCCGGTGAAACTTCTACTCCGCTCGAGACATCGACGGCAAACGGCGCGACCTGCTCGATGGCGTGCGCCACGTTGCCCGCGTTCAGGCCGCCGCTGAGGATCAGCGCGGTGCGTCGCCGGTGCTCGCGAGCCAGCGTATGGTCGAAGGTGGTGCCGGTGCCGCCCGGCTCGCCCTCGACGAACGCGTCCAAGAGGTGAAAATCGACGTCGACGCGGTACGCCTGGAGGGCGCTGACGTCGCCGAGGTTCTGCACGCGCGCGGCCTTGATGACCTGCGCCCCGGTGCGGCGGTGGATCTCCGAAGCGAACGCGGGGCCCTCGTTGCCGTGGAGCTGGATGAGATCCAGGCCGATCTGCTCCGCGGTGCGGACGACTTCGTCGAGGCCTTGATCGACGAACACGCCCGCCACGCGGACCTTCCGCCGGACTTGGCGGGCGATGAGCTGGGCCTCTTCAGGCGCGATGAATCGCGCCGATCCGGGCCACAAAATGAACCCAATCGCCCAGGCGCCGGCGTCAACGGCTGAGACCGCATCCTCCAGCCGCGTGATCCCGCAGAACTTGATGCGCGTGCTTGACACTTGGGCACATCCTACGGGGTCGCCGCGAACTGGGCGCCCTGGCTGGGCCCGCCCCGGCGGGGCGGGCGCACATCCGCTTGCAGGCGGATTTGGCCGGTCTAGGGCTCGGTGATCGTGGTCGGTCGGTTGCCGAGTTCGATCTCGACGGTCTTGGTGTCGGCGCCGCGCACGTACTTGAGCTTGACCTTGTCGCCGACCTTCTTGGACGCCACGTAGGACTGCAGCTCCGAAGGCTTGGTCAGCTTCTTGCCGTCGATCTCGAGCAGGACGTCGCCGCCGAGGTCGACCTGCCCCCCGGCCATCTCGAACATGATTCCCGAATCGCCAGCTTTGATCCCGGCCTTGTCGGCGCCGCTGTCCTTGGTGACGTCTGCGACGAGCAGGCCCTCTTCGAGTTTGACGACCTTGGCCTGCTTCTCATCCAGCGGCACGGCGGTGACGCCCAGGAACGCGACCTTGACCTCTTCACCACGTTCGAGCTGCGGGAGCACCGATTTGAGCCGCTCGACCGGAACGGCGAAGCCGATACCGACATTGCCGCCGCTCTCGCTCTGAATCTGCGAGTTCACGCCGATCACGGCGCCCGACGCGTCGATCAGCGGGCCGCCGGAGTTGCCCTTGTTGATCGCAGCGTCGGTCTGGACGACGTTCTCGATGCTGAAACCGTTCAGTCCCTGGATGCGGCGCGCAAGCGCCGACACCACGCCGGTCGTGAGTGTGCGGTCCAGGCCGAACGGGTTCCCGATTGCGACGACCGGATCGCCGACCCGCAGCCCCTGCGTGGACCCGAGGTCGAGCTTGGTGAGGTCGTGGTCCTTGGGGTCGACCTTGAGCACTGCCAGGTCGGAGTTCACGTCGACGCCCTTGACCACGGCGTCGATGGCCTTGTCTTCGCCGAACTGCACCTTCGCCGTCTTCGCGCCCTGGACCACGTGGGCGTTCGTGACGATGAAGCCTTCGTCCGACACCACGAACCCGGTGCCGGTCGACTCGCCCTGCTGCTCCTGGGTATCGCCGAAGGGTGACTGCGTCTCCTGCGTGACGAGCGCGGTAATCAGGGCAACTCCCGGACCGGTCTTGTCGTAGATCTCCGCCGGCGTGAGCGTGCCGTCTTCGGCGTTGTCGTTCGCGGGCTGCGTCTTGCTCGACAGCGGTGCCTGACTGACGGTCGGGCTGTCGTCGTCGATCCACTCGTCGTAGGCGAACGCGCCGAACAACCCTGCGCCGAGTGCGAGCACGACGATGGCGAGACCGGAGACGAACTTCTTCATGGGCGGTGGAGGGCGTGGGTCGAGAGAGCAGAGAGAAACATCGTGACGGGTCTGACCCGTACAGCCGGGACCCTAGTGGGGGTCGCCGGCGGTGGGCCCCGCTAGCACGCGCGTGGCGGCTGCAAGGTCCTCCGAGCGCATGAGTGCCTCGCCGATGAGCACCGCATCGCAGCCGACACGTTCGAGCTCGTCGATCTGGTCACGGGAGTAGAACCCGGATTCAGCGACGACGGTCTTGCCCGCGGGCACATCCGTCATGAGGTCATGCGTGCGGGCCGTGTCGACGGTGAAGTCGGTCAGGTCTCGGTTGTTGATCCCGATGATGTTCGGATCGATCGCGTCGAGCGCGATCTCCAGCTCCTCGCCGTTGTGAACCTCGACCAGTACGTCGAGATCGAACTCGCGCGCCTGGGCGTGGAGTTCGGCGAGGTCGCCTGGCTCAAGGCCAGCGACGATGAGGAGGATCGCGTCTGCGCCCCATGCGGCCGACTCGACCACCTGGTAGCTGTCGACGATGAAGTCCTTGCGCAGCACGGGGATATCGATCACGGCGCGCGCCGCGCGCAGATCCTCCAAGCGGCCGCCGAAGTGCGGCTCGTCGGTGAGGACCGAGACGGCGACGGCGCCACCGGCCTCGTAGGCCCGGACGATCTCTTCGACGGTGGATCCCTCGCGGATCGCTCCGGCCGAGGGCGAACGCCGCTTGTGCTCGGCGATGACGCCAACGCCGTCACGCAGCAGCGCCTCTTCAAAGCCGCGAGGTTCGTCGCGCGAGGCCGCAAGATCGATCAGCTCAGCAACGGGGACGCGCTTGCGGCGCGACCGGACGTCGTCGCGGGTGCGGTCGATGATGCGCTCAAGGTGGTTCATCAGGCGACCGCTTCGGTCGTCAGGGCCACGAGGTCGTCGAGCACGCGCGCGGCACTCCCGTCGTTGATGGCAGCCATGGC
>JAEMRF010000056.1:7068-13326 GCA_016463515.1 Solirubrobacteraceae bacterium | reverse complement strand
CGGTCGAGGAAGAGGCGACGGGCGGCAGCGATGACCTGAAGGCGAGTCTCCGCTTGCCGCTCACGACGGGTCTTCCGAGTCTCTGCGGTGGGTTGGCCTTGCACGTTGGACAGATTACCGAGGAACGCGGGCGCCGACGAGTCCGATACCAAAGGCATCCCTGGTCAGGTGGACGAATGGTCAATGTCTACGGGCGCAATCGTGCCCGGCGGTCCGCAACACGGGCTCGGCCCAGACAACGCACGCAAGGGGGCGTGCGTCACACGACGCCGATCTTGCCGCCGAAACGTCCACGTTCTCCCGCCGAAGGTGCCACACTCGGCGAGAATGTTCCCGGGTACTGGACGGTTACCCGATCAAAGCTTGCCCGCCGGGCCGCACGACCTCATGTCGAGCCACCCAGCATGTAGGGCACCAAGCTGACAGGCCGCACGCCTGTCGGGACCAGCGCGCGTCGGGACAGCGCGCGCCGGTGGCTCGGCCCGGACGCTTAGCGGCGTCCGGGCCGGCACACTTTTCGCGGCCGTTCGCTGCCGTCCCATGATCGGCCGACGGCCGGAGCACGGGCGCCGACCTCACACAACGAGCCGGCCTCGACGGACCGCGCTCCGGCGCATCGAAGCGCCCGTAGGGAATAGCGGCAGCGCGCCACGATCTACCAGAAAACCGCCGAAAAACAAGGCGTTTGCGACTTCGCAACATCGGCTGGTCAGGTGGGTGCACGCGGTCTACGATCGCCCCGATGACGCCGGTCGGAACGAGCACCCCATCACGGACGGCAGCCGCCGGCGAAGGTGCCCGAAGTGCTGCGCAGCCGGCACCAAAGGTGCCGAAGTTCCGTCTTCCCCACGTCCGAAAGGTCGACCTCGTCCTCGCCGGGGGCGGCGTGAAGGGCATCGCCCACGTCGGCGCGCTGAAGGCCCTCCACGACCACGGCTACACCGAACACCCTCGGATCGCGGGAACCTCGGTCGGGGCGATCGTCGGCGCCTTGGTCGCCCAGGGCTACACGCCGTGCGAGATCTGGGACATCCTCTACGCCTTCGACTTCAGCACCATCCCGGATGCCTACCCAAGTCGGTGGCCGTTGCTCGCGCAGGTCGCGGAGCGTGTCTCGGAGCTGCTGCCACTGCCCGGCTCGCTCGGTGGGCTGCTCGACCTGCGCCAGCGGCAGGGCGTGCATCCTGGGCACGCCGCGACGGCCTGGCTGCGCAGCGTCTTCGAGGTCGACGGCCGCCCGCAGACCTTCGGCGAGCTACGACGCCTTCGCGGCCTCTCGCCGTCCGACCCGCCGCCGCTCGTGATCATGGCCACCGACGTGAAGCTCGGGCGCCTCGTGCAGTTCCCGCGCGACTACGGCCCGCTCTATGGGGTCGACCCCGATGCGCAGTCGATCTTCGAGGCGGTTCGGGCGTCGATGTCGATTCCGCTGTTCTTCGAGCCGTACCGAATCCAGGCTGCCAAGACCGAGAGCAAGGCGGGAAAACCGGCCAGCCCTGGTATCAACCCCAAACCCCCCGCCCGCCTCTCCTCTTCGCGATTCGTGGACGGAGGCGTGCTGGCCAACTTCGCGGTCGACGTGCTCGACCGCCAGGGCGACGGGGTCGCTCCACCCCCGCCTCCGCGCTGGCCAACCTTCGGCATCACGTTGCTGCGCAACGAGCCCCCGGCGTCCGTCGGACGCGACTTGCGCAACGGGATCGCGGACTTCGGAGCGCTGGACGACGAGCTCCTCGGTGACGACCTCTCCAGCTTCACCGACTCGCTGATCGGCACGCTCGTGGTGGGGCAGGACGCCAACGCCAGCCAGCACTGGTGGATGGCGAACCGCACGATCCGCGTCGAGACCAAGCCGTACGGGATCGTGCAGTTCTCGGTCGACGGCCGCGGGAAGAAGAAGCTCTTCAAGGTCGGGTACGAGTCGACGGAGCAGTTCCTGCATCACGAATGGCCGGCCGCCGACCACGTGGGGTTCGACGGCCGAGCGCACTTCCCGATTCCCGAGCCCACCGCCGGGTCCGAGCCCTGCAAAGGAACCGCATGACCGCTGAGCGCCGCTATGACGCGATCGTGATCGGCTCGGGCTTCGGCGGCGGCGCCGCAGCCTGCCGGATGGCCGAAGCGGGAATGGACGTCGCCGTGCTCGAGCGAGGTCGGCGCTGGGAGAAGACCGACTTCCCGGAGCACTTCGACGACGCGCCGGCGCTCGCCTGGCATCCGGAGGTCAACCCCCGCGGGCTCTACGACCTGCGGTGGTTCGAAGACGGCGTCGTGCTCACGGCCGCAGGCGTGGGCGGCGGCTCGCTGCTCTACGCCAACGTGCAGCTCCCGGCCCGCAAAGAGGTGTTCTCTTCGGGTTGGCCAGAGGCGATCACGCTCGACGAGCTGCTGCCGTGGTACGCCAAGAGCGAGGAGGCCCTGATGCCGACCACCACGCCGGTCCCCTACCCGGCAAAGGTCAAGGCGTTCACGGGGACCGCCAAGGAGTTCGGCGGCCGCGGCAGCAAGCTCGCCCCGATCGCCGTGCACTTCGGCGAGCCTCGCAACCACCCACTCAGCGGCCACCCGCAGGAGGGCTGCGACAACCTCGGGCAATGCCTCACCGGCTGCCCGCTGCACGCCAAGAACACGGTCGACATCACCTACATCGCGCGCGCTGAGCAGCTCGGGTCGGACGTGTACCCGCTGCACGAGGTCATCGCACTGGAGCCGCCGAGCCGCAAGGGCGGCCGATGGCGCGTGCATTTCCGCGACCTGCAGTACGACACCACATCGGTCATGGAGGCACCGACGGTGGTCGTGGCCGCAGGCACACTGGGCTCGGCCCGCCTGCTCCTGCAGAGCAAGGCCGCCACGATGCCGAAGCTCTCCCCCGCACTCGGCGAGAAGTTCTCGGGCAACGGCAACGCGCTCGGTGCCATCTTCGACCCCACCGCTCACGGCACCACCGATGCCGAGGTCGACGTGGGCCCGTCGATCACCAGCGTGATCGACCTGTGGGAGGAGCGCGGCTTCATCCTCGAAGACCTTGGGCTCCCGCCGTCCTACATGGTGCTGCTGGAGGCGCTGCGCGGCGTGAACGCCATCGGCGCGCGCTCGCGGGCACGGCTGCGAGCCAAGGAGGTTGCGGCGCGCGTCGGTGCGCCCGACCGGCCGACGTCGCCTCGCGAGCTGAAGGTCCGCGACCTCCCCGCGCCTTCGATCGAGGACGTCCTCACCTTCCTGTTCATCGGGAAGGAGAACCCCGCGGGTCGCGTGAAGCTCGGCCGCCGCGGGCAGATCGACATCGACTTTGATCCGGCCGACAGCCAGCTGCTCTACGACCGCATGGACGAGACCCTGCAAGAGGTCGCCGAAGCGGTCGGCGGCAAACCCGTCTTCAACCTTGCCCACGGTCCCCTTGGCAAGTTCATCATCGCCCATCCCCTGGGCGGCGTTCCGATGGCCGACGACCCCGCCGATGGCGTGGTCGACGACTTCGGGCGCGTCTACGGCTACGACGGGCTCCATGTGCTCGACGGGTCGATCATCCCCTCCCCGCTCGGTGCCAATCCCTCCAAGACCATCGCGGCGCTCGCCGAGCGCGGCGTCGCACAGTTGATCGCTGACAGGAGCTAGATCATGGCCACCGCCACGTCCACCACCACTCGCAAGACGGCCGCCAAGCCCAAGGCAGCCGCGGCCAAGAAGCCCGCGGCGCCCAAGCAGACGCCGATCACGGTCGACGCGCTGCTCGACATGGGTCAGGACGAACTCGACGCCCTGTTCAAGGCCAGCCCCAAGGGCGAGGTCCCAAGCGGCGAGGGAAACGGCACCGTGATCGTGGCCACGGGCACGCCGATCACGTCGCTGCTCGCGCCGATCCTTCGCCTGGGCTGGCAGGGCAAGGTCATCGACGGCAAGCAGCTCACCCTCAAGAACAAGATCCTGCCCTTCGGGATCCCGCTGATCGCCGCCAAGATCGTCAAGACCGACGCATCGCGGCTGGACGGCAAGCCCACCACCGTGCTGGACTACTCCAAGACGTCATTGGTCGCCCGCGCGATCCGCGATGAGATCCGCGAGGTCGCGCCGGGCCTGTACCTCGGCGTGGTCTACATCTACGGCCGCAAGACGATCAACTTCGCGCTCGAGTTCTGATGGCCGTCCTCGAGCTCCCGCCGGTGGATTTCCCGCCGGTCGTGCCGCCGATCACTGCGCGAGTGCAGCAGCAGGCGCTCTCGTGGTTTGCCGACGTGCGCCCCGGCGAGGAAGCTGCACTTGCCGCGGTGTTGACGGAGATGGCGAGCGACCCAGCCGGCAACGACGTGCTGCCGTTCGGCGAGCTCACGGGCCTGCACTTCGGTCGCCTGATCCTGCTGGACCCCACCCCGGCGACCGACGACCACGGCGCGTACCCCGCCAAGCTCTGCCTGCTGACGGATTTCGACGGCGATCTGGAACCCCATCTCGACGACCTCTTGGCCACCGCTGGCCCAGGGCTCGACCGCTTGCTGCGCTACTGCGAGGGGTACCCGGCAGCCAAGCGCGACCAGGGCACGGAAGTGCGGGACGCGTTCGTACGTGAGCACGTCGCGCGCACCAACACCGTCTACATCAACACCGCCGGGCGCACGGTGCAGCAGATCCGGCAGGAGGCAGCGCTGCACGAGGCCATCGACGCATTTCTCGACGCAGGCGACTGGACGGACGCCACCCCGCGGCAGATCCGGGCGGCGATCCAAGATTTCGTCAACAGCCGCCATGACCTGGGGTGGGCGATGGCTCCGCTGCCGGAGCGCACGCTTGGCGACTGGGTCCGCGGGGCTCCGGGGCTGGCCAAAACGCCGTTGGCGATCGTCGCCACCGCACCGCTCTGGCTCCCTGTGCTCCCGTTCTGGGCGGCCGCACTGCTGGCGAAAGAAGCGACCGATGAGACCCACGACCACCTCGAGCCCGACGAGGCGCATGCCGCACGGCTCGCAGCCCTGGAGGACCACACGCCCCAGAACCAGTTCGCGGCATTCGGATTCGTGAAGGAGGGGCCGTTTCGCAACCTCACCGCGAACGTGCTGCTGCGGGTCACCGACTACGTCACGCGGTACAGCTTCAACCGCGGGCAGCTCACCGGCGTCACGACGATCCACTTCGCGCGGTGGGTCTTCACCGACGACGACCAAAAGCGCCTGCTGTTTGCCTCCAACTACGACGGGTCGCTGGAGAGCTACATGGACGACTTCATCGACAAGGTCGCGTGGGGCCTGAACGCCGTGTTCTCCAACGGGGTCGGCTATCCCCGCACGTGGCTGCTGACCATCGGTGGCGCCCGGCAGGAAGACGAGTTCAAGGATTACCTGCGGCGCCACCAGGTGCCTAGCCAGGTGTGGTTCTCGGCGTACCCGCAGCTGACGGCAATGAACATCGAGAACAACGCCCAGATCCGGGCCGGCCTGGTCGGCGAGATCTCCGATTCGGGCTGTGAGAAGTGGCTGGCGCGGGTATGACCGAAACGCTCGAAGGCGACGACATCCAGGGCCTGCTGGCCTGGGGCTACGGCCACCTGCCGAGTGCGGCCTGGCACCTCGTCAAGATCACCAATCGGCGCAAGGCTGCCGCGTGGCTGGCAGCCACGACGGACCTCGTCACCACGGCTGGCGGCGAGAGCCCACGAGAGACGGCCGTCAACATCGCGCTGACGCCATCCGGCCTGACCAAGCTCGGACTCTCCGCAGAGGGCCTGGCGGGCTTCTCGCCCGAGTTCCGCGGTGGGATGACGACCGAGCACCGCCAGCGGGTCCTCGGCGACCTCGACGGCCGATCGCCGGAGCACTGGATCTGGGGCGGAACGAAGACCGACGACCCCGACGCCATCGTGCTGCTCTACGCATCGACCGACGACGCCCTGGCCCAGCTCGAGGAGCAGGTCCTCGGTGGCGGCGCATCGATCGGCATCGCACCGGTGCACCGCCTGGCCACCCAGTGGCTCGGAGACCGGGAGCACTTCGGCTTTCGCGACGGCATCGCCCAGCCCGCCGTCGCCGGCCTGCGGCCCGGCCGTCCGGATGACACCATCGCCGCCGGCGAGTTCATCCTGGGCTACGAGAACGAATACGGACGGCGCACCGATCGCCCGCTCCTTGATCCCGCAGCCGACCCGGCCGGTCTGTTGCCGCCAGCTGCCGATGACCCGTCACGGGCCGACCTGGGCCGCAACGGCAGCTACCTCGTGGTCCGTCAGCTCGGTCAGGACGTGCCTGGGTTCTGGCGCTTCGCGGACGC
>JAEMRF010000056.1:5536-6968 GCA_016463515.1 Solirubrobacteraceae bacterium | reverse complement strand
GACCCGTTGATCGGCCCGGCCGGCGGCACCCTCACCATCCAGGCGCGGCCGGTCCGGCGGCGCGTCACCGAGCTGCCGGAGTTCGTTTCCGTGCACGGGGGCGGGTACTTCTTCCTGCCGGGCGTGCGAGCTTTGCGGTACTTGGCGGCGCTGGACGGCTGAGCGGGAGGGCGGGCGATCCGGGGAACACTTCGTCGCCCGTCGGCTCGATCCGCTGCTCACCGTTCATCTGCTGGCGGTCCTTGGAGAGCGCGTAGTACATCTGCTTGCGCGCACGGTTCAGGCTGCCCAGCGGGCGGTGGGCTGGCAGCGCGTGCCAGGGATTCATCGAGAGGTTGCCAGCGAACGCCATCTGCTCCGGTGAGTCGAACGCCTGGGCTGGGATGCGCAGCTCGGCGACTTTGACGGGCGCCGAGAGTTCATCAGGCCAGATCACCGAGGCATTCTCGATCGGCATCTTGAACGGATCGGTCTGGCGCTGGACGAGCATGTCGAACACCACGTCCTCACCGCTCAGGCGATCGACCATCGCCTCGTGCAAGTAGTTGTCGCCAGGTCGTAGCGGCACCGGCGTAGGGGTGGACTGCGGCACGAACCGGAATTTGATCGCCTGCCCGTCGCCCAGCAGGTACGGCACGCAGCTGTTGTACTGGACCTCCAGCGGGCTGGCATAGACGCGCGTGCCGAGTGCTTGGAGCGCGAACTCCAGCAGGCGAGTCGGGCTTCCGTTGACGTAGTAGAAGAGTGGCGTGCCATCGGCGACGTGCTCGTGCAGCTCGACGTTGTTGACGACGTCCGGTGACTGGAACACCAGCGAGGTGAGTCCCAGGAAGTCCTGGGTGGCGTGCTCGTCGTCGATGAGTTTGGGCCCCGGCACGCCCATGACCTTCACGCCGATCGAGAGCACGCCGTTGTCGTCGAGGTCGGGCGGCGCGAGGGGGCCTGGGCCGCCGAAGCGCACCCACGCCCGAAACGCTCCGGGATACGCGAACACGCCGCGGCGCAGGCGGTCGGGGAGGTCTGGGAGCACGTGCAGCTCGGCCCGCACGATCCCGTAGGTCTTGGTGTTGCCGGCCCGCTGGGCGTGGCCGGGTCGGTAGTGCGTCCTGACCCACGTGCGCAGCAGGTCCGTGATCCGTTCGACGACGTCCTCTTCGTCAGGCTGGACGCGCTCTTCGGCCAACCCGAGCGTGATGTCTTGCTCGCGCTGACGGTTGATCAGCCACTGCACCCCGCCCACGAGCGGCTGCTGGATCACGCGGTCCAGCGGCGCGCGATACAGCGGCTCGAGGCGACGTTCGGCGCGCCGGCCCCAGTCCGCGGCGTCGTTGACGGTCCGAAGCAACGGTGCAAAAGCCACGGCCGCGACGTTACCGGCCCACCCCAACTCACCGGAAAGCAAAAGCGGCGCGTCGCCGCTCTCGGGGACGCG
>JAEMRF010000056.1:0-5436 GCA_016463515.1 Solirubrobacteraceae bacterium | reverse complement strand
ACGAGGTCGGTGCCGCGGGATGAGACGGCGTCGCCGATGTGGCCGAGGGTGACGAACGCCGGCTCGACCCTTGAGCTGCGGATGATCGCGGCTTCGGCGATGAGTCCTGCGGCCTCTTCGGCGCTGAGCGACGGCATCCCTCGGTAGGCCTCGAGCGCCGGCGTGATCATCGGCGTGCGCACGAGCGGTAGATGGACCGAGCTCAGCGCGATCCCGGTACCGAGCATCTCGGCTGCTGTGCCGCGCGTGAAGGCATCCAGCGCCGCTTTGGACGAGGTGTAGGCCACGTATTGCGGCGACGGCAGCTGGGTGGCCCAGGTAGAGATGTTGATGACCTGCCCACTGTTCTGGGCGAGCATGGCCGGAAGCAACCCGAGGGTGAGCGCAACCGGGCCGTAGTAATTCAGCGCCATGGTGCGCTCGAAGTCGTGGAAGCGGTCGAGCGAGTCGACGATCGAGCGGCGGATCGAGCGGCCGGCGTTGTTGATCAGGATGTCGACGGTGCCGTGCTCGGTGAGGAGCTGCTCTACGAGGGCGGCGATCGCCTCGCGGTCGGAGAGATCGCACGTGTAGCGGTCGGCTCGGCCGTCGCGCGCCTGGATGGCGGTCTGCACACGCGCGAGCTCGTCTTCGCGGCGGGCAACGAGCAGCACGTGCGCTCCCGCGGCCGCGAACTGCATGGCGGTGGCCTCGCCGATCCCCGACGATGCACCGGTCACCACGACGGTCTTGCCGGCGACCGCCTCTCGGAGACTGTCGACCCCACGCAGGCGGCGGGCCACGCGACCTGGGGAGAGCAGCGGGTGCTTGAGGCCTTGGCGCACGGCCGAGTCGGCCAGATCGAGCGCGGCGCCCCGCAGGCGGCGGGGGCCGCCTCGGCGAGCGGTCTTCGCGGGCGACTGAGATTCACTGACGCGGGTCACCGCGCGAATGCTACTCCTGCGTAGCTTCGGCTGGGGTGTCACCGGACACCCGTCCGGTGACCGAGGCGTCCTCCTGCCGGTGAGCGCGTCGGTGCCGGACCACGACGTACACGAGCAGCGCCGCGCCGATGACGCCGGTCGAGATGTTCAGGGCCCACCCCAGCAAGCTCGCCGAACCGGTCGGGTCGTCGCTGTGGGCGCCGATCGTGGCGTAGGCCAGGGCCCGAGGGCCGGCGGCCAGGAGGTGGCCGAGGGCCACGGAGAGCGCCGTGAGCCCCACCACCCCGAACGCGTGGTTGAGTGGGGCGTCTGGCACCCACGGCGAGAGCCGCGCGACGATCACGGCGACCAGGCCGTTGCGGCGCGCCAGCTCAGCGAGGGCGTGCACCCGGCCCGTGGCGATCTCGTCAAACGACGAGCTCCCCAGTCGGCCGGAGAGGCCTCGGCTCAGGAGCGCTGCGAGCGTCCCGGCCGCGAGGGCCGACGCCGCCCCCACCCACGGCCCGAAGAGCAGACCTGCCGCCGCCGCAAGCACCGCGCCAGGCACGAAGACGGTCCCAAGGACGGCCGACAGCGGCACGTAGAGGAGCGGACCGAACGGGCCGAGCGGCTCGACCCACTCACGGACCCGGTCGGTTCCGATGACCCCACCGGCGATAAAGATCGCGGCCAGCCCGCCGAGGAACCCGAGCAGCCCGGCGAGCTTTGCGAGGGCTGAGCGCCGCCCGTCACGGGTCGGCTGTGCGGGGTCGAGCGAGACCCCTCCCGCAGCTGGGGCACCTGGCTTGTCGTTTATGTGCGGCACTTTCGCCTCATCCGATACCTACACTCTGCCGGGGCGAGCGCTGTCCCGCGCCGCCCCTCCTGAAGCTCTCCCCCATGTTCGACGCGCTCACCCGCCTGGCCCTTGGGCGCTCGCGCGCCGTGCTGATCGGCGCGTTCATCTTCTTCCTGCTCACGGCGGCCTTCGGTGCGGGGCTGCCGAGCAGGCTGCCCGCGGGCGACGCGTTCGTCGTCCCTGCAGCCGATTCGACGCGCGCCAGCGCCCTCTTCGAGGCGGTGTCCGGGAGCCGCGCGGCCCCTGGCGTCTTCGTGCTCGTCGACACCCCGACGGGCGCCCGCAGCGAGGAGGGCCTGCGGCGGGTCCGCGCGCTGTCGCGGCGGATCGAGAAGGACCCCAGCGTCGCGGGCGTATTCGATATCCGCGATGCCGACGCCCAGGCCGAGCAGCTGCGCAAGGACGGCGCAACCGGCGAAATCGCTGACTTCGCATCGAAGGACGGCAAGCTCACCTACATCGCGGTATTCGGGAAGCCCGATCTCGACGAAGCGCCCATCGGCAAACGGCTGCAGGAGGCATTCGTCGGTCTGGACTACGTGCGGATCGGCGGGCCCGCGCCTGCCGCGCAGTCCATCGCCGACCAGGTCGTCGCCGACCTGGCGGCGGCCGAGATGATCGCGTTCCCGCTGCTGTTCATCCTGATGCTGTTCGTGTTCCGCGGCGTGGTCGCGGCGTTGCTGCCGCTGATCCTCGGCGGCATGACGATCGTCGCGACCCTGAGCATCCTGCGCCTCATCAACGAGGCGCTGCCGCTGAGCGTGTTCGCGCTCAACCTCACGGCTGCATTGGGGCTCGGGCTCGCGATCGACTACTCGCTGTTCGTGGTGTCTCGATTCCGAGAAGAGCTCGACCGTGGGCTTGAACCGGCCGACGCCATCACCCAGACGCTCCACACCGCGGGCCGCACCGTGCTCTTCAGCTCGCTGACGGTGGCCGCCGCGCTGATCTCGCTGCTGGTGTTCCCTCAGCAGTTCCTCTATTCGATGGCGATCAGCGGCGCGATCACCGCGCTCGTGGCCTCGTCGGTCACACTCATCGCGCTGCCGGCGCTGCTGTTCCTGCTCGGCCGCCGTGTGAACTCCCTGGCCCCCAAACGCTGGCAGCGCGGCACCACCAAAGACCGCGAAGGCTTTTGGTACAACCTCTCGCGCTGGGTGATGCGACACGCCGTTGTCGTCACGCTGGTCACCAGCACGGCGTTGCTGGCGCTCGGCCTGCCGTTCCTGCGCATCGAGTTCACCGGCATCGACGCCCGCATCCTGCCCGACGGCAACGTCGCCAAGGAGATCGACACCACGCTGCGCACGCGCTTCTCCGACGTGGGCACCGAGCCGATCTCCGTGGTGATCTCCCAGCTCCCGGAGTCCGGCCGGCCAGAAGTCGAGAAATACGTCGAGGAGATCGAGCAGCTCCCGACCGTGAAGAGCGTGTCGACCCCGACGGCGATCGACTCGGCCCAGATCTGGCAGTTCGACGTGCAGTCGCAGGCCTCGCTGCTCGACGAGGAGACGCTCACCCTGATTCGCGACATCCGGGCAGTGCAGGCGCCCGGCCCGACCTATGTTGCCGGGCAAGCGGCGCGCCTGGTCGATCAGCTGCAATCGCTGGAAGACCGATTGCCCTATGCGCTGGCCATCATCGGAACGTCGACGATGATCATCCTGTTCCTGATGACCGGCTCGGTCCTGTTGCCGATCAAGTCGCTCATCATGAACGTGCTCGCGATCAGCGCGGCGTTCGGCATCCTCGTGCTGATCTTCCAAGACGGCCGTCTGGAGGGCCTGCTCGACTACGAGAGTCAGGGTGGGCTCGAAAGCACCCAACCGCTCCTGCTTCTCGCGCTCGCCTTCGGCCTCTCCACCGACTATGGCGTCTTCCTGCTGACCCGCATCAAGGAGGGCCGCGACGCTGGCCTCTCCAACGAAGAGGCGGTCGCGATCGGCCTGCAACGGACCGGCAGAATCATCACGGCGGCCGCGATTCTGTTCTGCGTGGCGATCGGGGCGTTTGCCACGTCCAAGATCATCTTCATCAAACAGATCGGCGTGGGTACGTCGGTTGCCGTCCTGATCGACGCCACCATCGTTCGTGCGCTGCTCGTCCCCGCGCTGATGAAGCTGCTCGGCGAGTGGAACTGGTGGGCACCAAAGCCGCTGCGCACGCTCCACGACAAGCTCGGCATCGACGAGACGGCACCGGAACTGGCCCATCCATCAACGGCACAGCCCACGGCTCCACTGGCCCCTGCGGTCGAGCCACCACCCCCGCGACCGCTCTAGTCGTCGGCCCTTCCCGCGAACTCCGAGGTGCGCTCGCCGGGCTCGGTCGGACCTACGGCATCGCGACCGCGCTAGGCAGCGCGCGCGCCAAGTCCCGGCGCGCGAAGGCGATGGATGCGCAGGGCGCGGCGCAGGTCGCGAATCATCCGCACATTCACGATGGAGTGGTCTTCGGCAAGCGTCGACGTGGTGACGAGGACGACGAGCTCATCGCCGATGTCCGACCGCTGCACATCCACGACGGCCGACGTGACCTGCACCGTGGCGGAGAGACTCGGACGCCCGACCCACCACGCGCTGAGCAGCGAGGTGAGCTCCGCCGTGGCTCCCTGCGACACGCTGCCGCCGATCAGCGGCACGCGCACCTGGTGCAGCACGCCCGTCAGCGTGACCTGCCGCTGATGCCACAGCAGCTCAACCGGAGCGCCGGGTGCGGTCGTCGCGGGCCGCACGAGGCTCGAGACCGAACGCGCGTCGGTGATGACCGGCGCACCTTCGTCAGGGGCGACACGGAGCTCGGGGGCGGACTGGAGGTCAGGCAGCCCGTCGAGAGCGCTGGAGAGAAGAAGATCGGACATGCTGCGTGGTCTCGCGGTTTCGGGCTGGCCGCGGAAAGGTCATTCCGCAAGCCGGATACAACCAGCTCCCCGATTGCGGCCCCATGAACGCCCGTCAGACGGCGCCGGGTCAGTGCCGGTCAGCCAGAGGCCGATGAGGGATCGCGCCGCACGGCAGCCCGCGCACGCATCAAGAGCTCGTCGCCGCTCTCGGTGCCGTCCCACTCAGCGACCGCGCACCGCAGCAACAGGGGATCCACGAACTCCGCGTGCGCTTTGGCGACCAAGGCCTGAGCCTCACGAGCCGCTCGACCCGGGAGCAGGGCAACCAGAACCTCCGTGCCGAGCGGCGCGATCAGGTCGATCGACAGCCGCCGCCACGCGTCGACGACCGCCAACAGCCGAGCATCGGCCGCGGGCGCTCCAGCTTGTGCGTCGACCGTACGCAGATCTACTTCGACCGCGACCAGCGATACGGGCATGCGATGGGCCGCAGCATCGCGGAAGACATCAGCCACGGCATCACGCCACCAGCGGGCGGTCGGCAAATCGGAGGCGTAGTCGCCGTCGGCCCACATCGGCGAGGCACTCCGGCGCACGCGCCCGAGCGCTTGGCTGGCGAGTGAGGTCGCCGAATGCAGCAGTGCCTCGTCGTCGTCGCCCAGCACGCCTGGGGACTCAACGCGCAGCACCGACGCCACGGCGCCATCGTCGTAGGTCAGCGGGAGCAAGGCGACCGTGCCGGCTCCGAACGGATCGGGCATGAACAACGCTTCGCGCTGCGAGGTTCCAGGAGCAGGGCGTTCGATGCGCAGCGTCTGCGACGACAGCGCATC
>JAEMRF010000347.1 GCA_016463515.1 Solirubrobacteraceae bacterium | reverse complement strand
TCTTCACTGGCCCCCTATGGTTCGGCGCCATGACGGAAGCCTCGAGCCGGGTCGACGGACGCAAGCTGCGCTACGCCGGCCGGCGTGACGAGTTGCTGCGCGCCGTGACGGCGTACGTGCTCGAGCAGGGCGTCGGGCAGCTCGCGATCCGACCGATGGCCGAGTCCGTGGGCGTGTCACACGCCACCCTGCTGAACCACTTCGGCACCAAGGAGAACCTGATCACCGAAGTGGTCGATCTCCTCCGCCAGCAGTCGATGCCCATCGACCCCGAAGCGCCGATTCCGGACGACGTCGCCAACGACGCCGCCAGCGCGATCGCCTCGTGGTGGGCAGCCTGGACGCATCCCGACTACCTCCCGGCGCTGCGCCTCACGTTCGAGGTCTACGGGCAGGCGCTCCTGCACCCCGAGCGCTACGAGCGGTTCCTGGAGGACGTGGTCGGCGGCTGGCTGCGGTTCTTCACGCGCGTCGCCGACGCTGCAGGCTGCCCGCCGGACGAGCTCGAGGCGACGGGCACAACGCTGCTGGCCACGATGCGCGGCCTGCAACTGGACCTCGTGGCCACCGGCGACACCGCCCGCGCCAACGTCGCGCTGGAGCTCCTCATTGCCGAGGTGGCGCGGCGCGAAGCGCTCTGGCGCGAAACCGCAGCCGACGCGTAGACCGGAGCTACGCCAGCTCGGCGACCGCCGCGGCGACCTCGTCGATCTGGGCGTCCGTGATGGCGGCCGAGATCGGGAGGGCAAGGTGCTGGGCAGCCAGCTGCGCGGTGGCGGGCAGATCGATCGCCGGCGTGTGGTCCTGCATGGCCGGCTGGCGGTGGACCGGCTCGCGGTAGTAGGCGCGAGCTTCGATGCCGCGCTCCTGCAGCCCTGCCGCCAGGCGGTCGGCCTCGGGGTGGGTGATCACCCACAGGTTCCAGGCTGGCACCGTGCCTGGACCGTCGGCGGGAAGCCCTACGGCGCCCGCCAGGGCGCTGGCGCGATAGCGGGCGGCTGCGGCGCGGCGGTGCTCGACCCAGGCCGGAAGATGCGGCAGCAGGACGCCCAGGATCGCCGCCTGCATCGCATCGAGGCGGCTGTTGTAGCCCACCTCCAGGTAGGTGTCCTTGGCGCGGGAGCCGTGGAAGCGCAGCAGTCGGGCCTGATCGGCGATCGCGTCGTCGTCGGTCACGATCGCTCCGCCGTCGCCGAAGGCGCCGAGGTTCTTGGAGGGGTAGAACGAGAACGTGCCGGCCGCGCCGAGGGTGCCGGCCTGGCCGAGGCTGCCATCGGCCCGAAGCCCCTGCGCCCCCGTGGCCTGTGCGGTGTCTTCGAGCACGGGCACGCCGAGCGCCTCGATCTCCGCGACGGGCGCGACGTTGCCGAAGAGGTGGACCACGAGCACGGCCTTGGTGTTGGGCGTGAGCGCGGCCTTCACCGTCTCAGCCGTCACGCAGCGCGTGTGTGGGTCAACGTCGCAGAACACGGGCGTGGCGCCGGTCGGGGGGATCGCCTCCGCGCTGGCGTAGAACGTGAACGACGGGACGACCACCTCGTCGCCGGGACCCACGCCCATCGCGCGGAGCGCGATCGTGATCGCCTCGGTGCCGTTGGCCACGCCGACGACGTGACGAGCGCCGAGGTACTGCGCGAACGCCTCCTCGAAGGCGGTGACCTCGGGGCCCAGGATGAAGGCGCCGGAATCGAGCACGCGCGCGACGGCCTCGTCGATCTCCGCCCGCAGCGGAAGCACCGGTGTACGCGGGTCGAACGCGGGGATGGTCATAGGAAGGAGCCTATTCGCCCTTGGCGGGCCACATCCTCGCGGCGGACGGTGCCCACGCATGCCTGCGCCCAAGATCGCGAGTTGCTTGGCCACGCCCGCCCGACACGGCAGGATGAGCACACGGCGCTGCTGCGGCAAGCGCCCCCATGTCCGCGACACACCCTCTCGTATGCCGACCCACTTTTCCATCCGCACCTTCGATCGGTTCCTGATGAACCAGGACGGTGGCCTGCCGGGCATCCCCGGATCCGGTTCCGGTCAGCCAGGGCCGCCGAGCTTCGAGAAGCAGCCGACGCCGCAGCCGCCGATGCCTGGGAGCCAGCCGCTCCCGGGAAGCCAGCTCCCCGGTATGCCGCCGCCCGGCACCCCCGTCTTCGAGCAGGCCGTCCCGCCGCCGCTCCCGCCTGCTGGCGGCGGCACGTTTGAGCTGTCCGGCTGGTGGCGCCGCGTCGGCGCGACCGTGATCGACTCGCTGATCCTGTCGGTCCCGTTCTTCGTGATCTTCGTCGCGCTGCTGGGCGTCTCGGTGGATGGCAGCGGCGACGCCAACGGATTCTCGATCGGTGCGCTCATCATCACCACGCTCGCCTGGGTCGTGCTCTGGTTCGTCTACGCGCCACTGCTGATGGCCAAGACCAACGGCGCCACGATCGGCAAGAAGGCCTGCGGGATCCGCGTCGTGCGCACCGACGGTGCTCCGATCACGTTCGGCTTTGCCGCCGTGCGCGAAGTGGCGATCAAGGCGCTGCTGATCGGCCTGGTCAGCAATCTCACGCTCGGCCTCGGCGGACTCCTGAACTACCTCTGGCCACTGTGGGACAGCGAGCACCGTGCCCTGCACGACATGCTCGCCAAGACCCGCGTGGTGCGTGGCTGACGCCACCTCCACCCCGGCGACGCTGGTGGACCCGGCCGCAGCACCTGCGCGGCCGGTCTACCTGCTCGCCTCGTTCGGTCAGCGGGTCCGTGCCCACGTGATCGACACGCTGATCGTCCTCGTGCCGACGTTCGGCCTCTGGGCGCTCCTGCTCCCTCCGCTCGTGCAGCTCGTGGGCGACGACCAGCGCCTGCAAGACGACATCGACGCCTGGGATGTCGAGACGGGCGAAGGCCCGATCGGGCGCATCCTGTTCTGGATGCTCGTGTTCTCGTGGGTCATCTGGGGCGCGTTCGTCGTCGTACGCGGCGTCTACGAAGCCGTCTTCCAGGCACGCACGGCCGGTCAGACGCCCGGCCGACGGGCCGTCGGCATTCGCGTGATGCGGGCCGATGGCCGCCCGGTGCGCTTTTGGTGGGCGCTGTATCGCGCGCTCCTCGTGCGCGAGGTGCTGTTTGGATTCGCCTCGCTGATCACCGGCGGCTTGGCTTGGCTCGTGCAGTACCTGTGGCCCCTGTGGGACCAACAACGCCGCACGCTGCACGACGTGGTCGCACGTTCGCGCGTGGTGCAGGATGCTGAAGAGGCATGACCGACCAGCCACATGAGCCTGCCGGCGGCGCCGGCTCTCCCCCGGACCTGACCAAGCGCCCCGAGTCCCCGGCGCCCGAGCCCGAGCAGCGGGAGTCGATCTGGCAGACGCTGGACGGCTCCACGCCCGC
>JAEMRF010000346.1 GCA_016463515.1 Solirubrobacteraceae bacterium | reverse complement strand
GGCGGCGAGGCTGGCGACAGCCAGCTTCCGCGCCTCATGGGACTTGAGGGACACTTTTCCTCCTGAAGCAACGGCCGGCAGGCCGCTACCTGGTGTAGATGGATCCGTCGCGGAACAACGACGGCTCGGCAATTCTGGGCGATCTGTGAGCGAGAGCACGTCCAAGCGTCCAGCGGGCAACCGCTTGGTAACACGCAAAATGCCGCTTTTGCAGGGCTTTACCGGGTTTGCGGGCTTTTGGAAGTTGGATTTCCCGAGTCACGTCAATTTGGCACAACTGGCGCGTCCGCCACGCAGAGCCCGTCTGCAGCGCCCGTTTGCCGCGATCTCGGCTCCACGCGACGCTCCTGGGGCGGGACTCGTGGTGATCGGATGCCATCGGTACCGTTGTGAGCGTCCCATGAGCAGCTCCCCTCCAGATGAGCCTGCGTTTCGTCCCACGCAGCAGGCCAGGCCCGCCACCGCGATCCTGGCCGACGGCCCGAGCCGGGCGATCGTGCTCGCGCTCGGCGAAGCCCGGGCCCGTGGGGTCGAAGCGCTCGCCGTGACCGAGCAATCCATCGCCGACACCACGCCCCGACTCGTCCGCGACCGGTTGCGTGCGCTCGAGCGAGCCAACATCGTGATCATCGCCGAGCGCGCCGCGGCCAACGGTCAGGCGCCGTCGCGCTGGTCGCTGACGCCAGCCGGCCGCGACCTCTACCGGCTCCACTCACTGATGACTCGCATCGTGAGCCACGCCGCCGACCTGCACGCGACGACTCCGACAGACGTTCGCGAAGGTGCGCTGGACCTGGCGCTCGAAAGCCTGGTCGACCCCGTCGTCCGTCGGATCGCCACGGCCCTGGCCATGGCTGACCGACCGCTCGATCCAGTTGCGCTGGAAGCTGCCTGCGCGCCCGTCCCCAGACGCACGCTCTACCGCCGCCTGGGGCCGCTCGTGGACCATGGCGTGGTGCTCCGCCACACCGGGCGGACCGTGCCACGAAGCACGTCGTACGAGCTAGCGGAGCGTTGGCGCCCCGTGGCCGCGATCCCCGTGCTCTCGGCGTGGTGGGAAAGTCGACACTGGCAGCGGCACGCCGGGGGCGCTCCGCAGGACCTGGCAGGGATTCTTCACGCCATCCTGCCGATGGCTCGCATCGACGCCGACCGCGCCGGACAGCGGCTGCGTTGGGCGGTCGAGGCCGAAGGCGAGCGTCAGTCAGCAACCCTGCTGGTTCGCGACGGACACCTCTTGGTCGCGGCCGACGATCAGGCGGATCAGGCCCCGGCAGCTGAAGCTGCGGGGACGCCGGCCGCATGGGCGACGGCGATGATCACGGACGGGACCGCCGACCTCACGATCAGCGGCGACGAAGCCCTGGCTCGCGAGGCGATCAACGCCGTGCGGGCGGCGCTGCTCGCCTACATTCGCTGATCAGGTCACCAAACACCCTCAGGACTAACCCTCAAGTCGAGCGTAAGGCTTGAGGGGTACGAGCGCGGGGTAGGCGCCGAGAACGGCGCCTACCCCGTGTGCGCCACTACTTCGTCTTGACGGTCGTGGTCGAGGTCGTGACCTTGCCGTCGCTCAGCACGATCCGCGACTTGAGCTTGATCTTCTTGCCCTTCTTGAGCTTGTTCTTGTAGCTCTTGGGGAGCGAGTAGCCCTTGGTCTTCAGCGTGAAGGTGACCTTCGTCGGCCCGGCACCGCTGCCGACGATCGCGAGGCTCGAGCTCGAGATCTTCGACTTGGCCTTCCCGCCGGAGACGGCGACCTTCAGGTTCTGCCTGCGAGTCTTGCCGCTCTTGATCTTGAAGCCCTTGGGCAGCGTGATCTTTGCGCTCTTGAGCGTCTTGCCCGTAGGCGCGGTCAGCGTGAGCTTGAGGCCGGTCTTGCGACTCCACGTGACGGCTTGCTTGGCGACGTTGAGCGCGTCGCACTTGACGGCCTGGTTGACCTGGTGGGTCTTGCCGCCTTGGCCGGTGAGCGTGACGTTCCAGGCGGTGTCGGCCTTGCAAGCCGCGGGCGAGACCTGCAGCGGGCTCTTGGCCCCGCCGGTCACGCTCAGGTCCAGACGCCGCAGCGGCAGGTCCGGAATCGCAGCGAACTCGGTGATCACACGGGAGTCCTTGTCGATCTTGACGGTCGACAGCACGCGCTGGGCGTAGCGGCCCGTGATGTTCATGCCGAGGCCCGGCAGCGTGGTGCCTTCGACGCGCACGAGGTGGACCGTGCCGCCGATGACGTCATTGGTGATCGCGACCTGGACGGACACCTTGCCAACCACCGTGTTCTCGGCACAGGTACCAGCGTTGAAGGCGTCCAGCGGGCAGACGTTCTTCAGGTTGTTGAGGTCGGTGGAGATGCCGACCGGGAGGACGACCTTGGCGCCCTTCAGGTTGGAGTCACCGGCGCGGGGGGTCATGGTCACGTCGAGCTGCGGGTGCCCCCTAGGGCCCGTTTCGCCGGAGAGCTTGGCTTCGAAGCCAGGCTGGAACGGCAGGTCGGCACAGCCCGTGTAGGTCACGTCGCTGGTGGGCGCAGCTGTCTGACCACCGTCTCCGGTGATCTCAGCCACGGCTCGCAGCGGCCCGCAGGCGGTCGGGTTGAGCGGGAAGTTCTCCCGGTCCAGGTCGACCACGATCGAGCGCATGTTGAGGGCCAGGCCCTTGAAGCGCAGCGGAGCCGAGGTGGTGAGCGTGAGGCCTGCGTCGGTGGGGCGCAGGTCGATCTTGCCGGGGACGACGACGTCGCCGAGGTCAAGCTCGCCGATCTTGGCGCGCACGACGATCACGGCGCCAGCAACGGAGCCTTCCTGGCGCTCAGCGAGGTACATCTTGCCGCCGAGGCTAAGGGGGCTCTCACCCACGCCCGCTTGGGCGGTGATGGTCGCGATGCGCGAGCTCTCGGGGCAGGCGCCGGTGGCGGCGGCCGCCGCCGCGCACTCGGTGGCGATGGTGAGGTCCGAGAGGAAGCCCGAGGGCAGCGAGACCTTGATGTCTTTCAGCCACGGCGAGCGGTCAGCACGAGCGATGGTCACCTTCGTCGGCGACTTGGCACCGACCGCACTGTTGGCCGGGACCATCGAGAAGCTCGGGGCAAAGCCGGGCGTCTCGCAGTCCTCGTTGATCACGAGGGGCGAGGACTCCACGTTCACCGGCGTGGCGCTTGCCCACGAGGTGAACTTCGAGGTGCTCGTGAAGGAGCCGCAGGCGCGCGGCGTGCTGAACAGCGCGTTGGGGCCACCCGGGAATGCCAGGCGCAGCTCGCTGAAGCGCAGCTGCGGAGCATCCAGGAACGTGGTGGTGAGCTTGCCGTTCTCGTCGACCTTGACCGAGCCCGTGAGCTTGATGCGCGGGGCGTCGGCAGCGGTTGCGCCTTCAGGCG
>JAEMRF010000003.1 GCA_016463515.1 Solirubrobacteraceae bacterium | reverse complement strand
GTGAACGCCGCCGGCGACCTCTGCGACGGCGTCTGGGACTGGTGAGCCGGAGCTCAGCGGGGGCGCGGACCGGGGCCCGCGCCCCCGCTGGCTACAGCTTGAAGCGGTACACGACCTCACGGCTCCAATTGCCAGCCGCATCACGCAAGATGCAGCGCCAGGTGAACTGCGTGCGCTTGCCTCGTGTCTTTCGGATCATGCGCATCGACTTGGACCCCAGACCAATGGTCGTGGTCCAGCGACCTGGCGAGTCGATTTCGTCGGTGAACTCGCTCACGAGTTTCGAACCGCGGTACAGCTCCGACGTCTGAGTGCTGGCCTCGTTCGTCGTCCATGCGATCTTGACTCGCGAACCCGAACGCCACACACGGTCGACGCCGATGGAGGGACCGGTCGTGTCCGGCGGAGGCGGCGGCGGTGGCGGGAACAACACGTTGAGGTCCTGCGTCAACGACGTGGCGAAGTCCGGCTCGGCACGCAGCGCATACGCCGCCGGGTACGCCCGACCCTTGGCCTCGGCGAAGACCACAACCGGCCCCGTCACGGTGAGCACCTTCGTATCCCACCGCAAATCGTCCGTCGAGAGCGAGAGCGATGCCGACGTCGCGTCCCCGACGAAGAAGCGCACCGTCGTGTCGCCGGTGAACTCCATCAGCTCCAGGCTGATCTGGTGCTGCCCCGCGGGCACCCAGAGCTGGAACCAATCGGCGTCGTTCGCGGTATCGATCGTGCCGACGTAGCTCACGTTGCCGGCGAGCGGCCCCGCGGCCTGCGCGCGCGTCTCATTCGGCTCGGGGTTGTAGTCCTGGACCGGAGCTTGACCCGGCAGCGCCTGCAGCGAAGCTTCCGGACCGACGTTCAGCACGTACTCTGCACCGTCGCTGAAGCACGGCTCGACCTCGATGATGCCTCGAAGACCGTATTGGCCACTCGTGAATGCCGACGTCGAAGACTCCTCGTCGGTCGTGCGATTTCGCACCGTCGTGGCCTGCACACTCGACAGCAAGTTGCGGACCGTGGCTTCCAAACAGCCCGAAGGGTTGTCGTCAACGGCGGAGTTGGACGAGAGCGTGACCGACACCTGGGTGTACGGAGGGAAGTTGACGAGATAGAAGTCGCGCGGATCGCCGTCCGACACCATCGCCTCGATCTGACCAGGAGCCATCAGCGGCCCTTGTGCCTGAAGCGGCGTGTCGTTCGGCTCGATCTCAGGGATCGCCGCGGCCTGCGCGGGGAGCAGCGCAAGCAGGAACATGGCGGTCGCCACGATGTAGCGGAGCGCGGCACCTCGCCGAGGTGGACTGTTGATCAGGGCGTCGTTCATGGAGCGCCAAGCTAGGCAGTCGCTCGCGGAGTGCTCTGGTCAACGTTGTAGGTCGCATTGATATTGCGTGGACCTTGGCGCGGAGCCGGTCTCGACGTTCGCGTTCGGCCGCTGGCGCATCTACGCTCTGGTTGCCTTTGGGCGCAACGGTTCGCCGATGTCAACGCCACTCCCCCACCTTCAGGTCGAACACCCCGGCCGCGACCACGCACTCGCGCTGCAGCGGTTCGTCGGCGGGGTTCAGGTGTTTGGCGGGACCACGCTGCTCCTCGCGTACTCGCTGGGGGCCACCAGTCTCGACGTCGGCCCAGCAGCCCAGCTGCTCGTGGGTCTTGGGGTCATTCAGGCACTGGTTGGGGCGCTCTTCGTGGCACAGCCGCGTCGGCTCCGCGGGTGGGTGCTGCGGCGCCCGGGAACGCTCGTCGCGTGCGCGCTGGCCGCCGCCACGGTCGTCATCGCGCTGGGGGGCTCGGGGCCCGCTCGGGCCTACATCACCGGTGCTCAGTGCTGGCTGATCCTTGCGGGGTTGGCGCTGCCGGGGCGGCGCTGGATCGCCGGACTCACGGTGATGGCGTGCGTGGTGGTCCCCACGTGGGTGGTCGTCGATGGCGACGTCGGCGGGTTCGAGGGCAACGGCGCCTTCGCGACCGCCTTCCTCGCTTTCGGGGCCTCGGTGGCCGCCGGCCTCTGGATGGGTCGAGTGACGGGGAGCGCTGCGGCCACCCTCAACCGCTGGCACCTGGTCGAAGTCCACGAGCTCGGTGTCGTAGACCGGCTACGGCATGCGCTCGCCGACGTGCGTCGCGAAGCTGACCGGCTGGCCGCCGCACTTCGCCAGCGTGGGGACGACCTCTCACCGGAGCTCCGGCTGCTGCGCGAACGGCTCGCGCAAGAGGCCGACCTTGGCGAGTCAACGGTCCAGCACACGACCCAGCTCGACACGCTGCTCGAGCGCATCAGCCGAGAGCTGCTCGACCCCGACGGCCCGACCCTCGAGGTGGAGGTCTCGGAGGGCACCGAGCGGGTGGCGCTGAGAGCCGTCGTCGCGGACGCGCTGCTCAGCGTGATCAGGCGGCAGATCGACAACGTGATTCGCCATGCGCCAGGGGCGCACGTGATCCTCGTCAGCGCCGACCTCCAACGTGGCGTCCTTCTGCTCAGGATCGAGGACGACGGAGGCGGCACCATGCCCACACGTGCCGGGGTCGGTTCGGCATGGTCACAGCGACAGCTCGCACGCGTCGGCGGGACGGCCCGGTACTTCGCCGGTGAACATGGAGTCGGTCTGGAAGTGCAGGTCGAGGCCAAGGCGCTCCCGACCGCGGCCGAGCTCGGAACGCTGTCGGTTCACCGCGAACTCGAGCGATTTGGATTCGGCCTGCTCGACGCCGTGCGCCTTGCCGGGTATGTCGGCGACACCCTGACCGCGACCTCCGTCTCGGACAGCTTCGGTGAGACCTGGATGCTCATGGCGGCGGGTGCCATCGTCATCGAGGGCTTGATCCGCGCGGGAAGAGGCGGAGTCGGTGGTTTGGATCCGATCGGCGGCGCGGTCCTGGCCAGCGTGGTCTCCGCGCTGCTGGCTGCAGCGTTCGCGTGGTCTCCAAACGGGCCCGATACGGTGGTCCCGGCAACGACCAGCGTGTTGGTCCCAGCGATCGTCCTGCTCACCGCCGGACGGAACCGCTGGCTGGTTGCGGAAGCGCTTCGGCTCGCGGCCGTCGCCCCACTGCTCGCGGCGAACGCAGCCGGCAGCGCTGGGTTGCTCGTTGTGTACCCCTTCGGCGTGTACCTCCTCGTGCGCACCATCCTGCGCTTCACTGAGCGGGCGAGTGGGCTCGAAGAGCGCGCCGCCGATGCGCTGGGCCGGGCGAGCCTCGCCGCGGCCATCGTGCGTGGATTGTCGCTGCAGCACGACGCCATCAACGTGCTGGCACGCCACACCACCGATGCGTCGACCGTCGCCGCTGCAACGGCTCTTGAACGTGCGCTCGCTGCCCTCGATCGAGCGGCACGATCGTCGGTCGACCCTCAGGAGATCGTGACCGCGGGCCTTGCTGCTGCGCTCGGCGGGACCCTGGCCCCGGGGGATCGGCCGGGTGCGGAAGCTGCGGCCGGTGCCGTGGATCGCATCACGCTCTTCGAGCTTGCCGCACTGGCAGCCGACGAGCGCGCGAGCTGCACTCCGCAGGGCATGCTTGGTCGCAGGCGTCTGGTGAGGGTCGAGCCGCAGTGGCATCGAAGCGACGGCAGCACGCTCGTGTTGTCGCTCGTGGCCCAGCCGTCGCTCGGCCCCCCAGAACCGGACCGACTTCGGGACTTGCGGCTGGTCGCCGAGGCGCTGGGTATCGGTGTGCGTTCCACACCCGACGCGCTCACCCTCTCTTATGCTCGGCAGTGACGCCACGCTCCACGGCCTGCATCACCTCGCTGCTATGTCTACCCCGCCGATCATCGTCTTCGACAGCAACCCCGACGCGCTCCGGTGGCGTGTGACTCGTGTGCGCGAGGCCCTTGATGGCGCCGTGGTGCTGCCGACAACCAGTTCGACTGCCGTCGGCTTGGTCGCTGAGTCACTCCCGCCGGAGGCCGTCGTTCTGGTCGACCTCCTCGCGACGGACCGCTTCGCGCTCGACCGGCCCGGGGAGCGGCTGATCCGGCGCCTGCGCCGAAATCCGCGCACGGCGCACGTGCGCCCAGTGGCCTGGTCCGCACATACGGCGCAGGATGCGATGCTCGGTGTGCGCCGCAGCGGGGCGTATGGATTCGTGGCGGCCGGTCATGATGGGGCGTCCGAGCTGGCCCAACTGCAGCAGGTCGCTGCAGGCCGAGAGTCCTGGCCGGCCAGCCTGGGATCCAGCCCAGCCGACGAGGAGTCGTGGCGCTCGTGGTTTGCCGAGGAGTTCGGCGTGGAGTGGGAGCCCTGGATCGAGCCGGCGCTCTGTCGCTTGGCGACGGGAGGAGACCGTCGTGCCCTCGCGGCCGAGCTCTTGGAGGTCGGCGCCGCCGGATCTACCGGCCACGCCGAGACGCGGATGCGAAAGCTCGCCCGGATGGTTGCCGGAGAGCACCGCAACTCGGCGGCGGCGGTCGCCACGGCCGCTGCTCAGGCGCTGGTCCGTATGGCAGCGAAACGTCCTTTGAGCGAGCGTCCTGCCGTCTCGCTCAGTCTTGAGCTCGGCGCCAAGCTCACGCGGTCCTCGCCCTCGCTCGTGCGCGCGGCCGGTCTCCTCGATGAGGAGGTCGACGAGATCCAAGCGATGGATGAGCTCATCACGGGGTGGCGTGAACGCCGGCCAGCCAAGCGCGGTGCCCCTGCCGCCGACGAAGTCCGCGATGAACGGCGGTGGGCTGCCGGTCGTCGCGCCGCACACCATGCCGCAGGCGCGCACAACGTCGACGAGATGATCGACGGCTTGCTCGTCCAGCTCGATGAGGCGCTGGTGACGCTCGACGACGCCCGACAAGACGAGCTCTACCACCCCGAGGCCAGAGCCGCAGCCGCGCTTCGCCTGCTCCAAGAACGCGAGTTGCCGCTCCCCCCGGGCGTCGAGCACCTCGACGGACGACTCCGCTGGCATGGCATGCCAGCTGACCAACTTGCGCTCGCGGCCGATCTCGAAGTCGCTGATCTCCGCGCGTTCACGGTTGCCGTCGACGGCAACGTAACCGGCAACGTGGCGGCGTAGCCCTCGCCCTGGCCCACCTCGCGGGCGCGGACGACCCCTGGCGGCCGCTACCCTGCGTGCATGTCGACCGCTGAGGCCCCTGACGTGCGACGCGAGATTCTCGAGTGGTCGCATATGGGCGACGCCACCCGAGATCTGGCACGTTCGATCCACGAGGACGGCTTCGAACCGGACGCGGTGTTCGCGATTGCCCGAGGCGGCCTGATCGTGGCTGCGTCGCTCGCGTACGCGCTCGGCGTCAAGAACACGTACACGATGAACGTCGAGTTCTACACCGGTGTCGACGAGCGCCTCCCGGTCCCCATGATCCTGCCGCCCGCCCCAGACCTTGCGCTGCTGGAGAACGCGAAGGTCCTGATCGCCGACGACGTGGCGGACACCGGCGCCACCCTGGCGCTCGTCAAGGAGTTCTGCGGTGAGCGGGTCGGCGAAGTGCGGTGCGCCACGCTCTACGAGAAGTCCCACTCGATCGTGAAATGCGAGCACGTCTGGCGCCGCACCGACGACTGGATCGTGTTTCCCTGGAGCGCCGAGCCTCCGCTGCGCTCCAGCGCCGTCCGCGACGCCTGACGCCGAGCCGTCGGACGCTCATGCTGCCCGACGCTCGACTGCTGGGCCGCGCTCTCGCCATCGGATGAGGTCGTCGCTCCACTCACGCGCAAGCAGCCCGAAGATGTGGAGATCGTCCGGCGCCCCGTCGATCCAGCGGTGCTCGGGAAGCACCCCGTGCCGGCGGATGCCGAGGCGGTCGCAGGTGGCGAGCGCCACCGTGTTGCTCCCCTTGACCTGCGCGTAGACCTTGTTCAGGCGCTGGCCGCGAAACGCGAACCTTGCCAGGAGCACGTAGGTGTCGATCCCGACGCCGAGCCCGCGCGAGGAGGGGTCTGTGATGGTGACGCCGATCTCGGCGATCGAGTTGAAGCGATCGATGTTGTAGAGACCGGCGATCCCGAGCAGCCGCGCAGCGGGATCGTCGGCGAAGGTGATCGCGAACTCGTGGTCGTGGCTCCCGCCGCTCAGCGGAGCCGCGTGGCCGCGCTCGATCCGGCCGCGCACGGCCGGCACCACGAGTGGAAACGGAGGGTCCGGCTGCGCCGCAGCTGTGACGGCCAGATCGCCTCCATGCTCGGCGATTCGGTCGAGGTCGTCGACGCAGAGCGCGCGAAGGCGGGCCTTGTTGAGCGTCAGCATCACGCTGCCTCCTGGGCGCCGCGTCCGCCGCGCTGGATCGAGAACTTGGGGACGAGCCGCACGGGCCGATACGACAGTTTCGCCGCCCGCAGCCCGGCCAGGCCGTCGTCCTGCTGGATGTTGAGTACGGCACCTGGGCCCAGTTCACGCAATCCCTGCTGGCATACGCGCTGGCGCAGATAGGCCGTGAGTCCGGGGATCGACGGGTCGGTCTTCAGGACGATGCCCATCCACGTTCCGTTCCACATCGGAGCTACGACCGACGCGCCGACCGCCTGCCCTTCCAGTGAGACGGCAAACAGCCGCAGCTCATGCGCGCTTGGATCCTGCGCCCAGCCCAGGATGCCCCGCCATTCGCGGCGCACGGCAGCACTGATCGCGGCCGGGCTCTCGAACTTACGGTCGATCCAGTTGCGGGTGGTGGCCGCAAGGTGCTCGTTCGCCCAGGACTCACCGAGGTGTCCGGCGCGGAATTCCAGGCCTGCGCCGTGCCGTGCCGTGAACCGCCTGACCTCTCGTCGGCGCGTGTGAAAGGCGGGGCCTTCGAGGCTGGCGACCGCATCCATCGACAGCACGTAGTCGGCGGTATCCCGATCGGCGATCGCCGCAGCTCCCGCGACGGAGCTGGCTGCAGACAGGGCGTCCGCGGTGGTTTCGGAGAGGAGCCGCACGTCGACCTCCCGAAAGAGCGTGGCGAGGTGCGCGACCACCGGTGGTGAAGTACGGGCCCCCGGGATCGCGATCACCGTCGCGTGGCGCGGCGCATCGTGAAGTCCGACAACGATGAAGGCGCCGATCCGCGACAGCGTGAAGTCCGGGTCGCCGTACCAGAGGCGCATCGTGTGAAACGACAGCTCGGCGGCCGGAGCCTGGTGGTGGCGGACCGCCTCCGTGATGCGCAGCCACAGGTCTCGGGTCGCGATCGTGGTGCTGGGGTGCTCAGGGAGATGGGCCAGCGCGGAGTACGACGCAAACGGTGCATCGTCGTGCAGTGCCCGGGGGAGGGAGATCGAGGGGTGGGCGTACGCGGGCCCCTGCGGTCGGGGGTTCGAGGCCATCGGAGTAGTCCTTTCGAGGTGAGCCGTGCGATCTCACATGCCGACCAGACCCTCGCACCGGTACCCGATCGGGCATCGGCGCAAGGGCCTACCACGCGGTCGCAAGGGCGGCCGGCGAGCGAGAAGTTGGTGCCCGCGATCTCCGTTCCTCTCGTGCTCTTCTGCTCGAGTGGCCGTCGATGCGGACTTCTCGAACGTACGCCCCGAAGCACGGCCGCGCTCGTCAACCTTGAGCCGCAAACCTTGGGCCGCGAACGTTGGCCATCGGTCAACGACCGGCGGCGACGACCTACCCCAGGTGCGTGTGCTCCGTCCAGGTGCCACCGGCCCAATACCGCAGCACAGCGGGGTTCGACGGGTCGCGATACCACCCGTCTGGCCAGCCCTGCGGCGCCGGAGCAGAGAACGCCATGGCCGGGGCTTGCGCGCCCGCCGCGCCAGGCCACCAGGCCACCTGCGGCGGACCCGCGTCCTCCGGAATCCAGCTCGGTACCGGGTCGGCGACGACCACCCGCGTGCCGAGGATGCGGTCGATGAGCCGCCGGCGCTGGTCGTCGGCGATGGCGGCAATCCCGTCGGCGAGTGCGAGCAGGACGCCCACGAGCACGAACGACAGCACGCCGATGAGGAGGGGCCAGGCCGCCTCGCGCGCGAACGCCTTGCCGTAGGAGATCGGAAGACCCTGCTCGTCGACCACGCGCATCCCGGTCAGCTGCTTGCTCAGCGATTGGCCGTTGTGGCGACCAGGACGCACGAGGAAGGCGGCCAGCGCTGCCCGGAACACGAACCCCACGAGGACCAGGACGACCGACCACAGCAGGCTTTGCCGGCCCAGGAGGAACATGGTCGTGACCACCAAAAGCGTGCCAACAAGGCCCAGCGCCAAGCGCACGCCCAGGCGAAGCCACAGGGAAGCCAGCGGCGGCACGGGCCGGACAGCCGTCATCGCGGTCCTCCGAACGGGCCGGGAGGTGGCGGTGGCACGGCTTGAGCGCCCCACGCAGGCGCACCGTGCGGTGGAGGGGCCGAAGGCCCGACGGGAGCAGGCGCCGTGCCTTGTGCCAGGAGGACCTCGGTTCCACACCAGATGTCGACGAGCCGGCGCTTGCGGGAGTCGATCAGCGGCCAGAACATGTCGGCGAGCGTGCCGAGCCAGAGCGGGAGCGCGAGCAAGGTGGGGAAGAGCGCCTCACGCCGCAGCGCGACGCTCCAGTCGACAGGTCGGCCGTCGGTACGGACCAGTCGCACGTTCACCAGCTGCCGGCCGAGCGTCTGGCCGTTGCGTTCGCCTTTGCGGACGGTCAGTGCGGCGAGGATCGCCAACATGATCGCGTTGCCGATCAGCAAGATCACGAAGGCCACGACGAAGCCGCCGACCCCTGCGGCCATGACCGAATCTTCCGAGCAGACGTAGTCCCCGAACCCGTCGTAGCCACAGCTCTCGACACCGGTCGCGAGAATGCCGGCGAACGCCAGGGAGGCGACGAAGAAGAACAGCACGTAGACGGGCGTGAGGATGAGACCGTCGACGAAGCGAGACAGGAACCGCGCTCCCCGAGATCCAAGCGGCCGTCCTGCGGCGCCGCCCGGGCCGGGCGGCGGAGGCGGCTGCACGTGGCCGGTCGGCGGTGGCGGAGGCGGAGCAGCGTACCTCTGGCCAGCGCCGGGCGGGGGCGGCGGTGAGCCGTCGCCGAACTGCAGCGGTGGGCGCGGAGCGGGCAACGACGGCAGCGCGCTGGCCGGGGCAGGCCTGGGTGGTGGCGCAGGGGCGGTCGGTTGGGCTGCCGCAGGAGGCTTGGCAAGCGACGGAGCTGCGGGCTCGTCGTCGAAGGAGACCACCAGCCGCCGGCGCGGTGGTGGGGACTCGGGCGTGCTCATCGCAGGGCTCCGTCGGGTGGGGAGAGGGTCATGGCTCGACCGTTCGCGCGACGCGCCGCGCGAGCCGGCTGAGCTCGGAGAAGGGAGTCGACGTCGGCGCGCTGGCCATCACGGCAAAGGACGCACCGCCGAGGTCGAACATCACGTTGGCTCGCCGCGCCATGCGTGACTTGTCGTCGTCATAGAGCTCGTACCGCCACTCGTAGCCGGTGGTCGATCCGATCGGTACCGAGAGGAACGCGACACGGCGGTAGTTGCGCTGGCTGGCGGCGTAGGTCGCGTCGAGGCTCGCGCGGTTCTCGCTGGCGGGCGTGTCGAAGCCGCGAAGTACGTCGACGACGATCGACGCTCCGCCGGTTGGAGCGTTCAGCTTCGTGCGGCTGCGGGTGACCGTGCTGCTGGAGGTGTCCTGCTGCTCGTCGAGTTGGGCGGCGTCCCACGAATCCGGCAGCTCGACGCTGAACGAGGTCACGCCACCGCTCTGGCTCAGCGGAGTGTCGCCGAGGCCGGATCCGCCGCCGGACGGCGTGTCGGCGGGCTCGGTCGAGCCCTCGTCCGGAGTTTCAGCCGGTGGTGGGCTGGGCTGTCCGCTGTCAAAATCGATCGGCGGGGCCGGAGCGACGACGTCGTCGGAGCCGCTGGTCGCCAGCAGCGTCCCGAGGACGGCGATCACCGCGATGAGCGCCCCAAACCCTGCGATCAGCGCGTAGCGGGTGGAGTTTCCGCTGCGGGCCTGCGGTGCGGGCGGCGCAGGCACGGCGCCCCAGCTCGGCGCCGGCTGAGGCGGCACGAAGCTCGCGGCCGGCGCCTGCCCCGCATACGACGGTGGCGTTGGGTATGCCGGGGGAGTGGAGTAGGCCTGGGTCGGCGGCGTGCTCGGGTGTTCGGCGGTGAGCGGGCCGGTCGCGTTTGCCATGAGCCGGACCGATTCATCGGGCAGCAACCCGGCGTCGCCCAGCAGGACGCCGGCGGGGATCTCGACCCCCGAACCGTCGCGGACGAGCGTCCATCCGCCGAGCCCGGCGCCCGCGATGTCGAGCGTCAGTGCGATCTTGGCGGCCGCGCGACCCGCTTCGGCGCCGGCCGGAAGTGCGATCGGTTGACGTGTGCCGTCGGGGAGCACGAGCGTGAGGTCGAGTTGCGGCGTGGCAGTGATCGGGAGTCCCTTGGTCGGTCGCCACCTACGGTGGTGACCCACGCAGCAGTACCGCCTCGGCGCGCTCCCGTCCGGTCATCGTTGGCAGGACGACGGGCGGCGTGCGTTGCCACAGTGCTCGCCGTGAGTGTTCTCGGGCTCGTGCCCCTGTGATTCCGCGCCCGCGAGGGCAGGCCGCGCTGGCGTTGGCGCTTGTTGGTGCCGGTCTGGCAGCCGTCGACGTGGTCGCCGGGCTCAGCGTCGAGGGCGGCTACACGCTTCGCCTGGCCTACCTTCATCTGGCCCTGGTGATCGTCGGCGTGGCTGGAGTGGTGGCCGGGGCGTGGCAGTGGTCCCGCGGTCAGGGTTCGGGCGTCCTCGTCGCGAGCTGTGCCCTGTTGCTCGGCGCCCAGCTGCCGTGGTCGCTGGCAGGCGCCGGCGGGAGACCGTGGTTCGCGGTCGCCGGGATCGCAGCGGCGCTACCGCTCGCCGCGTCCCTGGCGCTGCTTTCGGCTTGGAGTCCGCCGGCGCTCGAACGCTGGCCCGTGCGGTTCCCGGTTCCACAGCCGCCCCGCGAACGCCCTCGGGTCCGAGACCTCGACGGCGCGCGCCTTGGCGCCGGCCCGTCGGCGCCGGGCTGGTACCCGGACCCAGACGCCGACGCTTCGCCGTGCTGGCGCTGGTGGGACGGGCGCGGCTGGACTGACCACCGGTCTTCCGGTGCAGCGGGCTGAGCGCGCCAGGGGCAGCGCCGCGGCGATTGCCTCGGCACTGCTGCTGGCCGTCGGGGTTGCGGCGTGGGTGGTGCGCGCCGAAGGCTCGACCGATGTGTCCGGTCGGCCGGCAGGTGTGGCGGCGTCCGAACTTGCCGACGAGGCAGCGAGCACCGCGGATGCCGTCGTTGACCGCTACGCACTCCTGCAGCGCCCCGACGGGTCCTTCCCCGATCCAGTCGTGCAGGCGCGCGGCGACTACGGCGCGGCGATGCTGGGCCTGGCGATGCTCCGGCGGGGTCACGAGCGCCGCGACGGGCAGTTGCTCACGGCGGGCGCGTTGGCGGTCCGCGAGCCCGCAGAGCTCCCGACGTTCGGCGTCTTTGAGCTCTTGGCCGTCGCCCAGGCATACGGCTGGGGCGAGCAGCGCCTGCTCAGCGATCCCTTTGCGATCGGCGCCTGGAGCCAGGTGCGGCCGGCGATATCCAGTGCCCTGAGTACCCGCGGCTCGCTCACCGCCAACCCCGCGGTGATCTCGTGTCTGCGCAGGACCGAGTGCTACGGCAACCAGAAGCTGGTCGCGGGCCTCGCAGCGCAGGCTCTGCTTCGCACGCGCCTTTCGGCGGCGCGTGGGCAGGCGCTGCTGGCTGATCCGGCGGGGTTGCGGCGACGGGTCGACGACGTGGCGCGGCGAGTCGCGGTCGAGGTTGCCTCCGACGTTGCGCGGCGCGAACCACGCACCTCCTCTGACCCTGCTCCGGCAGGCGTGCTCAGCGACCCGCCGCGCAACCCGCTCGCCTACCACGCGTTGTCGGTGATGCTGCTCGGCGAGCTCGTCGATGGCCTGGGGTCTGACGCTCCCGTCGGAGTACGCGCCGCGCTCGACCGAGCAGGGCGGGCGCTGCTTCGGCTGGCGGCCCCCGACGGCGACCTTTCCTACTACGGGCGCGGCCAAGGGCAGGTGTGGGTTCCGGCGGTCACGGTTGCGGCTGCAGCGCGCGTGGCCGAGCGGGCGACGACCCCAGCCGAGCGCGGCGCGGCGCTCGCGGTGGCCGCGGCGGCGCTGAGGCGCCTGCAGCAGCTGCACGCCGTCGGCCGGTACGGCTTGGCGCTCGTACCCGGCGCCGGCGATGCTGCGTCGCTGTCGCGCCGCGGAGTCGACAGCTACGTCAGCACCCGGTCCTACAACGGACTGGCGGTCGCCGCGCTGGACGCCGCTGCGCCCCTCCTGCGCGAACTCGGCGACGCACGTGCGACGGTGGTCCCTTCCGCGCGGCCCGGTGCGACGTCCGGCGGCGAGCGCTTGCGGGTGTTGACGCTCACCGGCGGCAAGCTGTGGGCGGCAATCTCGACCGACAGCCGCAACCGGACCGACGCACGGTACGGCCCGGGGCTGCTCTCGGTGCGTCGGCGCGGGCTCGATGGATCATGGGCGCCGGTCGTGCCGGAGCCCGCGATGTCGGCGAATCTCGGTGCCACGCTGACGGTCCTTGCGTCCGGCCGCCAGTTCGTTCCGCATGGGCTCAAGATCACGCCGGCCGCCAACGGCTCGGCATGGGTGCAGGGCACATGGCGCGACACCGAGACCGCTACCGAGCTCCCGGGCACGGCACGTTGGCGGTGGAGCATCGCGGCGGCCGGCAGCCTCACCGTGACGTTTCCTGCCCCGTGCACCTGCCGCGTGGCGCTCGGCGCGCGCCTGCGCGGCGACGCGCGAACCCGCCGGACCGCTGCGGGACTGCTGGTGGCCGACCAGCACGGGCGGGTGCGCTGGTCGCTGACGGCAAGGTCGGCTGGATCGGCCCAGGTTGGACCCACCTCGGCGCTGGGAGCCTCGGCATATGAGCCGGAACTGGTGGAACGCCGGCTCACGGTCGACGCCCTCGCGGGCGAGCCCGTGACCGCGGTGCTCGAGCTCGCGGGCCGGTAGCCGGCGGGCTGCCGCCGCTGGACCGGCGCTCGCTGGCCTACTCCTGGTCGACGACGTCGCTGCAGTCCCGATCCCGGCCGCGTTCTCCGCGCGGCTGGCTTGGCAGGTCCGTCTGGACCGACGCAAGCAGGTCAGCGAACTGGTCCTCGACGTTGGCGGCCGCTGGCGCCCGCAGGATCACTTGGTAGTACTGCGCCACGCGCCCGCCCTGGCAGGTCGCGAAGAAGTAGGCGGTGCGTTCTTGGTCGCCGAGGCGCGCGCTCCAGCGCCAGACCCACCGACCGCCGCGCGCAGTGACCGGTCCGAGGTCGATGAAACGCAGGTTCTTGTCGTCGGCGTATTCGGTCACGCGCTCGGTCGCGAACTTCTTGACCGTCCGGTCGCGCCGACCGTATCCCTGCTCGACCTGGATCTCCGCGCAGATCGTCCCGAGCCGGCATTCGGTCTCGCCGGGTTGGGCGTCGAGGGTGCCCTGCCAGCGGTGGACCACCAGGCGGCGCGCGGCGAAGGTACGCTCGCGCGCGGCGCGCTGCGTCGGCGTCAGGCGCGCGAGGTCGCCGGTGTTGGCGAGCTCGACGGGTCCCGTCGCGATGTTGCCCCAGCCGGCCGGGATCTGCACGTCAAAGCCCTTGCTCTCCCAGGTGCGGACCTTGGCAGCTCCGATCACGCCGATCTTGCCGGGGACCACTTTGTCCTGCAGGGCGTCGGCGTTGGCGTCGCGAACCACCAGGCTCAGCACGCCGAGAAGGGCGAGCAGCAGCAACAGGCCGAAGCCCGACGCGAAGATCGTCGCGCTGCTGTAACTGGCGCTGCGCGGTGGAGTCGAAGGAGCGGTCATCGCGCCGACCGTAGAGCCTCCGGCCCGCCAGCGCACGTGCTGGACCCGGCATTCGCCGCCAACGTTTGCCACAGGTGGGGTGACCCCCTCTGGCAGCATCGCGCTTCAAGCGATGTCGAGCCCTACGCCGCCCCAAACCCCGCCCGTCCAGCCGTCGATGAGCCCGCGTCAGCGGCGCCTGATGGCTGACTTTGAGGCCATCCGCGCTGAGCTGGCGGGTCATCCGCACGTGCGGGTCGAGCCACTGGGCGGCATGCCGCCCGAGCGCTACCGGATCACCTATCTCCTGAAGAGCCTGCGCATCGAGGGCGACCAGCCGTTCGTGGCCGAGGAGCACATCGTCGACCTGCAATTGCCGCTCGGCTACCCGCGTGAGCAGCCGATCGCGGTGCCCAAGAGCGACGTGTTCCATCCCAACGTCGATCCGACGAAGTACTGCATCGCCGACTACTGGTCGGCGGGCCAGCCCCTGACGGACATCATCGTGAAGATGGGCGAGATGCTCCAGTTCCGCGTGTACAACGTGGGGAGCCCGCTCAACGCCGTGGCGGCTCGGTGGGTGGCCGAGCACGAGGAGCTCCTCCCGATCGGCGATGTCGATCTCGGGACTGCCGACTTCGACATCGAGCTGCGCCCTGCGTCTGCAGCTGCCACCGGCGAAGCGCCATCGGCGGCGACGGAGAGCACGACGACGGTGCCGCTCGCCGACGACGAGGACTTTGCGATCACGCTGCGCCGGGAGCCGAGCGCGTGAGCGCCCCGACGACCCCGGGCGAGCGCGACCTCTCAGCGCTTCCGAAGGTCAGCGCCGGCCCTGCTCGCTCCCGGATCGGTGGCGACGTCGGTGGCCGCCCGGCGTGGGAGGCGACCCTCGGGCTCGCCGTCGGTGGCGCGCTGCTGGGCTACGTCGCGATCGTGATCGGCTGGGCGGTGACGGAGGCAGCCGGCGTGGCCGACGGCCGCAGCCTGGGACCGGTCGCGCTCTACACCGCGGTCCTTGCGACCATCTACTCACTCATCGTCGGCGCGGCATCCGATGTGCGTGACGGCATCTGGGACCGCGCACTGGTTCGCGGGGCGCTGGCGGCGGCGGTCGGGGCGCTCGTAGGCGCAGTGGCGGGGGCGCTGTCGTACCTGCTGTTCGACCAGCTCCAGCAGACCCAAGACCCAGGCGCGCCGCGCTTTTATCTGTTGCGAGCGCTGGCCTGGGCGGCGTTCGGCGTGGGCATCGGCCTCGTCGGTGGCCTGACCGAGCGCTCCGGTCGCAAGGCGGTCAACGGGTTGATCGGCGGTTTGATCGGTGGGGCCATCGGCGGCGCGCTGTTCCACTACGTCGGTCAGCGGGTCGATGGTGACGCGGAAGCGCGGCTCATCGGACTGGCCGCGATCGGCATCTGCACCGGCGCGGCGATCGGCCTCGTGGAAGGAGCTCGCCGTCAAGCCTGGATCAGGGTGATCGCGGGCGGCATGGCTGGCAAGGAGTTCATCCTCTACCACGACGTGACGTCGATCGGATCGGCACCCAAGTGCCAGATCACGCTGATCAAGGACCCGGGCGCCCAGCCGTTCCACGCGCAGATTGCGGTGGACGGTCCACGGCGCGTCCTGAGCTCGCTCGACGGCGCACCCGTCGCCGTCAATGGCGCTGGCATCCGAGCCCGACCGCTGCGCTCGGGCGACCAGATCCAGATCGGCGCGACGACCCTGCTCTTCCAAGAGCGCGACTGAGCCTCCGCCGGGCTCATCCCAACGCAACGTTCAACGACTCCGAGGATCACGACCACCCATGGACATCACCGTCATCGACGCGACCGGGAGCAAGACCGAGGACGCGACCGTCCCCGGGAACGCTCCCGCCGGCCGGATCATGGCCAAGCTGATCGAGCTCATGGAGCTTCCCAGCGTTGGCCCCGACGGCCAGCCGCTCTCCTACAAATTCCACCACAAGCGCAGCGGTCGTCAGATCGGCGACAACGAGACGCTCGAGACGGCGGGCGTGGGCGACGGCGACGTGCTGCGGCTCGTCGCCGAGATCACCGCAGGCTGACGGAGCAGGACGTGTCCGCTGCGCAGACCGAGCCGGGCGACGAGAACGGCCGCTATCACCGCCAGTCGCTGATCAGCTGGTGGGAGCAAGACCGGCTGGCGGCCGCTCGCGTCCTCGTGGTGGGTGCGGGCGCGCTCGGCAACGAGCTCGTGAAGAACCTCGCGCTGGCCGGCGTGGGGACGGTGGTCGTCGCCGACATGGACACGATCGAGAACTCGAACCTGTCGCGCTGCGTGTTCTTTCGGTCCTCAGATGAGGGGCGCATGAAGGCGGAGGTCGTCTGCGAGGCTGCCGCCGGGCTCAACCCCGATGTCGAGTTCATTCCGGTCGTCGGCGACATCCGCCACGCCATCGGGCTCGGCAGTTTCACAGGCTTTGACCTCGTCCTCGGTGGGCTCGACAATCGCGAGGCTCGGCTGCACACCAACCAGGCGTGCTGGAAGGCCGGCATCCCCTGGGTCGACGGCGCCATCGAGGGACTCATGGGCGTGGTGCGGGTCTTCACGCCGCCGGATTCGGCGTGTTACGAGTGCACGATGAGCGAGCGCGATCACGAGCTGCTCGCCGCCCGCCGGACGTGTGCGCTGCTCACGCGCGAGGAGATGCTCGACGGGAAGGTGCCGACCACCGGAACGTCCGCGAGCGTCGTCGCTGGGATGCAGGTGCAGGAGGCCATCAAGCTGCTGCATCAGGACCGCCTGCCGACGAGCATGGCCGGCAAGGGCTTCGTCGTGAATGGCATGACGCACGACTCCTACATCGTGGACTACCCGCGGCAGGACGCATGCATGAGCCACGACACCTACGCGCTGTCGCAGGCCGAGGTCGTCCCACGTGACGAGACCTTCCGCGAGCTCCTGGAGCGCGGCGCGGCTGCGCATGGACTCCCGCTGGCCGACGTGACCATCGATCTAGAGCATGACGTGATCGTGGCGTTCACGTGTCCGGTGCATGGCCGGGGCGACGACGAGCCGGTGTTGCTGACGAAGGCGACGGTGGGCAGCGCCCTGTGTCCCGTCTGTAGCGCGGAGCGCGCGCTCGACGTGCGGCATTCGGTGAGCTCGGTCGATGCCGACCTGCTCAACCTGTCGGCCGCGGACCTCGGGCTGCCCCCGGCCGACGCGCTGACCGCACGCTCGCTCTCGGGCCGCGTGCACTTCATGCTCGACGACCCGCACCCATGGCAGATCGTCGACGCCCAGCTGGTCGAGGAGGAGGCGCGATGAGCGCTGACGTGCAGGAACTGCGGATCGGCGACATCGCGGCCCGCTACCGGACGGAGATGCACCGGCACGTCTTCGCGCACCCCGATCACGAGGTCGGCGGGGTGCTCGTGGGCGAGGTCGACGAGCGGACCGGCCGACCGCTGGTGGTGGGCGTGATCCCTGCGCTGGAGGCAATCGGTGAGACCGCAAGCGTGACGTTCACGCATGAAGCGTGGGAGCTGATCCTGGAGCGTCAGGAGGAGGACTTCCCCAACACGCAGATCGTCGGGTGGTACCACTCACACCCAACCTTCGGGATCTTCCTGTCAGAGCCTGATCTGTTCATCCACAGCAACTTCTTCGGCGACCAACACCAGTTCGCGTACGTCGTTGACCCGATCGAGCGCAGCGAAGGCATCTTTGGCTGGCGCGACGGTGAGATCGTGCTGTTCGAGCGGGTGATCGGCTTCCCGACCGACCACCTGGCAGGCGAGACCGGACTGGCGGTCACGGGTGATGCCCCCGACCGCACGGTGAAGCATGCGCCGCGCATCCTCAAGCATGGCTCGGCGCCTGCCTCGACCGGGAAACTCACGATCGCGCTCGACGACCTCACCGACCCGGATGAGTCTGCAGCGCCGTCGGCGCACGATGGCGCAGGCACCGGACTGGTCGTTGGCGCCGACGCCGTCGCGGGGAACGCTCCGCCGCGTCGGCCGGCCTCGGTCGCCGGCCTTGGAGCAGTGGGCGCCGCGCCGCGGGGCCCGATGGATCCGCGCGCCGAGCAGGCGCGCCTGGCAGCTCGCCGTCGTCGAGCGGTCCTCGCCGCTGCTGCCAGCGTCGTGCTCATCGGCGGCGTCGGCATCGCCGTGGCCACCGGCAGCGGCGGGGACGGCGGCGCCGTCGGCAGTGATTCTGTGACCGACAAGGGCGTCGCGACCGCTGCACAGAAGAAGGCCGAGAACGAAGCCAAGGCCGTTCGCCAGGGGCAAGAAGCGGGCGAGAAGGCGTTTGCCGCAGCGACTGTCAAGGCGGTCAAGGACTACGAGGACGCCCAAAAGGCGAAATCTGCTCCCGATAGCGGCGCAGCTCCGGTGCCTGGGGGGGTAGGCGCAGCTGGGTCATCGGGTAGCGCTGGGTCGTCGGGTGGGGTTAGGTCGTCGGGTGGCGCTGGATCGTCATCCGCGGGAAGCGGGTCATCCGGTAGTGCCGGGTCGTCCGCTGCCGGGTCGTCCGGTGGTGCTGTCCCGAGTGACGAGAGCTTCAAGTAGCGCGCGAGCCTCGCGCCGCCAGCCCTAGCCCCGCGGGCGGAGGGTGATCTCGAAGTCGTCCGCGGGGTCGGCCGTCGCCGATGCGGTGGCGGCCGGGGCGGCTGGCGCCTGAGGCGTCGGGAGCGGCGCGACGGCTGGTGCCGTCGCGGCCACGCGGCGGCGGCGCAGTAGCAGCAGGTGCGAGGCGAGCAGCAGCACGCCGAGGCCGATGGTCACGGGCACGGCGGGAAAGCCGGAGCTGGTGGTCGCGACGGCGCTGCTCTGTGGCACGGGAGTGGCGCTGACCGGGATCGCGCGCTGCGGGCTGCCCAGGCCGCTGCCGGGGAGCGGCGGCACAGTGATGCCGAGCAGGCGCCCCTGGGCGTCGACGACGGCGCCGCCATTGAGGCCTGAGCGGTTCTTCGCGGTGAGGCCCAAGCTCTCGCGGGTGGAGCTGCGAACCCTCGTCGCCGTGATCGTGGCCGTGGTCGCATTCTTTCCGAGCGGGCGCGAGATCAGGTAGACGGTCTGGCCGCGCTTTGCTCGCCCTGGCGCCGGCGTGAGACCAGCTGCGGCCGCGGTGCCGCGACGGTTGAGCAGGACGAGCCCGGTGGGCGCATCGCTCTCGGCGCGGTCGGCCGGGGTCGAGCGCTTGTCGGCGCCGGTGAGGGCGATCTCGCTCGTCCGCGAGACGAGCACCGTCGACGTGACCGAGCCGCCCTTGGGGCCCACACGCACGGCCGAGCCCTGCCCGGTGTTGGACCGCACGATCTCCACGCTGGTGGCGGCTTTCGTCACCGCCTGAGGCGTTTTGGCAGCGGCATCGCCGGCGGTGACGAGCACGAGCGTGGTGGCGGTCAGCGTGGCGTTGCGCATCAGCTTCTCCGGCCGCATCGGCGGCGGTCGCGGGGTGGCGTCAACACGAGTAGGGCGTGCCGACGTCGTAACAAAGGTTGGTCGAGAGACCCTCTTGGCGGCCGATGTCTCGGCCTTGAGCCGTTCCCTCGGCGGTGCCCTCGGCCCGGCCTTGCGCCAAGCCGGCATTGCGGCCGTCGTTGCGCGCTTTGCTCTCGGCGCGCGCCACGGCGCGGTCCTTTGAGCGCTGCGCCTCAGCGCGAGCCTTCTTGAGCTCGCCGTCGGCCTGGATGCGCATCTTCTCGGCGGCACTCTCGGCCGCGCGCTTGGTCTCCTGGGCGATCGCGGCGTCGCTGGGCCTGCTGGCTCGGCCGCCGAAGAACCCGGCCACGCCGGCCAGCGTGACGGCAATGATCACGCCGACGATCAGCATCGCCCGGTTGCCCTTGGAACGCTCCGCTGCCAACGGGGCGGTGGTATCGACCACCTGCCACGGCTGCGGCGGCTCGGCGACGGGCCCGACGGGGTACCCCGGCGCCGCAGGCGGTGCCGGCGGGGCTCCGCCCTGATGGGGAACGGGGTAGAGGTCGTCGTCGGTAATGACGCGGCGAGCCATCAGCGCGCTCCGGTGTGGGGGTCGGCGGTCATTTGAGATCAGCACTCGGCTCTACGCGGATGGCGTTTGGCGTGGGCTGATCGTTGGGCTGAGGCTTTGGCTCGGGGTTCGGTGTTGGCGCGGGAGGTGGCGAGGGCGCCCGTGGCGCGCTGCCACCGGACGTGCCTCCACCAGTGGGGGCCTGCACGGCTGCCGGTGCTTTGGCAACCGGCGCCTTGGCCTGCGCCGTCGGCGCAGGGATCCCGTACCGCTTGCGCAGCGCCGCGAGCTCGCGACGGTGGCTGACCCGCAGCGCGATCCGCTGCCGCTCCAAGGCGCGCTTGGTGATCGCAGCGCGCTCGGCGCGCATGCCGTCGCGCACTTCGCGGATCGCGTCACGCACTTCGCCGGCCACTTCGTCCTCACTTGGCCGCGACGCCTGACCGAGCAGGAATGCTCCGCCGATCGCGAGGATCGCAAGGACCGCCACGCCGGCCATCCAGGCCCGGTTCAGCTGGCTCGCCGCACCGTGCCTGCTCCCAACGAGCGGGGGCGCAGGCGCAGGCGGCACGCCCGCCGCAGCGTGCTCGCCGGTCGCTGGCGGAGGGTCGGGGGCGAGGTCGTCCTCGGTGATGACGGTGCGGCTCATGAGCAAGTCGGTCCCCAAGGACCGAAGGCCCACCATAAGAACGCGCCGGGGCGCCGAGCAACGTCTGGAGGCCTTTTCGACGGCCAACGTTGACCTTGGTCTGCGCGCTCAGGTCGGCAGGGTTGGCACCGTGGACGACCTGATCCAGCCGACGGTGATCCGATGACCTGCCCTGCCTGCGGTGCGCTAGGAGGCGCCGCCGACGAGCGCTGCCGTGCCTGCGGCCAGCGGCTGGGCGAAGCTGCGCCCGCAGCCGACTCCGGCACGCCAGGGAACTCCGTCGTGACGGCCTCGGACACCGGCGACTTCGAGGTGGTGCTTCGGCCCCGGCGGGCGCCGTCCCCGGCATCGACCAATGGGTCTGGCCCGACCGCCGCCGCACCGATGGATCCGCCAACAGCCGCGGCTCAACCCACCGGGGGCCACAGCCCGTTGCCCGGCGTCGGCCCGCCGCGAAAGAGCTTGGTCGTCGAGCTCGACGATCTCGGCAGCGACGCCGAAGCTCCCACGGTCGCGCGGCCCGCCGCGCCGCTTCCGGCGCCGCCTGCGGTGCTGCCGGAGCCGGCCTGGGCGCCGCCCGCTGGGCCTGCTCCTGCGCCGCCGGCGCCATGGCAGCCCGTCACCGGCACGATGCCCGCGTTCGTGCCACCGAGCGGGCCGCCGGCTCCGCCGCAACTGCCGCGAGGCGGCGAGAGTGGCGGGGGCGGCCCACTGTGGCGCCGCCCGCACGTGCTCGGCCCCGCAGCGGCGCTGCTCCTCATCGTGCTCGGGATCGGCGGCTGGATGCTGTTCGGGCGCGGGTCCGCCGACGAGCGCACCGCGGGTTCCGTCCTTCAGGCCGCGCAGACGCGCGTCACCGATCTGGCTGGTCGCGCCGGCCGGGCGACGAAGCTCGTCACGCTGCGCACGGTCGGTCGCGAAGCCGCTACCGCCGCCTCTGACCTGGAAGGTCGCGAGCAGACCGCCGCCACCATCGAGAACACGCAGCTGCGCGACCAGACCGTCGCCCTCCTGCGGGCGCAGCGCGCCTACCTCGCTGGTCTCGGAGGACTGCAGCGGCTCGAGCAGTCCGACCTCCTCAAGGCGCAGCTCCCCGGCTGGTCGGAGACGAAGACCACGCTGCAGCAGGCGACGCGCTCGATGAACGACGCACAGGCGCCGATCGCCGCACGTGAGCTCCCAGGCCAGACGTCCATCGATCTCAGCGGGGTTGGCCGCTCGACGGAGACGGTCGACAAGACGGTCCGTTCAGCCTCCTGGGCGCTGCGTCAGTGGCGAGGGAAGCTGAAGGCCTACAACGTCCGTGTGGCCGCGGCCCAGCGCCGGAGCGCTCGCATTGCCGAGTACCGCCAGCAGGTTCGCGGGGTCCTGGCCTCCTACGAGCAGGACCGCACGAAGGTCGACGAGTTCGTGGAGGACGTCGACGACTACGACTTCTCCGAGGGCGAGGATTACCAGGCCGCCAAAGAGCGCGTGCTCGGCTTCCAGAACGACCGGCAGAGCACCATCGCGGATCTCCAGCAGTACGCCTCGCAGGCGCCGACCGCCGCGCAGACCGAGCACGCCGCGCTCGTGGAACCCGTCCTGCGGTCGCTCGATGGCCTCTCCAACATGCTCGACGCAGTCGATGAGGCGTGGTTCGCAGAGGAGCCCGCTCGTTCGATGCCGTCATGGGCTGAGTACGAGGCCCTCAACGGCGATATCGACGCCAAGCTCGAGGGCTCCAAGCAGACGTGGGAGGCCCGGGTTGAAGGGCTGCGCGTGGAGGCCCGCACGGCGGGCGTCGGGACGCGGCCCAAACGTCCGGACGTCTGATCCGACGGGCGGTCGTCGTTGCTCAGGTCAGCAGCAGGACGACCGCGCCGATCGCGAACCCGATCGCGACCACAGCCCCTGCCCGCGCTGCTGCGATGGCACGCGCCTGCACAGGGGCGGGGCGCGAGCTGGGGTCGCGTGCGAACTCGGCCCGTCGACGGGCGCGCAGTTCGCGGTCACGGGCTCGATCCTGGGCTGACCGAGGCTGGCGCCGCGGGTCGCGCCGCGGCGCGCCTGCGTCGACGCTCGGCTCGGTCGGGCGCTCCGGCTGCAGCGGCTCCAGGGGCCCTGCAGGATCCGGCGACGGGGAGCGCTGGGTTGGTGGCACCCGCCGCCGCTGCGCTGGCGGACGCTGGGCCGCGAGCGGCTGTGGACCGGCCCACCGCGGATCCACCGCCGCTGCGGCCACGCGCGGCAGGTTGCCCTCGCGCCACATGAACAGCCCTTCGTCGTGATGGTGGGGGTCGACGACGATCGCGAACTGCCAGGCCGCCGGGAAGAAGTTTCGGTGGATGAACTCGTCGTGGCGGGACAGGAAGATGCCGTGGCCTGGGTGGGAGTGGTACCAGCCGACGATCTCAGCGCCGGGGTACTGCGCTTCGAGCTCGGCGAGCATGTTCGTCCACGCCTCGTGGGTGAACGTGAGGCTCGTGACATCGCCGCTGGCCCCTTGCGCCCGGACGGCGCCCACCACCATCACGCCATCGGGCCGGCGGTCGCCGGCCAGCAGTCCGCCGACCTCGTTGGCGGGGTCGGCATAGACGTGCGAGTAAATGGCGTCGCGAACCCCCGGCGCGAACCCCGGGAGGGCAAAACGAACGTTGGGAGGCCGAAAGCTGTTCACGGAGTCAGTCACAAGGAATAGTGGCGACGGTCGTCCCCCAAACGACGTTCCCCACCCATCCAGGATTCCACCGTGCGCACGCTCCTCCTGTCGATTGCCGTTCTAACGTTGACCGTCGTTCCCAGCTCTGTCGCTGCTTCAGTTGTCGATCCGGTCGCGGTGCCCGCCCAGACGACCTACGACGTGGCTCGGCCCGACGTCAAGTTCGGCGTCCTACAGCAGGATGCAGAGGGGGCTGTCTTCGTCGGTGTGACGGTGCTGAACAAGACGGAGGTCACGGTGGCGCCGTTCACAGTGACGTTCTCGAGCAGTACGCCGGGTTGGCTCGTGGACACCGCGTCGGTCCCCGTGCCGCAGCTCGGCCCGCAGGCCAAGCCGAGTGGAGCGTTCGAGACCGTCTTGAAGCTCACGATGCCCGGCGACGTTAAGCCCGGCGCGACGCTCTCCATCACCGCGATGGCGGGCAATTTGAAGATCACTGGGGCGGTCAAACTCCCCAGCGTGCTGTTGACGCCCAAGGCGTTCAAGGGCGTCAAGCGGCTCGGGTTCAACGGTCTGCGCTACGAGGCGGCCGTCACGGTCCCCGGCATCAAACTGAGCAAGAACACCTGCACGACCAAACGGCTGAAGCCGTCAGCGACGGTCTACGCGCAAACGAAGAAGGGCAAGCGCAAGAAGGTCGCTGCGGGCGACCTGGCCAAGGGCACCCTCAGGTTCAAGGGCGGCGCCTGCTTGCTGGCGTTCGAGTTCTTCTTCGACCACAAGCTCGACCGAAAGTTTGGGTCGTTTGACTTCAAGTTCTCTCCGACCATCGACGGCACCACATTGAAGGTGGCGACCGCGAACGCGATGTCGGTTCCCGACCTCAAACCCGGGCTGCCGACCGGACCTCCCACGACGATCAAGAAGATCGGCTGACTATCACCAACGTGCAGCGCGGTAGGCAAAGGCGAATTCCAATGCAAAGTGTTTGTCGTCGGGCTGGCGCACGGGCAACATGCGCGGCGAGCCGATGTATCACGATCCGCAGCGTCCGACCCCTAGCCGCGCCGCAGCGCGAACGCATTGCACGTCGACGTGGTGGCGCCACCGGGGCGCGGTGCCGCGATGACGGGCGTCGCCGATCGTGCGCTGCAGGCCGTCCCGGTGCGCCGCGCACGCACCATGCACCCGAGCCGCCGGCCGATGCGCGCTGAGCCGCGGGTTGCGATCGTCGTCTATGACGACGATCCCCAGCAGTTGCCGCTCCGTCGGCACCTGCTGCTCAGCGCCCAGCGCGCGGTGGGCGCTGACCTGGGGCGCTACGCCGGCTGTGAGGTCGTGGACTGCAGCAGCCGCACCGAGGTCCTCACGGTCGTGGAGCATGTCGATCACGCGGTGGCGTTCATCGACCTGGAGAGCCGCACGGGGCAGATGCGCGGCGCGCGACTGCTGCGAACGATCGACGATGATCCTCGGCTTCGCGCGCGCTGCACGCCGGTCGCGATGACGGCCCACAACTGCTTCGCGGTGCTCGCCGAACTGGGTACCTGCGTCACGGCGGTCCTGCAAACCACCGGAGAGGATCTTCATGGCGACGCCTGCGAGGCCCTGCGCCACGTGACCGATCCGGAGGCTGGCGGCCGCCGCCGCGCGTTCCCGCGTGCGCAGACCCCGGTCGAGGTCGATCGGTCAATCAAGCATCGCTTCGTCGAGCACTTCGGGTTCGAGCCGCGCCCTGGCGACCTCTACATCGTCGGCAACCTCGCGCAGGGCGTCAGCGACTCGATCACGAACCGCGAGCTCAAGGACATCAGCGGCGCGCGATCAGCCGTTGCCCATTTCAAGCGCGCGGTCAAGGAAGCCCGCGGCGTCCCGGTGGACCTCGTAGTCCCGCTCGCGCAAGGGTTCCTCGCGGGGTGCGTGCGCGACACGCTCACCGAGCCCGTCCGCGCAGGCACGGTCGATCTTGCCGTCTCGGCGCTGGCTGATGAGCGGTTGCTCGAGCTCGCCCGAATCTCCGATGCCGACATCGCTCTGGTCCGACGCTGCGGCCGCGTCTGGCACCGCGCACTTGGCGCCCTGGACTCACGCGATCAAGCCGGGCGCCAGCTGCAGGTCTCCCGCGTGCTCGAAGCTTCCGCCCCGGACGACGCCGAACGAGTGCGCCTCCTCTTCCTCCTCCACGTGCTCGCCGACCTGGCCCACGAGCCCTCCCAGCAGGCCTCTGCGGCCCTGGCGCGGGTGGTGCCGTCCGCCGCGTGACCGACCTCGCTGCAGCGGGCCCCGGGACGGCGCCGTTCAGCGGCGGCGAGATCGTGGCCGCGCTCGACGCGCTGGAGCACGCGGCTCGCGCCTGCTCGCTGGCAACCAGCCGGTGGCGTGACGCGGCCACCGCGCTGGACGATCCGCAGGCTCGCGCGGTCGCAGTGGCGACCGCCGAGCGCAGTCTGGCCCGCAGCGACGAGCTGCTGGCACTCTTGGCGCTACTGGCCGACGTCGGAGCCAGCAGCGGCCGCCCGACCCTCACGGTCGGCGCGGTGCTGGGCCGTGCCGCCGGCGGTGTCGCGTCGCGATACCCGTCGATGGTCGTGCGCGAGCGCAGCGAGATCGCCACGCAGCGCCGCACGCTCGCTCCCGCGCAAGCCGCGGCGCTCACCGTGGCGGTCTGCGGGGCGCTCGGCAACGCAGCTCGCCACGGACCACCCGACGCCACCGTCAGCGTCCGGGCCACCACGCGAGGGCGCGCACTCTCGGTCATCGTCACGAGCCCGGGTGGACTCCCCGGCAAGCCGTTGATCCCGGGGCGGGGCATCACGAGCGCTCGCGAGTTGGTCGAGGATGCCGGCGGTACCTATCGAGTTCAGGACGTCGCCGCTGGCGTGGTCGTCGACGTGACCGTGCCGCTCGCGGCGCGCTGGCCTACGCCCCTCCCCAAGAGCCGGCTGGCCGCTGGGCCCAAGGGAGCAGCGAGCGGCGTGCTTGCGCGCACCGTGCTGCGTATCCAAGGCACCCACGGTATGGCCGCACCGCTGCGTGAGGCCCAGTGGCTCGTGCCGGGCCACGTCAGCGAGTGCCTGCGCACGAGTCTGGACCGCCTCGAACAGACCGCCGCGGAGCTCGCGGCGGTGTTGCCGAGCGACGCTCCGCTGGCGCCGCTGTGGCCGACGTCCGCATCGCTTCGCTGACGCGGACGGTTTGCCAGGACCTCGCTACCGGGCGCTGGCCAGGCAGGTCGCGCCGAGCGCTTGATCGAGCTCGCCGTCGGTGAAGCGGCCCTCCTTGCTCGGGTTGGGGTCCAGGCGCCAGGTGCCGGTGGCTTCGTCGCCGACGTGCTGGGCCCACGTCACGCCGGCAAAGTTTCCACCCGCGCAGCTGCTTTCGGCCCAGCCCATCCCTGTGACCTGCACGCGCGCGACGCCGGTGCTCTGGCTGCTCTCCAGCGAGTTCAGCACGTTGACGACCTGCGCTGCATCGGCGTCCTGAAGGAGGTCGCTGATGCGCGTGGCCTGGCTCTCCCATTGGCTCGCGGCGGCTGCGTCGGTGTCCAGCCGGGCCTGCTCGCTCGCGGACAGCATCCCGCGGGCGCGCTCACGGTCGGCCTCGGTACCGCTCATGAGTGCGCCGTAGTACCCACGGATGAGGTCCTGGACCTCACGTTTGACCTCGGCTTCCGTCAGCGAGTGCGGCGTTCCACCGACCGTGCGATCGGTGCAGGAGCCGGGCTTGCTGTCGCAGGTGGCTGGAGCGTTCGCGGTGGTGGTCGAGTTCTCTCCCGACGAGAGGAGAAACCCGACGACCGCCGCAACGACGAGCACGACCACACCGATCGCCACGAGCGGGCGACGCGAGCTCCGAGGGCTCGGTGGCAAACCGGTCGGGACCGAGACCGTTGGGGTGGTGCGGCGCCCGAGTCCGCCGCGGCGCGGCGCGTCGTCGACCGGGATCGATATCCGCCCGGCTGGGGCGGACGGCCCAGCGGTTGCGCCGGCGTACTCCGCTGCAGGAGCGGCAGCGGTTGCGGCGAGTGGATCCGGGGCGCTCTCACAGCCCGGCACCGCGCAGCCCTGGTTTTCGATCCAGCACTCTTGATGGTGGGTGGTCCCGCAGTCGCCACAGCCCGCGGCCAGCTCCATCGCGCCCATCTGGGTCTGGCAATACGGGCACTGGAGGCCGACGGCCGCGTCGGGGGTGGGTGCGAAGTTGGGAGGTTGGGGCACGCGGAGCTCAGCAGAGAGGAAGTGGAGCGAGCGCCGAGCGTAGGTCCGGCAGTCAACGTTGAGCAACGCAACGTTGGTCTGCGCTCGGAACTGCGGGCACGGATCGATACGGTCGAACGCATGTCGATCTCCGTTCCGTCTGCTGCGCGGCGTGCCGGCGCCGCCATGCTCTTTGGAGCTGCCTTCGCGATGCCCGTGCCGGCCGCAGCCGGGCCGGCGCCGAGCTTGCTGCTCCCCGTCTCCGAGGCGTATGCCGAGCAGCACAAGGATCAAGGCGCCAGCTACGGCACGGCCGTCTCTACCCAGGTCCCGTTCAAGGTCAGAAGCGACGGCGGCCCGGTCTTCGTCGTGGTCTCCAAGAACAAGAACCTGCTCAAGGACGTCAACGCGAGCTCGGTGAAGAAGTCCACCTACATCCGCGAGATGAAGTCTGAAGGCGGGAAGGTCTTCACCCACACGGTGCCGGTCTACAACGCCTTCCAGCCCTTCTGGACCAACACACCCGCGAAGTATTGGTGGACGGCTGTCCGCGTGGACTGCACCGTCACCAAGCGCACCGATGACTGCGCCATCGAAGGCCCGATCCGCGAGTTCGAAGTCTTCGGCCAGATCCCGAGCTAGCGCTGGTGCAGGGCGCGCCCCTCGCGCCCCGCTCCAGCGGCCGCTCGATGGCCTCAGCTCATCGAGCGACGGACGTGCTCTTCAGCGGTCTCGTAGGTCGTCGCGCCTGCTTCGAGGAGTGCGCTGATCTGGGTCAGGGCATCGGTGAGATGCTCGAAGCTCGACTTCCAGAGCGTGAAGAGCTCCATGAACTGCGCGGAGGCAGCGCCCTGCCACCCCTCCCGGGCGACGCCGTTGACGAGCGCAAGCGCGTGGGCGTTGTCGCCGGAGATGCCTGCGGCCGTCACCTGAAGGTGCGCGGCGACGCGGTGCAGTTCCTCGGCCGTGACCTTGATCTGACTCATCGAGCTGTGGTGCGGCGAGGAACTTGCAAGACGCCACCACCGTAAGGAGCGGAGGCGGTCGAATCGCAGTCAACGTTGGGTCGGGCGAGGGGACGTGCAGAGACGGTCATGCGAGCGATTCCTGATGGGCCACGACTTGGACGAGTTCGCTGCGCGCCCGAGCGACCAGATAGCCGCGGCCGGGTGCCGCGGCGACGTTGGAGCGTCGCGGGAGCATGACGCCGAGCAGGTCTCCATCGGCCATCAGATCGGGCGAGAGCAGCAGCCCGTGCCCGTCCCGTCGCAGCTCGCGACACCAGAGGTTGCCGAGCGCCCGCGCGGCGGTGGTTTCGAGCGCGGCGACCACGCGCACGCCGCGGTCGCGGCCAAGCCGCACGAGGCGCTCCAGGGCGAGCATCGTGGCGGGATCGCTTAGTTCGCCGCCGTCGTCGATCACCACCACGAGGCGCGGCAGCAGCTCGTCGGGCAGGCCGGCAACCTCGGCGGCCAACCGGGCGGCCAGCTCGGTGCAGGCGTCTGAGCCACGCGCGACGTCGGTCCAGCCACCGAGGTCGGTGAGCGCAGAGCGACGCGGCGCGAAGAGGTACATGGCCTCCACCTCGGCGCTGGCCTGGGTCGCGGTCGCGAGCGCGGCGAGGGCCGTCGTTCGGCCGGTTCGGTAGCCACCGGAGATCAGGAAGTGGCGCTCGGTGAGATCGATGGAAATCGGTCCGAGCTGCGCGCCACCGACGCCGATGGGCAGCGCGGACATCGTCGGTGCAACGCCATCCAGGGCGCTGGCCTCGATGCGCTCTGGGAGCGTGTCGATGGAAGGGGCGCGGTGGCGCGGCCAGGTATGGGCCAGATGCTCCCCGAGGATCCTGAACCCGTCGGCCGCGTCGGTGGCCCCGTGGGCGGGGTCTGGCAGGGCGAACTGCGCGAGCTCCTGGCCGGCGGTGAAGAGGCGTCCGTCCCCGAGGGTCGTGCGGTCCGCCAACTTCGCCGGGATACCAAAGCCCACGAGGTCGTCGCTGGAGGCTTGGCGCAACAGCAGGCGTTGGGGGAAGCTCGCGGCCACGGCCGAGCGGATCGACGACCTGCGGTCGGCGGTGACGATCACGTGCACGCCCACGGCGCGGCCGTTGCCCAAGAGCCCCAGCAGCCGGTCAAAGAGCGAGTCAGCCCGAGCGGTGTCGTAGGTGTTCGTGAACTCGCCGAATCCGTCGACCAGCAACACGATGCGAGGGAGTGGCTCACCGCGGCCCTGCTCGAGGTATTCGGTGAGGCTGGCGGCGCCGGTCGCGGCGTGCATCGACATCCGCCGCTGGACCTCTGACTCCAGCCGCTGCAGGAGCCGCTCGACCCGTTCGGCGTCGCCTGCCGGCACCACCGTCGACACGTGGGGGAGCGGCGCGATGAGCGAGAGCGGACCGGAGTCTGCGTCGATCGCGTAGAGATGAAGGTCCGCCGGGGACGCGTCCCAGGCCAGCGACGCGGCGATGGTCTGCAACGCGACGGTCTTTCCTGCACCTCCTGCGCCGTAGATCGCCACGTGTCCGCGATCGAGCGAGAGCACGAGCGGAACCTGTCGCTGCTGGCTGGGTTGGTCGATCAGGCCGACCGCGCAGCGACCGCGAAGCGCGTCGGTGTGTCGCTGGATCGCGGTGCGCGAGAGCTCCTCCGGCAGGGGCTGCGTCCACGCTGGGCGGGGCGTCGGGAGCCCCAGGAGGTCGGCGGCATCCCGCGCCGCTGCAGCGACGACGGCCAGGTCGGTTTCGTCGGCGCGCGGCGGACCATCGTCGCGGATCTCGCGTCGCGCCGACGGCACGGGGAGGTCCCCAAATCCGAACTCCCGCACGAGCACCGTCGCGTCCCCCGGTGGCCGGTGGCGGCCGCTCACGTGCGCAGACTGAAACTCGATGAGCCGCTCGTGCCCGATGCGCGCGTAGGCCCGTCCCCGCATCGATTCACCGCTCGGGATCCGGGCCGCCTCGTTGGCCTCGATCACGTCCTGGCTCTCGGTGTCGCTGGTGACCCGCAGCGCGATGCGCAGGTTGGTGTTGGCGCGGACGGCCGGGGTGAACGAGTTACGCAGCGACTGGGCGGCGAGCACCATGTGGATGCCGAGGGTGCGGCCGCGCTGGGCGACGTCGACGACGCCGTCGACGAACTCGGGAATCTCGTCGCGCAGCTTGGCGAACTCGTCGACCATGATCAGCAGGTTGGGCGGGGCCAGGGCAGGTGCACGCCGCTCCAGGTCGATGAGGTTGTCGGCACGGGCCTCAGCAAGGAGCCGCTCACGGTGCTTCATCTCGGCATCGAGGGAGATCAGTGCGCGCTCGCCGAGTTCGGCGTCGAGATCTGAGACCACATCGAGCACGTGCGGAAGGGCAGCACACGGCGCAAACGCGGCGCCGCCCTTGTAGTCGATCAGCAGGAAGTTCAGCCGGCTCGGCGGGTGCGCCACCGCCAGAGAGGCAATGATCGTGCGCAGCAGTTCACTCTTGCCCGCACCGGTGGTCCCGGCGATCAGCGCGTGGGGACCGTCCGTGCGTAGGTCGATGGCAAGCGGCTCACCCGCGGCCATACCGATGGGCGCGCCGAGCCCGCCACGACGGCGCTGCCACCGTTCGGCGACCTGCGCACCCGTGGGCTCGCCGAGCCCGAGCTGGTCCACGAGTTTGACGCGGTGGGGAACGGCCGCCGACCCTGCCGCCAGGGTGGCGTCACGCGTGGGGGCGAGCACACGCGCTGCCCAGCGCGCCTGCGGGATCGTCGCCCCTTCCAGGCGAACGCCGATCTCCTGCGCGCCGTCGGCCATCGACGTCGCGGTCCCGACGCCGTTGACGCCGCAGTCCACGGTGGTGCCGCACTCACCGGGCAGGCTCCGTGGGTCGTTGCCGACCCAGATCACGCAGTGCCGCAGCGCGCCAGCGTTGCCGAGGATCTCAGAGACCAGCGAGCGGTCCAGCTGGAGTGCTTCGTCGATGATCAGCAGCAGCGCCGGACCGTCGCCGTCGTCGCCGGTGCGCAGCGCCGACTTCTGCTGGGCCAGGACGCGGTGGGTGCGCTCGCGGACCCCGCGGAGGACATCGATTGCCCGGCGGCCGGTGCCCAGGGGCGTGACCTCCAGCAGCGACGCAGCCGTCTGAACGTGTGGAAGCCATTTCAGCCAGTCCCAGCCCTCGTCCGCGCCTGGCGCCAGCGCCGCGGCGACCCCGAGCTCGAGGGGGCTGTGGAGCGCGACGGACTGCAGCACCAGCGAGCGGGCCACGTCTGAACTCGTGACCCGGTGGCCAGCGAGTCCGATGATGGGTGCCTGCGCAAGTGGGACGGTGGCCGGCACGTCGACCAAGAACCGGCCGGCGTTCACCAGCTGCTGCAAGCGGGGGTCGGGGTCGACGTCGGACGACGCGCGGAAGTCCACGGTGGTCGTGGCCGGCAGGTTCCCGGTCCCCAGGCGCAGCGACATGAAGTCGGGGTCCCATGGGCGTCGTTCCCAGAGCAGCGGGCTGAGCGCATTGACCCGCTGCAGCAGCTCGGTGACCGGCGGCGCCGCTTGGCGCCGCTCGCGGAGCTCGATGTCGAGGGCGGTAGCCATCCGCCGATGCGCCTCGTTGAGTCGGGCCTCGAACCGGGTCTGCGAGTGCTCGCCTTCCTGCCTGCGGTGTTGCTTGTCGCTGAAGTAGGTGCCAGCCGCCATGAGCGGCGAGAGCAGCATGAAGGCCAGCATCATCACGCTGTCGAGCACCAGGAAGAGCACGAGGCCGGCGACCAGCGGAATCAGCGACGCCACCAACGGGAGACGGATGCGCTGCTGCGGGCGTGGCGTCTCGGGCAGGTCGATCTTCGTGGGGCGCCAGCTGCTCAGCTTCCGCGGCGGCCGGTTCACCGGCACGAACCCGCCAACGCCCAGGTCGAGCCGTGGCCGCTCACCGAGGCGATCTCCGAGGACCATGCGGTTGCGACCTGCCCGGGGGTGCTCTGGCTCGACGACGGAGACCGTGGCGCGCGCAGGCCCGAGCCGCAGCTCGCTGCCGTCCGTGAGCTCCACCCAGGCCGCGCCGACGGTCGAACCGTCGGCGCTCACGGGAGGTTCTTCGGGTGCGGCAGCGACCCAGAGCCGTCCCGGCTCGGCCCGGACGATGCAGCGCCCGGTCCAATCCTCGGCCCCGAGGAGCTGCAGGTCGCTCCAGGCGTCGCCGCAGAGCTCGTGCTCGCCCACCGGCACTTCGGTGCGCTCGCCGCGCACGGTCAAGGTGGCAACGATCGGGCCCGTGGTGGAGGAGCTGCGGTGGCGCCGTGACTCGCTCGGGCGCAGGGCCACGCCGCGCAGGACGACGTCATCGTGGGCGCGGACTCCGGCGCCGCGAAGACGCACGCCCAGGTCGCTCGCCGTATCGCGCCCGTGCCGAACCGTTGCCGGCGAGCGGCTGGAGCGGATGGCCGTCACCACGTCGCCGGCGCGCAGGTCGCGGTCCATCGCGGCCGCGTCGGGAGGCAGACGCTCACCGGTGCGCTGCACCGCCAGATCGATCACCGCGGGGAGCTCCGTCAGATGCAGGGTGAGTGCATGAGCGAGCGCGCCGACGGTCGCCCCCGCAGGCAGCTCCACGACGACGTCCTCTCGTGCACCGGCATGCTCGACCGTCAGGCCCAGCGCCGTGATGTCGCTCCCGCTCAGGCCACTCACGAGGCCGCACGGTATGCCGCGCGCGGGCGCGAGACCCGCTCAACGTTGGTGTGGTCACGGGCCGTCCGGCGGGGTACTTCTGTGGAGAAACCACGGTGCCCCGGTCAGCCGCGGCGCCGCATCTCGACCGGGCCCGGGAGGCACGTCATGTCATTCATCAAAGTCACTGCGGAAGAGCTCAATCAGCTCAGCAGTCAGCTCAGCGCTACCGCCAGCAGCATCCAAGGTGAAAGCGACGGCGCTCGCGGCCAGGTCCAGGGCATTGTCGGTGCCGGGTGGGAAGGCGCAGCCTCGGGTCAGTTCGGCGTGCTCTTTGAGCAGTGGAACCAAAGCTCGGCGCAGCTCATCGAGGCGCTCACGGGCATCAGCCAGCTCCTCGGCCAGGCCGGCAACACCTACGCCGAGACCGAAGCGTCGGTCGCCCGTTCCTTCGGGTAAGTCGCGGCACTTCGATCAGCGGAGAAACGCGGCATGGCCACCACGCACGTCAGCCCTGAGCAGCTCAGTCACATGGCGGGTGAGATCCGAGGGCTCGCTCGCTCGTTCGAGTCAACGCGGCCGCCGGCGCTCCAAGGGTGCGGCCTGACTGGCAGGGCCGAGGTTGAGCGCGCATACGAGGAGTTCAGCCGCCATTGGGCGCGCTTCGTGGGGCAGTGCAGCGACGAAGTCGCGACGATGAGCCAGCTGATCGTGCTCGCGGCCGAGGCCTACCAAAAGCAGGACGGCAAGGTTGCCCAGGCCGCCGCGGAATCGGCGGCGGCCAAGGTGGGTGGGCGATGACGAGCGTTGCCGATCTGATTGGCGCCGACGGTGCCGCGGGACAGCCGCAGGTCCTTCAGACGGCAGCGCGCGACCTCGATCAGGCTGGGGGTGAGGTCGCGCGGCTTCGCGCGTCTCTCGGGGCGGTCGAGGCAGCCGAGTGGCGCAGTCAGGCGCGCGTGCGTTTCGACAAGCTCCGCGACGCGACGATCGATCAGGACCTTGCTCCGATCGATCAGCACTACGACGCTGCAGTGTCTGCGCTTCGGACGTACGGGCACCGTCTCGACGAGATTCAGGACCGTGCTCGCGGGGTCGCCCACGCCCTGACCGCCGAGCAGGAGAAGCTCGAGACCAACCGCCGCGATGAAGACATCGCCGGCGGTTTGGTGTCTGCGGCGAAGGTCGCCGCAGCGGTCACGACCCTTGCTCCGCCGGCCAAGGTCGCGGCTGACTACGCGCTGAAGGAAGCCAAGGAGCATCAGCACCGGATGCGGGCGCAGACCGCCGCCACGCAGCAGCGCATCACGCGGCTCCGGGGCGAAGGTAGCGATCTGCGAGCCGAGCTCGACGTCGCTGCTCGGACGTGCGTGGCGGCGCTCAACGGACTCCGTCCGCCGGCGGGTCAGGCACACCTCACGCCAGTGGAGATGGCGGCCGGTGGAGCTGCGGTGGTGGGCACAGCGATCGGCGCAATTCGGCGCTTCAGGCCCGGCGCCAACGGCCGCGGGATCGACTGGGGCGCCAGGGGCCGCGAGAACAAACTGCGTGAGATCTGGAACTCGACTCCAGGTCGTCCGTCTGGGCCGAACGCGATCAGCAATAGCCGGATCGCCGAGCTCGCTCGCGACCGGGCAGCCCGGGGCGGCCACGGCGGTCAGTGCCTGCAGTGGGTGCACGACATCATCAACCACGACGGCCAGCTCGTGAAGGGCTTCGGGTTCAATACCGCGACGTACCAAGAGCACTGGAGCAAGGTCGCGCTAGAGGTGCCGTCGATCGATGAGGCCGTCCCCGGCGACATCGTGCAATGGCAGAGCCCTGACGGCAGCTCGGTCCACACCATGATCATCATCGACTCCGGCCCGCCGGTGAAAGTGGCGGACTCGAATTCGCGGTGGAACGAGCAGCTCGCCATCGGCAACTATGCCGACCGGGTTTCTGGCAAGGGTGACTGGGTGAGGATCTGGCGGGTCGGCCAGGTGTGAGCTCAAACGTGCTCGTTGGTCCGCCGGCGTTGGACCTCGTGGCTGGGCAGTGGCTGAGGGACGCCCCCTTGCTACCTTTGCCCGCGTGAAGTCGCTCCGCACCGTTCCACGCGCGCGCCGCGCGCGCCGGCGGGTCACCAAGGCCGACGTGAGCCTCGGGATGGCCGCGCTGGCCCTGCTGATCGCGTTGACGGGAATCACCCCGGCCGACGCGGCGAACGCGGTGAAGCGGGCGCTGAACGCCGACAAGGTGAACGGCATCTCAGCGTCGCGCAAACCTGCACCCGGGAAGCTGCTGCCGCTGGACGGCGATGGCAAGCTGCCGGCGTCGGTCTTGCCGGGTGGACTGCGCGGTCCCCGCGGAGCTGAGGGGCCGGCCGGTCCGGCAGGGGCAGCCGGCACTGCGGTGGCGGCCACGCCGGGTGGCCCGCCGGTGGTCTTCCGAGCCCGTTCGGTCGCGGTCCAGAGCACCCCACTTCAGGGCAACATCAAGGTGCTCTTCGGCGGGGAGGACTTTGATCCCAGCAACGTCTTTGACCCAGGGCCGAGCGTGTTCCGCGCTCCGGTTGCCGGCTACTACGCCTTTGCCGCCTCGCTCACGCTGAACTGGATCCGCGAGACGGACCCGCCGGGTCGGTCATTGATCCGGATCGAGCCAAGTGGTGGTGATGCGGCGATCCGCGGCACTGATCTCACCTCGAGCTACTACCAACAGCCCGTGGCCTCGGGACTCATGCGGCTCGAGAAGGGCCAAACCGTGTCGGTGGTGCTTCACACGGAGCTGGTGGCACGCACCGTCGAGGCAAGCGCTGAGACCACCTTCGCGGGCTGGCTCGTCTCGCCAGCCTGACGCAGCGCGCGCCCCGCGGCTCGCGATCACCCGGCTTTCAGGGTGTCGCGAACGACCGAGTGTGGTCGCTGCCTCATGGCAGATTCGCGCCGGATCGCAGCAGAGGTGTCGTCGGCGTCTTCGATCAGGAATACTGCCCCGTCATGCACCTTCGCTCCCGCACACGGATGTCGATCGCACTGGTAGCACTGATGCTCGCTGCTCCTGCCGCGATGGCGGCTGACGTGGTGATCGGTGGAACACCCGGAAACGACGTCCTCACTGGCACGGAAGTCGGCGAGTCGATCTACGGCCGCGCCGGCGACGACCTCATCAACGCCGGCGGCGGCGACGACGAACTCGACGGCGGCCCGGGCTCCGACACGCTGCGCGGTGGTGATGGCGTCGACGTCGTCAGCTACGCGGGCAAGGCTGGCGTCGAAGCGTCGATCAACGGTGCCGCCGATGACGGTATTCCCGGCGAGAAGGACAACATCGGTCCGGATGTGGAAGACCTCTACGGTGGAGACGGCGACGACAAGCTGACCGGCAGCAACGGCCCGAACACCATCGATGGCGGCCCGGGTGCTGACCGCGTCACCGGCGGCCCCGGCGCTGACGTGCTCTTCGGCGGCGACGGCGACGATGTGATCGACGCCCGCGATGGTGAGGTCGACCGCCTGGAATGCGGCGCCGGCAATGACACGGCCATCGTCGACGAAGCGGACGTGGTCGCTGCGGACTGCGAGAACATCTCGCGCCAGCAGCAGACCCCTGCGCCCGGGCTCACGATCCAGGTCGCCAAACGGCAACTCATCCTCTCGTCGGTGCGCTCCAAGTCGGCCGTCAGGCTCGTGTGCGTGAAGTGCGGCAAGTCGGCCAAAACGCTCATCAACCGCCCGTCGGTCAAGCTCGCCAAGGGCGAGATCGTGCGCTTCAAGCTTCCGTCGCAGATCCGTAGCCGCACCATCGAGCTCGGCGTCCGCGAGCCGGGAAGCAGCCCCATCTGCATCCGCTACAAGGTGGCGTCCAACTACCGGTACACGGAGCTGCGCACCCAGGCGTGCACCACCGCGGCCAAGGATCTCTGACCCCGATGCATGGGCGCGCCCTGGTCGGGGCCGGGCTCGGCAGCCTGGTCCTGTTTGCTGTGACGTTCCTGGCGGCCGGTGGCGGGAGCTCGCCCGCAGCTGCAGGCTCCAGTGTCGAGCAGCCCATGTCGATGGTCGCGGCCGCTGAGCTTCCCGAGCTCCGGGCCCTTCCGAGCATTCCGGCGCCGCCCAAGAAGCCGAAGGCCAAAGCCAAACCCAAACCAGCTTCAAGCGCTGTGGCGACCGCCTCGGCGCCGCAATCGGCAGCAGCAGCCCCAGCTCCGGCGGTGTCGGCACCGGCCCGCAGCGCAGCTCCCGCGCCGGCGCCGGCACCCAAGCCCTCCAAGAAGCCGTCGGCCGACTGTTTCGGGCCGCTGTGCTGACCTGATGCTCCAGCCTGGAGACACCCTCGCCGGGTACCGGATCGAAGCAGTCGCTGGCGTCGGGGGGATGGGCGTGGTCTACCGCGCGACCCAGATGTCGCTCGATCGCCCGGTCGCGCTGAAGGTCCTCTCCAGCACGCTGGTCGGCAACCGCACGTTCCGTGAGCGATTTCGGCGCGAGGGCCGCCACGCTGCCGCGCTCGACCACCCGAACATCATTCCCGTCTATGAGGCTGGCGAGTCCAACGGCCTGATGTTCATTGCCATGCGGCTGGTGGACGGGCCGAGCCTGGCCGACATCATCGAGCGCGGGCAGCTCACGGGGAACGCCGCACTCGGCATTCTGCGCGCGATCGCCTCGGCGCTGGACGCCGCACACGAAGCAGGGCTCGTTCACCGCGACATCAAGCCGCAGAACATGCTGCTCACCCCGGGCGGGCACCCGTACCTGGCGGACTTCGGCATCACCAAAGGGTCCGACCATGGCGGCCTCACGCACAACGGGGACTTCGTCGGCAGCCTGAACTACGTCGCACCCGAGCAGATCGAAGGCCAAGACGTTGGCAGCGCAAGCGACATCTACTCGCTCGCGGCGGTGCTGTTCCAGGCGCTCACGGGCACCTACCCGTTCGAGCGCGACAACGACGCGGCGCTCATGCACGCGCACCTCACGGCGGAGCCGCCGACGATGAGTGCGCGCGGCATCGCGGCACCGGCCACCCTCGACGCCGTCTTTGCCCGCGGGATGGCAAAGGCGCCGAGCGATCGCTTCCCGACCGCTGCGGGGCTCATGGATGCGTGCGCTGCGGCGCTTGCCGGGGTCACTGCCGACCAGCTCGAGCGTGCCCCGAGCTTCCCGCCGCCCGCGGCGGGCGCCAGCCCCGAGGTGGCCGCGGCCGATCCGCCAGCCTCGACCCAGCCAGATCGGTTCGTGTGGACCCCGCCAGCGGTTCCCCCGCCGACGCCCGTCTCGACGCCACGACCGTCAGGCACGCCCGCACCGCCAGCCGTCGGGGATCGCACGACGACCGACGCACGCCGCCCGGGGTCGCCTGATCCAGCGCCGAACCCAGACGATGCCCAACAAACCAGGAGCTGGCGGCGCCCCGCCATGGCCGCAGCGGCTGCGCTGCTGCTCGTGGTCGCGCCCATCCTGGGCTACGTGCTTGGCCGCAGCGACCAGCCCCGAGCGTCGACGTCATCCTCCGGGGCGGTGTCGGTCTCGCACGACGGCGATTGGGCGAGCGCGGCTGGTGACCTCGAGGGCCTGCAGCTCGAGCAACCCGTCGCGCTGCGCCACGCGGACGGCGAGCAGCTTGCCGCTGGGCGGATGCCCGCGTTTGCATCGGGGTGGGATCCACTACCGCAGGCCGTGCGCGACCGGGTTGCGGGCCCGATCAAGCCGGCCCAGGTGCGGCTCGCTGGCCGACCGGCTGTGCGATACGCCGGAGCCCTGAAGTCGGGCGGCCGGCTATGGGTGGCGCTCCTTCCCGACACCCGCGGGTGGACCGCCGTCGCCTGCGAAGGACCCACGGCAGACCGCGGTGACTGCGCACAGGTCGCTGCGACGCTGCGGCTCAACGACGGTGCGCGACCGGTCACTCCGGGGCCGGACTCGGCCGTGGCGCAGCCGCTCGGCGCGGCCGTCACGGCGCTCAGTACCGCTCGCAAGACGGCGGAGCCAGCGCTTGCCGCCAAGAGCATGGCCAAACGGGCGTCAGCGGCCCGCAGACTGTCGACGGCGCACCGCCAGGCCGCCGCGTCGATCAAGAAGGTCGACGGTCGTCCTCAGGAAGCAGCGCTGCTGACGTCGGCGGCGCGCGCCTTGGACGACCAAGCCGAACGCCTGCGCCGTTTGGCCGTCGCCGCTGATCGCAACAACGCCGCCGAGTACCGCGTGGCGCGCGCGATGGCGCTCAAGCAAGAACAGCGGATCGACGTCGCCATCCAGCGCCTGAGCTTGGCCGGCTACGGCGAGGGCGGCGCGTGAGCACCGCACTGCGCATCGAGCTGCTGCTCACGCTTCGCACGCCAGGGGGTGACCGCGACGTCCGGGTCGACGCGCATCCGGACGTCACCGTCGCCGAGCTCTGCGACGCGCTGGCCGGATACGCCGCCGCGACCACGCACGGGGTGCTCTTCTCCGATCGCCAGGGGCGGCTCGGTTCGTCGGATGCGCTGGCTGGCAGCGGGCTGCGCAGCGGCGACGTGGTCTCGCTTTCTGGGCCGGTCGCGCCGCGCGTGCCACAGCCCCTGGGGACCACCGCGCCGCTGGCCCAGCTTCTGGTGACCGGCGGACCGGCTGCCGGGACCCGCGTGGCGCTTGCGCCCGGTCGCTACGACGTCGGGCGAGACCCCGCCGCCGACATCACGATCGACGACCCGTCGTTGTCGCGGTCGCACTTCGCCGTCGAGGTCGCTCGTGACGGTGCCGTGCTCGTGGAAGACCTGGACTCCAGCAACGGCACCGCCGTCGAGAGCGTCGGTCTTCCAGGGCGCACACCGCGCGCGGTCACGCCCCAGCACGCCATCGAGGCGGGTCGTTCGACCTTCTCGCTCGAGCCTGCCCAGCACCTCGGCCGTGACTTCGCCGCAGGGCGCGGCCCGACGATCGGCTTCAACCGTCAGCCGCGGGTCTCGCGCGGCTACGAGCCCCCGGTGCTGCGACTCGACGCCCCACCACAGCCGAGCCGCACGATCAGCATTCCGTTCTTCGTTGCCATGGTGCCGCTGCTGATGGGCATCGTCATCTACCTGGTGACCAAGTCGCCGCTCATGCTGCTGATGGGGGCGTTCAGCCCGATCATGATGATCGGCTCCGCGATGGGCTCACGCCGCTCGGGGAAGAAGGACCACGCCGCACAGGTCACCGCATTCGAGGCGGCCGCCGCGGAGTTCACGCGGCGCCTCGACCACGCCCGCGAGCAGGAACAGGGTGAGCGCCGGGCGGCTGCGCCACACGCCGCTGATCTGGCCACCCGGGCGATCGAGCACCTGCCGACGCTCTGGGAGCGGCGTCCGGCCGACCGCGACTTCTTGGACGTGCGCCTGGGCGTGGCCGACCAGCCGTCGATCGTGTCGGTCGTCTTTGCCGACGGTGGCGACCCCGCACTTCGGCACCCGATCGAGGAGCGGGTGGCGTCGTTCAAGGAGGCGCCCATCGTGCCGGTGCTGGTGCGCTCCACCGACGTCGGCACGATCGGGTTCGTCGGGGAGCCCCGGGCGATCGACCCGATCGCCCGCTGGGCAGTCGTCCAGCACGCCACGCTCCAGAGCCCGCGCGACGTCGTCATCACGGCCGCGCTCTCGCACGAGCGCGCCAGCGACTGGTCATGGCTGTCGTGGTTGCCGCACACCCAGCACCCGGCGTCGCCGGTAGAAGGCGAGCACGTGGCCGTCGGGGAGCAGGACTCGCGCGACCTGCTGCGGCGCATCGCCACCCTGGCGGCCGAGCGTCGCGATGAACCTGAGCAGCGCGGACGCGCGCGGCGCCGCACGTCGATCGTGTTGCTCGTCGACGAGGACGTTGCGCCCGAGGCGACGGTGGTCGACGACCTGCTCGACGGCTGCGGCGAACTCGACATCGTCGTCCTCTGGCTGGCCCGAGAGCGGCGACACCTCCCTGGTGGCGCTGGCGTGATCGTCGAGGCACGCAGCGACCGCGCCGTCATGGACGTCACCTGGACCGCGACCGGCCGCAAGGTGCAAGACGCGTCGGTCGATGCGATCTCCTGCTCGCTCGCCGTGGCCGTGGCCCGCTCGCTGGCGCCCGTGGAAGACACGACGGCTGGCGGCGCGGCCCAGTCCGTGCCCCGTTCGGTCGCGCTCGTCGACCTGCTCGATCTCGCCGAGCCGACCGCTGACCGCGTCGTCTCGCGCTGGCGGACCCGCACCGGCGATGCGCTCGATGCGCTGGTTGGTGTCGGCGCCGACGGGCCGTTCTCGCTCGACCTGCGCGCAGACGGCCCGCACGCCCTGGTGGCCGGCACGACCGGCGCCGGCAAGAGTGAGTTGCTGCAGACCCTCATCGCCGCGCTTGCTGCATCGCACCCGCCAGATCGCATCGCGTTCTTGCTCGTGGACTACAAGGGTGGCGCCGCGTTCAAGGACTGCGCGCAGTTGCCGCACTGCGTCGGGATGGTCACCGACCTCGACGCCCACCAGGTCCAGCGCGCGCTCATCTCGCTCAACGCAGAGCTCAAACGCCGTGAGCACCTGCTGGCCGATGCGGGCGCACGCGATCTGATCGAGCTCGAGCGACGGGATCCAGCGTCGGCCCCGCCGAGTCTCGTGATCGTGATCGACGAGTTCGCCACGCTGGCCAAGGAGGTCCCCGAGTTCGTGGACGGCGTCGTCGACGTAGCGCAGCGTGGCCGAAGCCTCGGCGTGCACCTGGTGCTCGCCACGCAGCGGCCGGGCAATGCGGTGACCGACAACATCCGCGCCAACACCAGCCTGCGCATTGCCCTGCGAGTGGCCGGCGTGCCGGAGAGTGACGACGTGATCGGTGCCCCCGACGCGGCCCGCCTACCGCGCTCGGTACCGGGGCGCGCGCTGGCCCGCAAAGGCCCGACCGAGCTCGAGCTGTTTCAAGCTGGCTACGTCGGCGGCCTCACCGGCGCATCGACGGCCGCCAAACGCATCGAGATCACGGGCCGGCGCCCCACGCCGACCACCACCACGCGTGGTGGCAGCCCAGTGCTCGACGTCACCGACCTTGAGCTGCTGGTCCGCGCGATCGACGACGCTACCCACGACCAAGGCATCGCGCCGCCGCCGGCCCCGTGGCTACCGGCGCTCCCGGATGCCATCGCGCTGCCGGACCTCCCGCCGGTTCCTCGCGAGGCGGGCGCAGCGATCGGGCTGATCGACCAGCCGACGATGCAGCGCCAGGCCGCGATGACGGTCGACCTGGCAAGCCAGGGCAGCCTGTTGATCTTCGGCGCGAGCGGCTCCGGCAAGACCACCGCCCTGCGGACCCTTGCCGTGGCACTGGCCGAGCGGCACGATCCGAGTGAGCTGCAGCTCTTCGCCCTGGACTTCGCCGGGCTCGGGCTCCGCCCGCTGGAGGCGCTGCCGCACTGCGGTTCGGTCATTCCGGGCGACGACGAAGAGCGCGTGACCCGGCTCGTGAAGCTCATGCGCCGCACCATCGACGAACGGGCCCGCCGCTTTGCGACCGAGCGCGTCGCCGACCTGGACGCCTACAACGCAAAGCATCCCGACGCGCCGCTCCCGCGCTACGTGGTGCTGCTGGATTCCTATGGGGGCTTCACCGAGGCCTACGAACGCGTCGACCTGGGCGTGCTCGTCGACGCCGTGCCGCGGCTGGTCGCCGACGGCCGTGCCGCGGGCGTGCACGTGATCATCACCGCCGACCGCCGGGCCGCGGTACCGACACCCGTGGCCTCGCTCGTGGCCTCGCGCCTGATCCTGCGGATGGGCAGCGACGACGAGTACCAGATGCTTGGGCTCGGGAAGGCAGCGGCGTCGGCGACGCTACCGCCGGGGCGCGGCTTCCTGGCCGGCGGGCTAGAGGTGCAGATCGCCACCCTGACCGGCGACGCCGAGCCCTCGGTGGAGACCCGCGCCATCGAAGCCTTCGGCGATGGACTCGCCTCCCGCACGCGGCACCGCGCACGCTCCATCGAGCCGCTCCCGGAGTCGGTGCCGAGGTCGGAGCTCACGCGCGCCTCCGAACCGCTCACCGCCGCATTCGCAGTCGACGACCTTGACCTCGCCACCGTTACGGCATCCCTCGCAGACTCGCACTTCGTGGTCATCGGCCCCTACCGCAGCGGGCGCTCGACAGCGCTGCACACGCTCGCGATGGGGCTCAGCGCCACCACGCCGGGCCTGGTGACCCACCTCCTCGCGCCGCGCCGTTCATCACTGCTCGACCAAGGAGGGTGGGACTCCGTCGCGCGAGGCGTGGAGGAGTGCGAGTCGATGATCACGGAGCTGCTCGACGAGGTGCTTGCCGCAGACGCAGACGCTGATCCCGTTCTGCTGGTGATCGACGACGCCGGAGAGCTCTCAGAGTCACATGTGGCCAGCTCGCTGGAGATGATCATCAAGCGCGGCCGCGATGCGCACGTGCGCATCGTCGCGTCGTTGGAGACCGGCCAGGCCCGGCATTACGCCGCGTGGATCCGGGAGCTGCGCAAGGACGGGCGCGGACTCCTGCTGGACCCGAACCTCGATCTCGACGGCGAGCTGCTGGGAGCGCGCCTTCCGCGCCGAAGCAACGCGGTCTTCCCGCCGGGGCGCGGCTACGTCGTGATCGACGGACGCATCGCCCTCGTGCAGGTTGCCCAGGCCTAGCCTGAAGTCAGGCGCTGAGCGCGCCGAGGGCCGGGGCGAGCAGGCACCGAATGCCAGCACGCCCCCGCCCACGGCACTGGGCGTTCAGCCGCCGGCCTGCGTGAGTGCGCTGGCGCGGTTGTTGAGCTCGGCCGAGCACTCGCGAAGGCCGTTGGAGACGGCGACGAACGTCGCCTTGAACTCGCCGTTCCACTGATCGCGGAAGCGCTGTGCAGCGCCGCCTTCCCAGTCGGTGCTGGCGAGCTGAGCGGTGACCCGCGAGACGAGGCTGTCGAGTTCGGCCGCCTCGCTGTTGAACTTCGTGCCCATCGTCTGCATCTGCTCGATGGTGCCGCCAATGCGACCTGACATGTTCTACCTCGCTGGTTGAGAAGTGCGTGAGCGTTGTGACCCTACCCGTCGCGTAGCGCAAGTGACAACCCGCCCCTGGGAGGTGTTGGTTTCACCAGCGAGAGAGCAGTCAGTCCGGGGCCAGCAACGGTCTGGAAGGGTCGTAGTGCGCGGCGGGTCAGTCAATATGTGGAGGCTGTGAGCGGGCCTGACACCACCCACGTGGCCCCTGGCGGCCGGATCGACGACTTCGAGCTCGTCGAGGTGCTTGCCGACGGCGGCACCAGCACCACCTTTCGCGCGCGCTCGGCCACCTTGGAGCGCGACGTCGTCCTGAAGTTCTTTCGGCCAGCTGCGTTTGCCGGTGAGGCAGCGGCGATCGAGCAGGCGCGGCGTGATGCGTCGGCGGTGGCCCGGCTCGAGCATCCCGGGATCGCCCCGGTCTTTGCAGCCGGCGACCACGCCGGTGGCCTGTACATCGCCTCCGCGCTGCCGACCGGCCCGACCGTCGCTGAGCGTGGCGCCGCCCGTGAGCTCACGCCCGACGATGCCGGGCGTCTCGTCGCTGAGGTCGCCGAGGCGCTCACGCACGCCCATGCCGCTGGCGTCCTGCACCGTGATCTGCGCCCGGACTGCGTGGCGACGTCTCGCTGGGGCCACGCGACGCTGCGCGACTTTGGCGTGACGCGCACGAGCGGGCGCACCGGCATGCTCACCCGCGCTGAGGTGATGGAGTCGTTGCGCTACACCGCCCCCGAGGTGGTGCTCGGTCGCACGGCGGGTCCGGCGGCCGACGTCTATGGACTCGGCGCGCTTGCCGTGTGGGCGCTGACGGGCTCCCCGCCCTACCAGGACCGTCCGGCTGCGGAGTACGTGCTCTTTCGGACGTCTGCCGCGCCACCAGGGCTTGCGTTTGCCGATGGGCGCCCTGCGACGGGCGTTTCCGACGCGATCGCCCGGGCCATGGCCCTCGACCCCGACGCACGCCCGACGCCGCGTGTGTTCGCTGCCGCGTTGGCGTCTGCCATCCAGGCGTTGCCGCCGGAGGTGCGCACCCAAGGCGTACCCCTGATCGCACTTGAGCCGCACACCGGCGATGAGGTCGTGCGCACACCCGCTGCCGGCGCACCGGCGGCGGCCCCGACCGATGCCACCCGGGTGGAGCACCGCCGCCCTGTCGCGGCGCCGGAGACCGCGGCCAAAGTGCCTGTGAAGTGGACGACGTACGCCGCGTGCGTGACGATCGTGCTCATTGTGGGGTTTGCCGCGATCGGCGTGGGGAGGCTCACCGCCGAGCCGCCGCCGGCAGCCGTCCCGGTCGGCAAGTTCGCGATCAGTCCGCCCGAGGCGTGGACGCCCGCAGCTCGCGGAGAGCAGGTGGAATTCACGACCGCCACGGGCGGAGCGGCGACGCTCGGCGTTGCAGCGGGCCGACTACCCGGAGACCCGGTCCCGGCCGACGAGCTTGGGACTCCAGTCCCCAAGCCGGAGCCTGCAGTCAGTGGCAAGGTGCCGCTCGTGCTGTATCGGTCCAGCGGCCAGCTCGTGGTCGCGCGGCCCACGACGGCCGGCACGCTCTGGGCACGGTGCACCGGCGTCTCCGATGGCGCGTGCGCGGTCCTGGTCGCCGCTGCAAAGAGCCCGGGTCAGCCGGTGCCGGGCACTCCAGATGCTGGCGTCGCCGGGGCGCTACGCGAGACGCTGGCGAGCGTGCAGCAGCAGTCGGGCGTCGCGCTCAGCGAGATGGAAGGTGGTCGCAAGGAGCGCGCGGCCGCCGCCGAGCGGCTGGCGACATCGCTGCGGGATGCGGCGAGCGGACTCAAGGTCGATGGAGCCGACCCGGGGACGGCGACCGCCCTCGCCGCCGTGAGCAAGGCCCTCGCCGCACAGGCTGCAGCGCTCGACGACCTGGGCGACGCGATCGATCGCCGCTCAGGCGCTGCCGATCGCAGTGCCCGGGCGGCGGCGCGCCGCACCGCCGCCGAGATGCGCGCCGCGCTGGCCACCTTCAAGCGCGCCGGCTACCGCGTGGAGGGGTGACGTGCTGGACGACTCGCAACGCACCGGATACTTTGCTGGCGTGAGGCTTCCGTCTGTTCCTCGCGCGCTCGTGATCTCCACCGCGCTGCTCACGCTCGCGCTCGCTGCCGGAGGTTTCGTGCTGGGTCGGTCCATGGGCGCCGAAGGCACGCCTGCCGCGGCGCCCCTGCGTGCTGCGCCAGCGCTGGACCAGCGCGATCCGATCGTGATCCCCGAACGGCTTGAGATCCCCAGTGCCTGAGTCGGCGCCAACCGTCGGTGACCCGGAGGCGATGCGCGAGCTCGCTACCGAGCTGCTCGGCCGCGCCGAACTCATCGGATCCGCTCCGGTCGGCGCCACCCGTAGCCTCGACGACGCCACCTTCGAGGGCGCAGCAGCCGACCGGCTCCGTGGATCGATCTCAGACGCGCGCTCGCAAGTGACCGACGCGGCGTCGCGCCTGCGTGACCTCGCCTCGCAGCTCATGGTCGACGCCGCAACGGTCGAACGTGAGAACGAGATGCTGAAGGCACAAGCGGCACGGGAAGCAGCGGCTGCCGAGCGTGAGGCCGCCGCCGCCGACGCGCAAACACCGACTTCGCAGCCGTCGCCGAGCTCGCCCGAGACCGCGGCCCCGGCAGAGGAAGAGGCGCCATGACCACCGTGCGCATCGCTCCGGGGCCCGTCCGGCAGGCCGGGCTCGCAGCCATCACCGTGGCCGACGACCTCCAAGGCCAGGCCGGTCAGCTCTCCGGGGTGGCGCTGCCCAAGATGCCGCCGTCGATGGCCGCTCGGCACCAATCGATCCTGAGCGCCGTCGCTTCGCGGCTGACGACCGCCGGGCAGGCGTTGGGCAGCGCTGGTGCCGAGCTGCAGGTCCGTGCAGCAGCGGCCGAAGCGGCCGACGCGCCGGGTAGCACGAGGGGCATCGGCGCTGGATCGGTGCTGAGTGGCTCGCTGCAGACGACCGCGACGGTCGTGCTTGCGGGCGGCGTGACCGAAACGGCCAGACTGACGGTCACCCGGGGCGGGGTCGAGGCCACGAACCCTGCGACTGGGCTCAAGGTGACCATGCCGGAGCTCGTCCGCGACAGTCAGCAGGTCCTCTCGACGCCAAGCACCGCCGGTCCGCCGAGTGCGCAGACTGCGGCCCCGACCACCCCGGCCACCACGCGCGACACATCTTCGGGGTCGTTGATCGACGGTCCTCCCGCTGCCGCGGTGCAGCAGGCCGTGGGCGGTGGCGGTGGAGGCGGATTTGACCCCGTCGACCCAGCTCCCTCAGGTGCGCAAAGTCTCACGGCCGGTGACGCCGTCGACCCTTCGGCGCCCGCGCCTGGGGAGCACGCGACGGGCGACGCGTCCACGGGCGTGCCCGTCCCGACCGACATGCCAGAGGGCGACGACGCTCAGCGCCAGGACTGGGCCTGCTGGATGGCCGGTTCCGCCGCCCACCATGGCCTGCCGCCAGAGCTGCCGGTGATGCTCGCACTTGCGCAGACCGGTCTGCGCAACACGCCGGCCGGCAGCGAACAGGTCGGGTTCTTCGGCCTCGATCCGCGGTCGGCCTACGCGCCCGCGGGGCATGGCGTCAGCCGCGACGAACCGCCGAGCGGCGACTGGTGGGCCGACCATCCCGGCGCGCAGCTCGACGAAGTCCTCGGGCGCCTACGCGGTACCGAGGGCGGGCTGCGCGACGCCGAGCTCGACGATCCCGAGGCGCTGGGCCGCTGGGCTGCTGATGCGATCCCCGGGTTCGACGCCGGCAGCTTGGCTGGGACCCAGGACGCCGCAGCAACCCTCGTCGAGCAATGCAAGCACGCCGGTGGAGGCGCAGGCGCGGCTGGGGCAGCAGCTGGGGATGCGCTCTCGGTCGCTCGCAGTCAGCTTGGCGTGCAGGAGGTCGGCACGAACGCTGGCCCGAAGGTCAACGAATACCTCGGCAGCGCTCAGGTCGCCTCCGGTAATCCGTGGTGCGCGGCGTTTGTGACGTGGTCGCTGCAGCAGTCGGGCACGGACATGCCCGGCACTGGCTGGGCGGCGGTTGCCACGTGGGTCGCCGCGGCGCGCGAGGGCCAACACGGCCTGCAGCTCGTCGACGCCGCGCATGCACGCCCGGGCGACATCGTCGCCTACGACTGGGGCGGCGACAACAACTTCGCCAGCGACGGCCACATCGGCTTTCTGGAGTCCACGGTCGAAGGCGGTCGCTTTACGGCCGTCGAAGGCAACGCTGAAGATGCCGTCACGCGTATGGAGCGCACGATGGGTGTGGGGAACGTCGTCTTCATCCGGGCGGGGGCATGACCATGCCAACTGGTCCGTTCGTGCGGGCGGTCAGCATCGACTACTCCGATGACGAGCTCGACGCACTCGCGTCGGCCTTCAACCGGCCAGATCTCGCACGCCGCCCCGAGCGGGCCGGTGGTGATCCGGTGCGCCGGGCCCAGCAGCAGACCGCGCTGCGTGGGCTCGTGGCCCGCAAAGCGATTGCCCTGACCGGGTCGACCGCGCGGCCACGCATCGCCTTTCTGGATCCGCACGCAACGATGCTCGGCACCTACCTGCGCGCCTCGGCGCTCGCCACGGTTCGCACGGAGACCGCCGACCGGACCCGTGCCGTGTCGCTCCTGGCCGACGACGAGGTCGTCGTGCTGCAGGAAGCCCTGCCCGGGCAGGCGATCCAACGGATGACGGCCCACGGCGTCGACGGCGCGATCGCGCTGCTGGGCGCCGAGCTGCGTCTCCCGGAATCACGCGAACCCGCGGATCGACCGGCGATCGAACTCACGCGCCGGATGATCAATGGCGCCCTCGAGGCGTTCCAGCGGCGCGAACCTGCGCCGAGCTGCGTCCCGAGCGCTGGCGCCGACCTCCTCTACGCGCGCGTGGCCTCTGGCTCGGTCACGTTTACCTCCCGCGACCGGGCTGGCACCGTGACCGCGCACAAGTGGGCGTGGATCGATGCCGGCACCCTCGGTGTTTGGCAGCTCCACACGACGGGCGACTCCCCGTTGGTCCGCTTTGTACCGGCCGACGGCTCCGCGCTGGGTCAGGAGATCGCTGCCGCGTGGGCCGCGGTGATCGCCGCCGCTCCGCTGCGCGTGGAGTCGGGCGCGTTAGTCGAGGTCGAACTCGATGAGTTCCAGCGAGGTGTAGTCCGGTTCGCCGGTCCCGCCAGAAATCCAGAAGAGACGGCCGTCTGGGTAGAGATCCAACCGACCAATCTGGTGGGGAGCTTCGCCGGTGTGGACTGGGAGCGTCCGAGTGCGCTTGGGTCGGTAGCCCGGCGGGAGCGTCGCGATCACCGAGTTCATCGCCGGTATGCCGGAGGCGCGCGTGATCAACCCTCGCAGGTGAACGACGCCGAGCTGATCTTTGCGATAGCTCCCCGCCGGCCAATTGTCGGTGTTGTAGTTGGTCCAGCCGTCTGAGTACTCCAGCGGACGCCACGCCTCAGCGGCTCCCGCGCCAGGTCCGGCCGGGCCGACGTCGCCCTTGGGTCCGTCGGCCCCGCGCGGTCCGCGTGGACCGGTGCTCAAGGTGCCCGGGGCAAGGTCGGCGCCCGTGAGCGTCCCGTCCTTGACCTTGGTGCCGGTCACGGAGTCCTTCCGGAGCTCGCGCTCACCGACGGCACCCTTGGGGAGCTTGGTCACGGCGTACGAGGTGCCGCCGAGCGCGATGAAGACCGCGATGGTCGACATGACGTTGGCGTAGCTGAAACGCGGCATGCCGACTAGTTGAGCGTGGCCACGCGGATCGCGTTGAGCCCGATCTGCTGGAAGCTCGGGGTCGTCCCGGGAGCGGTCGCGCGGTCGTTCCAGCAGTCGAGCGTTACCTGGAAGCCCTCTCCGATGGTGGTGGCCCCGTTGGGCGCCAACGTTCCTGCGCGCGCATACCCCGCCGCGGAGCCCAGCGTGGCAACGCTCGCGGCGCTCACGGGCCTCCCGTTGACCAGGATCTGGCAGTACGTGAAGACCGAGGGCACGTCATGCGCGACGATCGAGACCGAGCCGTGGAAGACGTAGCTGCCGGCGGGGAGGTTCGCCAGCCGCGCGACCGTCGTGCCTTGCTTCTCAACGGGCGAGAGGGAACCCGACGAAGCGACGCCGTCGGTGAACCATGCGTTGCTGGGACCCAGGTCACCTTTGGCACCCTCGGCTCCGCGGGGGCCGCGCGCGCCGCTGGGGACCGCGCCGGGAGCAAGGTCCGCCGCCGTGACGGCACCGTCCTTGATCTTGCTGCTGGAAACGGCGTTGTTCCTCAGTTCACGCTCGCCGACGCTGCCCTTGGGCAGCTTCGTGACGGCGTACGAGGTGCCACCAAGTGCGATGAATACCGCGACGGTCGACATCACGTTGGCATAGGAAGGCGGCGAGACACGCATACGAACTCGCGATCCTACCTACGGCTGATGTGCGCGGATGGTGTGAATGACGCGGATGCGCCTATTCACACCATCCGGGCTGGTGCGTTACCCCTTGAGGCCGCGCACCAGGGCTTGGTAGCCCAGGCGCTCAGTCCCGTCGAAGTTCAGGACGCCGGAGTCCCAGCGGGTGGTCT
>JAEMRF010000055.1 GCA_016463515.1 Solirubrobacteraceae bacterium | reverse complement strand
GGCAACGACCTCGGGCTGCGGGGCACCGAAGGCCCGGACCAGCTCATCGGCTCCACCGTCGTCGACGTGCTCGTCTCCTACGAGGGCAACGATGTGCTGTACGGGTTCGACGGCGATGACGACTTCGATGCCGGTGGCGGCGACGACGAGCTCTACGGCGGCCCCGGCGACGACGACCTCTTCCTCGGCGTCGGGCACGACGTCGCCGACGGAGGGCCCGGGAACGACATGTTCTGGGGACAACTCGGCAACGACGTCATCCGCGGTGCTGGCGGCAACGACACCATCCTCGGTGGTCGTGGTCGCGACACGATCGCCGCCGGCCCGGGCGACGACTTCATCGATGATCGCGACGGCACTGCCGACACGATCGATTGCGGTCCCGGCTACGACCGGGTCCACGCCGACAAGATCGACCGGCTGCGCGGCTGCGAAACGGTCTTGTAGCGAGGCCGGCCTGCGCCCGGCCCCGGGCTAGGCGGCGCCCGCCTGGGCTGCGGCCAAGATCTCCTGGTAGGCGGCGCCGGGGTCCGGCTTGCTGAAGACGGCCGAGCCCGCAACGAGCCAGTGCGCTCCCGCGCGGGTGGCTTGCGGTGCGGTGTTCACGTCGATGCCGCCGTCGACTTGCACGATGGTGCTGGCCGCCACGGCCGCCGCGATGTCGGCCGTCTTGCCGATCGTCGACGGGATCAGCTTCTGCCCGCCCCAGCCGGGGTTCACCGTCATGGCCAGCGCCAGGTCGAGGTCCTCGCGGGTGACCTCGATCGCGCCGATCGGGGTGCCTGGGCAGACGGCGAGCCCAGCAACGACGTCCATCTCTCGCAGCTGCTGCAGCACGCGGTGCACGTGCGGCGTCGCCTCGGCGTGGAACGTGACGCCGTTGGCGCCGGCCTTGGCGAAATCGGCCACGTGCCGCTCGGGAGCATCGATCATCAGATGCACGTCGAGGTAGACGCTGTCCGGGAGGCGGTCGCGCAGCGCGGCGACGATCTGGGCACCGAAGGTGATCGGCGGGACGAACGTGCCGTCCATGACGTCGCAATGGATGATCGTGGCGCCGGCAGCAACCACCTCCTCGACGGCCTCACCGAGGGCGGCGAAGTCTGCCGACAGAATGGAAGGAAGAACCTGGATGGAAGGTGCGGGGGCGGGCATCGCGGCCAGACTAGCGAGCCGGGGAACTGAAGCAGGTTCACCGCGCTAGAACGACGTCAAGCGGCTCTGGCTACGGATCCGCGAAGGCTGGCCGATCACACAGACAAGGTCGACGTCTCTCCCACCGCCGGCCCGGCTTCCCCCAGCCACATGCGCCAGGACGAACAAGCTCCCACCTCCCCTTCCCGCGCGGCCAACAATGCCGGCCCGGGTCCCGGTGTGCCCCACTTGCGAGCGCTGGAGGCGCTGCCCGCCGACGTGACGCAGCTGCCCGCACACTGGCACCTGGCATTCGAGCGCACACGTCGCGGGATCTCGATCTCCAATCCGCGTACGGGGCGCCTGGAGGCCGTCAACCCAGCCTTTGCCGCCATGCACGGCGGGGTGCCCTCGGACTTCGTGGGGCAACCGATCTCGTTCGTGTGTACCGCGGAAGCGCTCGACCGCATCCCCGAACGTGAGTCTGTCGCCAGGAGCGAGGGATTCGTGCACTACGAGACCGAGCACGTGCGACTCGACGGCACCCGGTTCCCCGCACTCTGCGAGATCGTCGTGGCCACCGACGAGCGTGGGGACACGCTGCATCGCATCGCCTATCTCGAGGACCTCTCGGATCGCCGGGCCGCCGAGCAGCAGTCTGCCCGCAGCACCCAGCTGTTCGAGCGCGCCTTCGCGGACGCGCCGATCGGGATGGCGATCGTGGGGGTCGACGGGACGTGGATGCGCGTCAACGCTGCGGTGTGTGAGCTCCTCGGCTACAGCGAGGACCAGCTGCGCGGCACCAGCTTCAAGTCGCTCACCCATCCCGACGATCTTGCCCCTGACCTGCGCTGTGCCGAGCAGCTCTTGGCTGGCGAGATCCAGGACTACCAGCTCGAGAAGCGCTATCGCCACGCAGACGGGCGTTGGATCTGGGTGCTCCTCTCGGTCTCGATCGTGCGTGGGGAGGGCAGCGAGCCGGACGTCTTCGTGTCGCAGATCGTCGATGTGTCGCGCCGCAAGCACGACGAGGGAGAGCTGCGGCGCCTTGCCAACACGGATCCCCTGACGGGGATGTGGAACCGGTGGCGCTTTGAGGCAGAGCTTGCCAGCGCCGTGGAGGACTGCCGGAACGGGGAACGGTGCGGCGCCCTGCTGCTGATCGACGTGGACGGCTTCAAGCACGTCAACGACTCCTTCGGCCATGCCGCCGGCGACGCCCTGCTCATCGAAGTCAGCCGCCGGCTCGGCGAACGCGTTCGCGACACCGACGCCGTCGGCCGCGTGGCCGGCGACGAGTTCGGCGTCCTGCTCCCTAGCGTGCAGCCGCACCAGGCCCTGGCGGCGGCCCATGCGCTCTGCGAGCACATCACCGCCACGCCGATCGTGATCGACGACGAACATGCGATCACGCCGACCGTCTCGATCGGCGCGACGATGATCGACGGCCGCACCCGCGCGCCCGCTGACGTCTTCGTCGCCGCCGACATCGCGATGTACGACGCCAAGGATCTTGGCCGCAATCGGGCCGTGATGTACGGGGAGAACGAGGCCCGCCACGCGCGCATGAGCAGCGACTTGCTGTGGTCGCAGCGGATCCGCCACGCGCTGACCGAGGGCCGCTTCACGCTCTACGCCCAGCCGATCGTCGACCTGGAGACCGGGGTCGCGTTCAAGCACGAAGTGCTGCTCCGAATGCTCGACGATGACGGGTCGGCGATCCCGCCGGGCGCCTTCCTTCCAGCGGCAGAGCGGTTCCGGCTGATCGGTGAGCTTGATCTGTGGGTCGTCGGTGAGGCCACTCGCCTGGCCGCCGCCTACCCCGAGGCGGTCCTCAGCATCAACCTTTCGGGGTCATCGGTGACCGACCCGGACCTCGTCGGCCGGATCGAAGCGATGATCACCAGCGCCGGGTGCCGCGGCGACCAGCTGGTGTTCGAGATCACCGAGACCGAGGCAATCGCCAGCATGGATCAAGCCGAGCACCTGTCCGGCAGGCTGGCGCAGCTCGGCTGCCGCCTTGCGCTTGATGACTTCGGCGCCGGGTTCGCGTCGTTCTACCACCTCAAGGCGCTCCCGCTGGAGTTCATCAAGCTCGACGGCGAGTTCATCCGCCATCTGCCGGTCAGCGCCGACGACCTGCTCGTGGTGCAGGCGGTGCAGGGTGTCGCCGTAGGTATGGGACGCACCGTGATCGCCGAGCAGATCGAAGACCGCGCGACCGCTGAGGTGCTGCTGCGCCTTGGGGTCCGCTACGGACAGGGCTACCACTTCGCTCGCCCGGCGCCCGCCTATGAGGTCCTCGCGGCCTACCGCGACGGCGGCACGCCGGTCATGCTGCCCACGCCCTAACACCCCGCGTTGGCGGTCCGACGTGCTGCGGACGCCTTGGACCGCCGCCGCGGGCCGGTGGCTTCAGACCGACCGCAACAGCGATGTGCCGCAGGACCCGCAGGTCGGCAGCGGCGCCGACGCCGAGCGCACAAGCGTGGAGTGCTCGCCGCAACTGGGGCACACCGAGACGAGCTCAACGCGCCGCAGGCACGTGTCGCAGCGGTAGCGGCCAGGCAGGTTGGTGGGTTTGAGCTGCCCGCGGCGGCAGATCGGACAAGCACTGCCGGTCGACATCTCCACCCAGTGTGCCGTACGGCTCCATAGGCGCGCGGGCGACTGGTTGCGCCGAAACCTGGGGCGACCCGCTGCGCTGGTTACGCCGGAAGGCAGCTGTGACCAGCGTTACCCAGCGGACGCGGGCAGACCGACCAGGGTCGGGACCTCTCGCAGGTCGAAGAAGAGCTCGGCCCCCGTGGCGCGCATGCGCTCATGGTCGGCGTCTACGGCATACCCGAGGACGCGCATGCCGGCTGCCGCGGCGGCGGTGGCTCCGGTCGGGCTGTCTTCGACGACGACGCAGTCGGCCGGGTCGACACCGACGCTCGCGGCCGCATGCAGGTACAGGTCGGGATGCGGTTTGCCGCGGGTCACGTCCTGCCCCGAGAAGAGCGGGGCGTCGCCCAGCACCTCGGCAAGGCCGCTGGACGGCAGCGTGATCGCCATCTTCTCGTGCGCGCCTTGCGAGACGACCGCCAGCCGCACTCCAGCGGACTGCACCGCGCGCACGGCTTCGATTGCGCCCGGGATGGGATCGACGCCCTGGCGGAAGACCTCGAGCCGGTAGGTGACGAAACCCGCAAACCAGCCGGCCGGCAACGGGCCGCCATACAGCTCGGCGCACATCGCCTCCGCAGTCGCCAGCGACGTGCCTGTGATCTTCTGGCGAAGCGCCTCGAACTCGACCTCGACGCCGATCTCAGCCAGGCATCCGGCGAGCACGCGACTTGCGGTGCGCTCGGTGTCGACGAGGACGCCGTCGCAATCGAAGAGCACGGCGGCGGGAAGTTGGCTCGTCATCGGGGTATTCGCTCGGTCCGCTGCTACTGGCGCAGCAGCGCGTATTCGAAGCCGTCGGTGTGGTCGATGTGGGGCAACACGGTGCGCCGGGACTCCACGGTGGCCTGCGTGCGACTGAGCACCTCGTCGGACTCCTGCGGCCCGATCGAGCAGACCGCGTAGAGCAGGCGCCCACCAGGGGCGAGCAGCGGCAGTGTGGCCTCGACCATGCGCTCCTGAAGGATCGAGAGCTGGTCGATGCTCTCGGGCGTGGCCCTCCAGCGCACGTCAGGCTGGCGCTGCAGCGTGCCCAGCGCCGCACACGGCGGGTCGAGCAGGATCGCGTCGAACTGGCCCTTGAGTGCCGCGGGTGGCTTCAGGGCGTCGCCTTCGACCACGCGCACGCCGCCAGCGCCCAGGCGGTCCAGCGTGCGGCGCAGGGCCTCCGCACGGCCGCGGTGCTGCTCCACCGCGGTGATGCCGGTGCCACCCTGGCCCATCAGAGCCGCCAGGTGGCTCGTCTTACCGCCCGGGGCAGCGCACAGCTCGAGCACGCGCTCACCGGCTTGCGGATCCAGGATGCGGCCCGCGAGCATGGCGCCGCGCGATTGGGCGACGATCGCGCCTTCGGCCCACAGGTCGCTGGATTCCAGGTCGACGGCCTCGTCGAGGATCAACGCCTCGGGGAGTTCCGGATCGCCGTGGGCAGCCACCGCCAGGCGATCGCGGACCGTCTCGGGGTCGGACTTCAGGGTGTTCACGCGCACGGCGCGTTCGGCCGGCTCATTGCAACGGGCCAGCAGCGCCCGAGCACCCTCCTCCCCCAATTCCGCAAACCAGCGCTCGGCCAGCCAGCGCGGCACCGAGTGCACGATCGCGGCGCCGCGCGGCGTGCGATCGCTCGGGAGGTCCGGGAAGCCCTCGCGGACGATCCGCCGCAGGACGGCATTGACCATCCGCTCACCGCCGCGGTTGGAGACCGACTTGGCGAGCGTGACGCTCTCATCGACGGCCGCGTGGGGCGGCACACGATCCAGGAAGGCAAGCTGCACGAGCCCGATCTCCAGCGGAATCCGGACCTGCAAGTCCAGGTCGGAGGCAGGGCGCCCGGTGAGCGCCTCGATCCAGTACGCGAGCGTCTCGCGGCGCTGCACCGCGGCGTAGACGATCGCACGGGCCAGCTGGTGCTCGCGGGAGTCCAGTCCGGAGGCCTCCGAGCGCAGCGCACGGTCGACGTAGGCGTCGTCCTCGGCCACGCGCACGAGGGTCTTCAGGGCGACCATGCGCGCCGGTGATGCGCTGCGTCCCGGCCGCTGGGTCACGCCGTAGCCCGAACCGCTCATCGACCGGCCCGCCCGCGCAGCCATGCTGATGCATCCATCGGTTTACCGCCAGCTGGCTGCACCCGCAGCAGCTCGAGGGCACCAAGGCGCACCGATTCACCGTCGATCACGAGCTGCTGGTCAGCCTGAGCCGGCATCGCGTCGCCGTCGGCCCCTTCCGCGATCCGCGCAGCGTGCACCCCCAGCATCGAGCCGTCTGGCAGCGCCACGCGCGTGCCGATGTGCGGCGAGAGCGCCCGCACCATCCGCGCGTTGCGCACGGCCGGTGCGGTCGGGTCGAGGGTGCGGTCCTCGGCGGTGATCTTCTCGGCGTAGGTGATGCCGTCCTCCGGCTGTGGGGTAAAGGGGGGTTGCTCGTCGAGCGCGCGCACCAAGAGCTCAGCGCCGAGGTCGGCCAGGCGAGGCGCGAGCGAGCCGTAGGTTTCGCCGTGCTGGAGCTCAACGGATTCTTGGATGGCGACAGGCCCGGAGTCCAGGCCCTCCTCGAGCTGCATGATGCTCACGCCGGTGTGCTCGTCGCCCGCGGCGATCGCGCGCTCGATCGGGGCGGCGCCGCGCCAGCGCGGCAGCAGTGACGGGTGCACGTTGTAGATCGGGGCGGCGGAAAGCAGCGGCTCGCGCACGATGGCCCCATATGCGCAGACGATCAGCGCCTCGGGCGCTTCGGCGAGCACAGCTGCGGTGGCCTCGTCGCTCGACAGGTTCTCGGGCTGAAAGACCGGGAGACCGAGCTCGTGGGCGGCGACCGCCACCGGTGGCGTGTGGAGCTTGCGCCCCCGGCCGGCGGGTCGGTCTGGGCGGGTGACGACCAGCGACGGGCGGTGGTCACTGGCGAACAGCCGCTGCAGGACGGTGACCGCGAAGTCCGACGTCCCGAGGTAGACCGTCTTCACGCGGGCTCAGATGCCGGCTGGGGCTCGGCCGAGGCAGATGCGTCGGCCGAAGACTCGCCGTTTCTGATGGCGTGCAGCTCTTTGAGGGCGGCGCGGCGCGCTTCCGGCGTGGTGCGTTCGAGGATCAGGACGCCGTCGAGGTGGTCGTTCTCGTGTTGCACGACCCGGGCAGTGAACCCCGTGACCTCTTCGTCGATGGGCTTGCCATGCACGGTGAGACCCGTCAGCCGGATGGCGGTAGGCCGCTCGACCGGCACGTGCACGCCCACCAAGCTGAGGCAGCCCTCTTCCAGGACGTCGGTCTCGTCGGTCGTGGGGGTGACGACGGGGTTCACGACGGCGCGAGCGTCGCCATCGCCGTCGACGCGGTAGACGAACATGCGGATGGGCTTGCCGATCTGCGGCGCGGCCAGGCCAACGCCGATCGCGTCATCCATCAGCGACACCATGTGCGCGCCGAGCGAGACCAGGTCAGCGTCGAAGTCGCGGATCTCGATGGCTTTGGTCCGCAGGACCGGGTCGCCGAGCTGCGTGATGTGCTCCAGGGCGCGTTCGCGGCGTTCGCGCTCCTGCGGCGTCAGCTCGTAGCGCTCTGGCTCTTCTGTCTCCTCATCGGCCACACCCGAAAGCTTACCGCCGTCCCGCCTCCGCGACCGCGACGCTGTAGCCCGAATTGGCGAGCCGTGAGGCTGCTCCGGCCGCGGGCGGGTCCAACCACCTAGCCTGCGTTGCAATGTCGCCCTGGATCAAGCTTGCTGCCGCCATCGCTCTGGAGGTCTGCGCGACGCTTGCCCTACGGCAGAGCGACGGCTTCTCCAAACCTGGGTGGACGATCCTGATGATCGTCGGGTACCTGCTGGCGTTCTACATCCTGTCCAAGATCACGAGCGAGCTCGCGATCGGCACCATCTACGCCGTGTGGTCGGGAGCAGGCACGGCGGTGGTCGCCGCGATCGGCATCTGGATCTTCGATGAGGAACTCACCGCGCTGCGCGTCGGCGGCATCGTGCTCATTGTGCTGGGCGTGGTGGCGCTCAATCTCGGCGGCTCCGGGCATGGTGAGCAGGCGCAGGGTGGTACCCCGTCGACCGCTCCAGTGCCTGAGACCACGTAAACCGCTGAGCCGCCGCTGGGCTACTGCGGCGCGACGTCGATCGAGAGCTGTGCGTGGACCTTGCTCGCGCGCCGTTCCACACGGCTCACCGCGTCACGGACGGCGGCCACCGCCGCCGGGCGTGACGGCGCCTTGAGCATGATCTGCTCGCGCTCCTTGCCCCGCAACCGAAACAGCGGCGCCGGACCGAGTACCTCGCCCACGCGCGCCAGGGCCAACGGCCGGGCGATGTCGCGGGCCAGGTCGCGTGCGGTGACCTGGTCATGGTGCGACACGACGATGCGCACCATCGTCGAAAAGGGCGGGTAGCCAAGGACGCGTCGCCGATCGAGCTCAGCCGACATGAACCCTTCGGCGTCGTGCGCGGCAGCGGCCAAGATGGCCGGGTGCTCAGGGGCCTTGGTCTGCACGATCACCCGCCCATGGCCGTCTCCCCCGCGCCCCGCTCGGCCGGCGAGCTGGGTCACGAGCTGGAACGTGCGCTCTTCCGAGCGGAAGTCGGGAAAGCGCAGCGTGGCGTCGGCGTCGAGCACCACGCCAAGGTCGACATCCGGGAAGTCGTGCCCCTTGGCGACGAGCTGCGTGCCTACGAGCACCGCCCGCTTGGCCGCGCCGAACTGGGCCAGGACCGCACCGGGGTCGCTGATGTCGGCGTCCACGCGCAACACCTGGAGTCCGAGGCTGCCGAGCTCGTCTTCGAGCCGCTCGGTGCCGATGCCGTGCTGCGCCAGCGACACCGAACCGCACGCCGGGCAGTTCGCGGGCATGCGCTCGGAGTGCCCGCAGTGGTGGCAGTCCAGCGACCCGCGGCGCTTGTGGAGCACCAGCGTCACGTCGCAGTTCGGGCATTCCCATGCGTGGCCGCACTCCCGGCACTCCAGGAAGTTCGACCAGCCGCGGCGGTTCAGGAGCACGACCGCCTTGCTCGCGTCGGTCAGCGCTTCGCGCGTGGTCGGGTGCAGCAGCGTGTGCTCGCGGCGCATGTCGACGATCTCCACGGGCGGCATGCCGCGGCCGTCGACTCGGCTGGTCATGCGGATGACCTCGAGCGCCAGCAGACTCTCCGGGCGCGGCGTGGCAGAGCCGCACAGCAATACCGCTTGGTGGTGGCGCGCTCGCCAGACCGCCACACGCCGCGCGTCGTAGCGCGGGTCCTCCCCGGCCTTGAACGAGGCATCGTGCTCCTCGTCGACAATCACGAGGCCCACGTCGTCCAGCGGCGCGAACACGGCCGAACGTGCGCCGACGACCACCGTCGCCTCCCCGCTCCACACCCGCCACCACTCATCGCGGCGTTCCCCGGCCGAGAGACCGGAGTGCATCACCGCCACCACGTCGCCGAAGCGTTCACGGAACCGGTGCACGATTTGGGGCGCCAGGCCGATCTCGGGCACGAGCACCAGCACGGTGCGCCCGCGATCAAGTGCTTCGGCGGCAGCCCGCAGGTAGACCTCCGTCTTCCCGGAGCCGGTGACGCCGTGCAGCAAGAGCTCGCGATTGCCTTCGGTGGTGGTCGCCGCTGCGCGGATGCGCGTCAGCGCCGCTTCCTGCTCGGGGGTGGTGGCCGGGATCTTCGCGCTGCTGGAGCCGACGGCATGGGCGCTGGGGCGGCGGCGCTCATCAGCCAGCTCGATGGCGACGAGTCCGTGCTTTTCCAGCGTGCGCCAGCGCGACAGCGCATCGCCGGCTGGGCGCGGGCCGGACGCCGCGAGCGAATCGAGCAGCTCACGCTGGGCGGCCGTGAGGGGCCTCTCGGGTTCGGCGCCGGGCACCGCCTGCACCCAGAGCCGCTGCTTGGGCTTGCCGGCTGGTGGCGCGACGAGCTGCAGCGCGCGCGCCGTGGTGGAGGCGACGTCGTCGGCCATCCATTGCGCGAGCTCGACGAGCTCGGGCGTCGTGCGCCGGTCGCTGACCGCCTCGACGGCTTTGAGCTTGTCGGCCGGGACGTCGGTCTCGTCCGCTCTGGCCACCACGATGCCATCGACGGACCGGCCGTGCAGCGGGATTCGCACGACCGTACCGACGGGCGCGAGGGAGTCCTCGGCGTAGTCCAGCGCCCCAGGCATCCCGCGGGCGGTGACCAGCGGCAGGATCTTGGCGACGGCGAGCACCGCCGGATCATGGCGAACCGATCCGCCGATTGCCGCCGGGGCCGCCATCGCGGCGACGGGTGCTGGCGGGCGGCTCAGTCGGCGGAGACGGCTTGGACGATGTCGGTGCGGCCCGCTCGACGGGCAGGCAAGGAAGCCGCCAGCGCCGCGACGAGACCAGCCAGGAGCGCGACCATCACGACCGTGCCCACCGGCACGACGTAGCCAAAGCCATCATCGGCGAGCAGCCGGGCTACGAGGGCCCCAAATCCAAGTCCGACGGCGACGCCCAGGACTGCCCCGAGCAGTCCGGTGAGCACGGCTTCCAGGCGCACCAGGCGGCGGATCTGCCTGCGGGTGGCTCCGACGGCGCGCATCATGCCGAGCTCACGCCGCCGCTCCTGGACGGTGAGGGTGAACGTCGTCGAGATCCCCAGCAGCGAAACCAGCAGGGCGAACGCCAGGAAGGCGTAGATCATGTTGACGAGCTGGTTGACCTGCCCGACGAACCGGTCCTCCAGCTCCTGCGCCGTGAGCGCATCGACGGTCGGGAAGCGGTCCTCCAGCGCTGCGGTGAGGCGTTGCTGGACGTCCGACTCGTCGGCGCCGCCTGCGACGGCGATGAGCGACAGCCACAGCTTGCCGCCCTGTTGGTCGGCGGAGAGCGTGCGGCGATCCACGAGGATGCCGCCGCCGAGCAACGAGGTGCCCTCGTCGATGACGCCAGCGACGGTGAGTTTCAGCACGCGCCCGTCGGCTGCTCGTTTGAGGCGCAGCACGTCGCCGGGACGGGCCGCAGCGATCGTTGCGTCTTCAGCGGCGCGATCGACGATCACCTGACCGCGGGTCATGCGCTGCAGGAGCGCGTCGTCGCCGTCGGCCCAGCCCATCCGGTACACGCTGGCAAGCGTGCGCGGTTCGATGCCGGTCACGGGCACTCCCGTCTCCGTGCCTGGCTTGTCGAACGAGCCGAACGCCACGCCCGAGATGCTGCCAACGCCTGGGTCCTGGGCTGCGAGCTCCTGCGCGCCTCCGGGGTAGAACTGACTACTGCCCGCCGACAGCGCCAGCGGTGCCCGTACCCGATCACCGAACGCGTCACGTGCGATCGCAGAGAGACCGGCAGCAAAGACCGCAACGAACGTGACCAGCGCGACGCCGACCATCAGCGCACCGGCGGTGGTGGTCGTGCGACGTGGGGAGCGCATCGCGTTGAGCTGGGCGAGTCGGCCCGTCTCCCCCAGGCGCGCAAACGGTGCTCCGAGGACGCGCAGGACCGGCTCCAGCACCAGCGGTGCCAGTTGGGCGACGGCGATGAGCGTGAGGATCGCGCCAGCACCCACGAGCACCGCAGCCGTGGTCGACGTGGTCACGAGGGAACCGGTGATCGCGGCGGCGGCCGCAGCAGCCACCACGTAGGCGAGCGGGCCCGGGCGGCCGCGTTCCTGGCGGGTGGTGTCGCCCTGCATCGCCTGAATCGGCGGGATGCGCACCGCCCGGCGCGCAGGGAAGAGCCCAGCGAACGTGGTGACGACCGGCCCGATCAAGAGCGCGACGATGATGGTGCGGGTTTCCACGACGGTGCCTTGGGTGGGCAGGTCGATGCCGAAGCCTTTGAACATCGCGATGATGCCCGGCGCGACCAGGAGGCCGGCGAGCAGCCCCAGGATGCCGGCCACCAGGCCGATCAGGAACGACTCAGCCATCACCGACCGGCTGACCTGGCGGCGCGTGGCCCCCAGGGCGCGGAGCAGCGCCAGCTCGCGGGAGCGCTGGGCCAGCGTGGCGGAGAAGGTGTTGATGATCACGAAACTGCCGACGAACAGCGCAATCCCGGCGAAGGCGAGCAACACCGGCTGAAGGAACCCGAGTTGGGACTTGAGATCTTCAGCCTGGGTTTGCGCGGACTCTTCGCCGGTCTGCACCTTGACCGGCTCGCCCTGCAGGGCGACGGTGATGCGGTCCCGCAGTTCTTCCTTTGCGACGCCGGGTTCGGCGTCGACGACGATGTCGTCAAAGCGGGTCCCTCGGCCACTGAGGCGGCTCGCCGTGGCGGGGTTGGCGATCACGATCGTGGCACCACCGAGCGAGGTGTCGTCGCCGTATCTGGCAAGGCCGACGATCACCGGCTTCTCGACGCCCTCTTCGCCGACGACCGACACGCGGTCACCGATCTCGAAGCCGACGCGGTCGGCGCTGATGCGGTCGATCGCGACTTCGTCGTCGGTGGTCGGGTAGCGGCCGCTCGCCAACGAGATGTTGGCGATGCCGCGCTCGGTCAGGCTGGCCACGAACGAGGGCGGGCCGACGCTGACGGGCTTGCCGTCTGGCCCGAGGACGGAGACCGTCGCGAAGACCTCTCCGGTGGCGAGGCGCACCCCGTCGACCTTCGAGACGGTCTCGACGAGTCGGGCTGGGATCGTCGGCGGGTTCAGTGGGTCGCTCTGGGCCCCTGCGGGCGTGATGACGACGGCGACGTCGGACGAGCCGGCCTCGAACAGCTCGTCGATCGTCTTGTTCATCGAGTCGGTCAGGATGAACGCGCCGGTCACCTGGGCGACGCCGACGACGACAGCCAGCGCGGTGAGGACGGTGCGGCGCTTCCTGGCGAGGAGGTTGCGGAGCGCCAGGCGGATCACCGCCCGATCTCCTTCATGAGATCGAGCATGGCGTCAACGTCATCTGGGGCGGGGCCGTCGTGGACCACCTTGCCGTCCGCCAGGGCCACGAGCCGGTCGGCGCGGGCAGCGGCGCGCGGGTCGTGGGTGACCATCACGAGGGTCTGCCCGTACGTGTCGACGGAGTGTCGCAGCAGGTCGAGGATCTCCTGCGAGGAGTGGGAGTCCAGGTTGCCGGTCGGTTCGTCGGCAAACACGACTGCGGGGCGCGTGACAAGTGCACGCGCGATGGCGACGCGCTGCTGTTGCCCGCCGGAGAGCTCAGCTGGGCGGTGGGAGGCCCGGTTGGTGAGACCGGTGGCCTGCAGCAGCTCGTCGATCCAGGCTTGGTCGGGGTCCGAGCGCCCGAGCCGCAGCGGCAGCTCGATGTTCTCGCGGGCGCTGAGCACCGGCAGCAGGTTGAACGATTGAAAGATGAAACCGAGCCGCTCGCGGCGCAGTTTGGTGAGCGCGGCGTCCTTGAGGCCGGTGAGCTGTTGGCCGTCGATGATGACCTCGCCGCTGGTGGGGCGATCCAGCCCCGCCAAGCAGTGCATCAGCGTCGACTTGCCCGAGCCGGACGGACCGACGATCGCGGTGAACTCGCCGGGAGCGAAGCCGATCGTGACGCCGTCCAGGGCTTTGACGGTCGCCTCGCCGGTCCCGAACCAGCGGCGCAGGTCGGTCGATCGGACGATGGCTTGCGTGGTGTCGGCGGCGGTCATGGGTCGCCCGGAACGCTAGCGACCCGGCCGCCCGCTCGGGGCGTAGTTCTCCGCGAACCCGCCGCCAGAACGACGAAGGGCCGCCCAACGGGCGGCCC
>JAEMRF010000054.1 GCA_016463515.1 Solirubrobacteraceae bacterium | reverse complement strand
ACGTCACGGGTCACCGGTGGGAGCACGATCGGATCACCCAACGAGTCGCGAACCACCAGGTTGAGCGCGATCTTGTCGAGCGCGATCTCCGGCTTGCCGTACTCATCGAACATGACCGACGGAGTCTGGCCGGAGGCCGTGAGCACCAACGGGTCAGGAACGGGCGTGGGCAGGACGTACCGGTCGACGGTGATCGGCACGTTGACCTTCAGCGAACCACCTTCTGGAAGCAAGACTGTGGTCGAAGCCAGGGCCGTTCCCTCGATCGACGTCAGGTCGTCGATGAGGGCGAGACCTGGCACCGTGTCGCCGCCAGCGGTCGCAATGACCGAGATCGCAAACGGGGGCGTATCGACACCTCGTGGCCACTGCTCTGGCAGGTCGATGTCGATCTTGATCGACATCGGCTCGGTCCCGAGGATCGGGTACTTGCACTGGTAGTTCAGCGTCCGAGAGACCGCTTGCGCTGGAGTCGCGGTTCCGGCGATGGCGACCAGCGCCGTGGCGCCGGCGGCGGCCAACAACCGCGAGCGCGAAGATGAGGAACGGAACATGGGACCCCTGCGGAGTAACTGCCCGGCCGACGCGACGGACGCCTGTACCGGTGGGATTGGGACACGATCACCCGGACACAGGTGACCTACCGCGCACCCTACCCTGTGATGTGGAGCACTTTCAGAATGTTGTTCCACCTTGTGACACACCAGTGTTCAGTTGGTAGAGCGAGAGACGACGCCCTGCGCGAGCCTGCATGGGCGCCGGGCTAGCCTGAGGCCATGTCTGACGGCTCCGTCCTGCTCATCACCGGCGCGTCCAGCGGCATCGGCGAAGCGACCGCCCGGCTCGCCGTCGCAGGCGGCCGGCGCGTCGTGCTCGCTGCCCGCAGCGCCGACAAGCTCGAGGCGCTGGCCGCGTCGCTTGGCGGGCCCGAGCACGCCCTCGCGGTCACGGCCGACGTGACCGATTTCGAGAGTCAGGCGGCGATGGTCGACAAGACACTCGAGCACTTCGGCCGGCTTGACGCGGCGTTCGCCAACGCCGGCTTCGGAGCAAAGCGTGGATTCTTGGAGGAGACGCCCGAGCACTGGCGCGACATGGTCCTCACGAACGTCCTCGGCGCGGCCTACACGATCCGGGCCACCCTCCCCGCGCTGACCGAGTCCGGCGGGCACCTGCTCCTGACGAGCTCAGTGGCCGGCCGGCGCGCGCTCCCAGGCTCCCTGTACTCGGCGACGAAGTTCTCGGTGACTGCGATGGGCGAGGCGCTGCGCCAAGAGGTCGACGGCAAGATCCGCGTGACGCTGATCGAGCCGGGCATGGTCGACACGCCGTTCTTCGACACCCCCAAGCCAGACGCGCTCCAGCCCGACGACATCGCCCGAGCGGTGCTCTACGCGCTCGACCAGCCGAGTCACGTCGACGTGAACGAGATCCTCATTCGGCCGACCTCGCAGCCGACGTAGCGCCGAGCCCGCGCTGGCTGCGGCAGTCCCGCCGCAGCCAGCGCCAGCCCTCCCCTACGCCGCTGGCGTGAGCTTGAGAGTGATCGTGTTGCCGCTCCCAGCGGTCAGCGGCGAGACGAGCCCGTTGAGCACGCCACAGCCATTGAGATCGCTGATCGCAAACGTGCCAGCCAGGTTGCCGCCCTGCTGCACCGTGAACGCTCCTGTGGACCTCAGATTGATGTCCGAGAGGGACTTCGTCTGGCAGTTGTTCCCGCCCGCGAGCGGAATCGATCCGAAGAGCTTGACCTCTTTGACCTTGATCCGGACCTTGGAGTTCGACGACAGGACGCCGTCAAGCAGCGTGCCCGTCGTCTTGCCCGAAGGAACAAACCCGATCTTCGCCGTCACCGGCAAGAACCCAAGGGCGGTCAACCGGCCCTGCGTATCTGCCAGCGTCAGATCAGCCGAGAAGCTGCCAGTGGCGAGACTCAGGTTCGCCCGCAGGCTCCCCTTCAGCGGCAGCGTGCCCTTTGTCAGGGTCTTCAACGTTGCGCTGCCCGCAAGCGTGTTGAGGAAGAACGGCGGCGGTGGCGGCGGCACCGGGAACTGCGTGCTGACCATGATGGGGTCGCTCGAGGTCTGCCCGCCGGCCGCATCGACCGCGACCACTCGGAACCCGTACGCGGTGCCCTGGACGAGCCCGGACACGGTGGCGGTCGTGCCGGTCACGCGGGCGACCTTCCGGTCCCCTTGGTAGACGTCGTACCCGACGACGCCGACGTTGTCGGTGGAGGCGCCCCACGACAGGTTGACCGTGCTGGTGGTGGCCGTGCCAGTGAGGTTGATGGGCTTGGTCGGCGGGAGGACATCGGAGTCGTCCCAGAGCACCCACGCAAGCATCGGTCCCTCAAAGATCACCGGTGGCGCGCTGCAGCGCATCTCGAACGTGTTTGGGTCGGAGTCGATGCCGCCGCCGTCGATGCCGGGGATGTCCAAGCGGAAAGCATCGCCGTTTTCGTCGCGCGCGATGAGCTGAAGGACAAGGTCACCGAACAGGTAGATCCCGGCCGCTGGGGCCGAGATGGACGGCATCGCCGCGGTCGCGTTCAGCTGGAGCTCACTCCCCGGGACGATGGGTGTCGGCGGAACGGTTACCGGTGCCTCGAACGTTCGGCCCGATTCCGTGGAGGAACCGGTCTGCTCGAAACGGAACCTGTTGAACAACGGCTGATCGCCAGTCTCGAGGGTCACCGCCTCGCTCAGTAGGTCGGCGAGTACAGAGTCGAACTCGATCCTCATTCCTGCGTTGGTCGCAGCAACCGACTGATTCGCCGCGAGCTTCCGCGGGAATGTGGGCTCGATCGCCACGCGGACCGTTCGGGTGCCAAAGGGGCCGATCTTGCAGGTGTATGTAGCACTCGCCCACCGAGGTTCCTCGGTGGTGACCGCGAGTGCAGGGCTCAGCTCCGAGGTCCGGCCGTCAACGGCATTTGCTCGCACCTGGAACGAGTACGCGGTCTCGGAGCGAAGCCCGGTCACCGACGACTGCGGCGTCGTCACGGTCTTGACCTTCACGCCGTCCTGGTAGACGTCGTAGTCCTTGATGCCGAGCACGTCGGTCGAGGCATCCCACTGGAGGAACACCGATCGGTCATCGACCGACAAGAGGCGCACTTCCGGCGGCGCTGACGGCAAGCCCAACTCTTGACCGGCGATGTTCGGGGGACCCGCCGTCGCCGTCGTCTCGGCTGCTGCAGCGTCCTGCGCGCCGACCAGCACGCTCGCGCCGACCAGCGCGAGGAAGAAGGACCGGGACAGGTTTCGGGACACGAGGTTCCTCCGAAGTGGGACGAGGAGCCGGGGGACGCTCACGTCGAAACGTAGCGCTCCGTGCAGCATCGTGCAGAACCGGATCCCGAAAGCGTCGTGTTGGATGCGCCCCGGACGCCGCAGGCGGTGCGTGCCGAGAACGACGAAAGCCGCCCGGAGGCGGCTTTCGAGCGACCCGTTCCGCGGAGCGGACGGGTGAAACTTCGTGAGACGTTGCCTAGGCGGCGGACTTCTCTTCGACGGGCTCCACCGAGATGGTGCGGCCACGCCAGCCGGTCGTGAACTGCACCTTGCCGGCGCGGGTCGCGAAGACGGTGTGGTCACGGCCGAGGCCGGTGCCCTCGCCGGAGCGGAAGCGGGTGCCGCGCTGGCGGACGATGATCTCGCCGCCGGTCACGGTCTCGCCAGCGAACAGCTTGACGCCGAGGCGCTTGCTGTTGGAGTCGCGGCCGTTCTTGGATGAGCCGAGGCCCTTCTTATGCGCCATGGATCTCCTGGATCGTGATGCGCGTCAGCTCTTGGCGATGACCAGTGGTCCGCTTGTAGCCGCGCTTCGGCTTGAACTTGAAGATGCGGATCTTTTCTCCGCGCTCGTGGCCGATCACCTTGGCGGTCACCTTGGCCTTGGCGAGCTTGTCGCCGGAGAAGGTGGCAGCGGTGGAGCGCACGAGGAGGGGCTGCAGTTCGACCGTGGAGTCGACGTCGGCAGCCAAGCGCTCGACAACGAGCTCCTGTCCGGCTTCGACGCGGTACTGCTTACCACCTGTTTTGACGATCGCGTATGCCATGTCAGCTCTCTGAGGAATTTGCGGACCCGCGGGACGCGGACGCGCGGCGGCGCACACGTCGGCGCCGCGGAGCAGGAGAGTCTACGGCATCCGCGTTTTCGGCGTCGGCCTGCGGTGCGGGCTCCGCCGGAGCGTCGGCCGCGGCAGGCTCCGCAGTCGCCTCAGCGCCCGAGGCAGCAGTCGTATCGGCGTCGGTCGCGGCGTCTGCGTCGGCCTTGGGACGGCGTGCGCGGCTGCGACGGCGTGCCGGCTTCTTCGGCTCGTCGCCGTCGGTACTGGTGGACTCGGCTGTCGCGTCGGTGACGTCCTCTGCCGGGGCCTTGACCGCCTCGTCCAGTGGCACGTCGCTCGCGGCGGCGGCCGAAGCCGTTGCGTCGACCAGATCGTCGGTCACGACCGGGGCGGCATCCTCACCGGAGGGCTGCGACACGCCGTGGAGGTGGTCACCGGCGGACTCCGCAAGTCCGCGGGGGTCGTCGGCCGGTTCGTCGGTCTTGGCGGCGGCCAGCGCGGCGCTCGGGCGGCGCGAGCTGGGCCGGATGGACTCGCCCGCGGCGGGCGCGTCGGCCACACGGCGGCGCGCACGTGCGGCGCTTGCGGCGCGCGAGGCGCCGGCCTCGGGGCCATCGGCCAGGACGGCGTCGGCCGAGGTGCGGCCCGCCGACTCGATGCGCACGAGGCGTTTGTCGCCGATCAGCTTGCCAGCGCCCGAGACCGACACGATGTAGCCGTCGATCTTGGCGACTGCACGGTCCATGTCGTACATGTGGGGCTCGATGATGTGCACGAGCACCTCGTCGCCCTCGCGGAACGGAATCGCCCGCTCCCCCACCTCGTCGGCCGGACCGGCCATGAGGATCTCCATGTGCGAGAGCGGCAGGCCCTCGGAGCCCTCGAAGTGGAAGCGCTTGCCGGTCGTCTCCTCCAGATCGCGCAGCACGTAGCCGCCCTCACCGGTGAAGACCTGGCTGACCCGCGGGTTCATCTGCACGAGGAAGGCCTCTTCGGTCTTCTTCGCCTTGCGAGCGACCTCGCGGAGCTCGCGCTCGTGGTCGAGCGCGATCGTCTCCTCGGAGCGCACCACGCCTTCGCCGTGGCAGGTCGGGCAGGCGCGGGTGATGATCTCGCGCACGCCCTCCGTCACGTTCTGGCGGGTCATCTCGACGAGTCCGAGCTTGGAGAGCTCGGCGGTGTAGGTCTTGGTGCGATCGAGCTCCAGCGCCGTGCGCAGGACCTTCAGCACGGCGTCGCGGTTGCGCGCACGGGCCATGTCGATGAAGTCGATGACGATGATGCCGCCGATGTCGCGCAGGCGCAGCTGGCGCACGACCTCCTCGGCAGCTTCGAGGTTGATCTTGGTGATCGTGTCTTCCAGGCGGGCCTGCTTGCCCTTGCCCACGAAGGAGCCGGAGTTCACGTCGATGACCGTGAGGGCCTCGGCGTAGTCGATGATCAGGTAGCCACCGGAGGGCAGATCGACGCGCTTGGCGAGCAGCCCCTCGATCTCCTCGTCGACGGAGTACTCCTCCAGCAGCGGCTTGCGGCCGCGGTAGCGCTCGACCTTGTCGGCGAGCTCCGGCGCGGTGCGCTGCAGGAACCCGACGAGGCGCTCGTACTGCGCGTCGTCGTCGATCAGCGCGCGCTCGAAGTCACCGGCGAAGATGTCGCGCACGACGCGCACGGCCAGGTCGGCCTCTTGGAACACCAACGAGGGGGCCTGCGACTTCTTGACGCGCGCCTCCAGCACCTCGTGGAGCTTCTTGAGGTAGAGCATCTCGCGCTCAAAACCAGCGCGGTCAGCGCCGTGGGCAGCGGTGCGCACGATCACGCCGCCGTTGCCGGTGTCGATGCCCTTGATCTCCTTGCGCAGACGCTCGCGCTCTTTGTCGTCGAGGCGCTTGCTCACGCCCGCGCCCTCGCCCGTGGGGGCGTAGACGAGGTAGCGCCCAGCAATGGTGAGCTCCATCGAGAGGCGCGCGCCCTTGCTCTTGAGCGGGTCCTTGATCACCTGCACGGTGATCTCCTGGCCCGGCTTGAGCAGGTCGCTGATCTTCGGGCCGTTGGCGGGGCCCCGGCCGCGCTTGACCTGCTCGACGCCCGGCAGGACGATCTCGTCGACGTGGAGGAAGCCGTTCTTCTCCAGGCCGATGTCGACGAAGGCCGCTTCGAGGCCGGGCAGGACGTTGTCGACCTTGCCCTTGTAGACGTTGCCGACGATCGATCGAGCACCGCGGCGCTCGAAGTAGAGCTCGGCGACTTGGTATCCCTCGGCCGGGTCGGCCTTGCGGCGCCGCTTGGGCGCGCTGGGGGAGCGTTCTAGGAGGGCTACGCGGGTTTCGCCGCGGTCTGCGCTGACCAGGACCTGTTTCTGCATGACAGGGGTCCGTTCTAAGGGTTGGTTTGGAGGCGGACCCGTGGATCGCGGGACATTCGGGCGTGGGCGTGCACTGCATGCACGAGGCCAAGCGCAACGAGGGTCGCGATCACGGACGAGCCGCCATAAGACAAAAGTGGAAGGGTTACCCCTGTGATCGGCATGATGCCAAGATTCATGCCGACGTTCTCGAAGATCTGGAACGTAAGCATGCCGATGATGCCGGACACGACGATCGCTTCGTAGCTGCTGCGGGCCTCGATGAGCACTCGCAAGACTCTCCAGAGCAGCAGCGCGTAGAGCGAGAGCACCAGTCCGGCGCCCACGAATCCCCATCGCTCCGAGATCACGGCGAAGATGAAATCCGTCTGGTTTTCGGGGATGAAGCCGCTGCTGGACTGCGTGGCGTTCTCGCCTTGGCCGACCCGGCCGCCGTTGCCGATACCGATCATGGCCTGCTGTTGCTGGTAGGCGTCGTCGCTGATCTTGCCGTCGGGGCCGCCACTGGGATCCAGGAACGAGGTCAATCGGTCCACTTGGTAGTCCTTGAGCACCTGGACGCCTCCGGCGGGCAGCACCACGAGGACCATGGCGACGGCCGCCAGGCCGCCGACGCCCAGCGCTTGAAGGTGGCGCCCAGGCACGCCGGCGACCGCCAGCATCAGGAGCAGCATCGTCACGTACACCAGCGCCGATCCGAGATCTGGCTCCAGCAGGATCAGCAGCAGGACCGGCGCAGTGAGGCCAAGAACGCGAGCCGTGGTCGACCACTCGTTGATCTGCCGGCCTCGGTCGACCAGCTCAGCAGCGATCGCCAGCGCGAACAGGATCTTGGCGAACTCCGACCACTGCAGCTGGACGGGACCGATGACGACCGCCAGGCGCGCGCCCTTGGTGTCGGCGCCCAGGATCAGGATGAGGATGAGGCCGATGATCACGAGGCCGTAGTGGCCGTATTTGAGTTCGCGCATGCGCAGCACGTCGACCTGGGAGACCGTGAACATCACCACCAGGCCGATCACGATGAAGACCAGCTGGCGCCCGGCGAGTTCGGGAGCCGAACTCACCCGCACGGCGAAGTACGACATCGCGAGCAGCGAGACGGTCGCCAGCAGCAGGAGCGGGTCAAACCGCCGGAACGCGCCGCCGATCATCGGGTGGCGGAGTCTCCGGCCTTGATCTCGGCGTCGGTCACGTTGAACCACTTGGCGAGCATCTGCCCGGCAATCGGCGCAGCCGACTCAGCGCCGTAGCCGCCGTCCTCGACCGTGACCACGACGACGATCGGCTTCGTGGGATGTGGCACGTAGCAGGCGTACCAGGACTGATCCTGCTTGCCGGTCTTCTGGACGGTGCCGGTCTTGCCGTAGACCGGGAAGCGATCCTTGGGCCAGTTTTCGAAGACCGGCGCGGACGTACCACCTGGCTCCATCGCGGCTTTCGCCAGACCGGTGCGGACGGCATCCAGCGCTCCGGTCGCCTGCAGGTCGACCGGCTTGCGGCGCGGCTTGAACTGGAAGGTCTGCCGGGTGGCGCCGTTGCGGTCCTGGACCTCCTTGGCAAGGTGCGGGCGCACCAGCGTGCCGCCGTTCTCGATCGCCGCATACATCACGGCGTTCTGCAGCGGGGTGATGCCGAGGTCGCCCTGACCGATGGCGAGCTGCACGTTGTCGCCGATGGACCAGGTGCGCTGGTCTGAGAGGCCGCAGCCGCGCCGGGCGGCTTCGTACACGCTGAAGCCCGGGCCTTCCGGAATCGGCGGCTTCTTGCTGCGCCGACATTCGCCTTCCTGGTCAGCCAGACCCTGGCGCCATTTGCGGTCCGGAACGATGCCGCGGTTCTCACCCGGAAGGTCGATCCCGGTCTTCGTGCCAAATCCCAGGCGACGCGTCCACTTTTGGAGTTGATCGGCCTCGTCGTTGAGTCGGGCGCCCATCGTGTAGTAGTAGATGTCCGAGGAGACCTGCATCGACTTCACGAGGTCGACTGGGCCAGCCGGGATGCCGCCAGCGTTTTGGAACGGCTGGTCGCTGATCTCCATCTTGCCGTTGTCTTGGATGATGTCGGTCGGGGTGACCTGACCATCGGCCACCGCAGCAAAGGCGGTGACGGGTTTGAAGGTGGAACCTGCTGCGTAGTAGCCGTCGGTCACGCGGTTGAAGAGTGGCTTGTCGCCTTCTTCGTTGATGAACCGCTCGAACTCCTCATCGGAGACTCCGCGCACGAAGTCGGCGGGGTCGAACGTCGGATGGCTGGCGAGCGCGAGGATCTCGCCGTTGCGCGGATCCATGGCGACCGCAGCACCAGGGTTGCCGGCGCTGTTGAACGTGGACTTCTCCCCGCCGAGCACGTCCTGGGTGTAGGCGTGGAGCTTGGCGTCCAGCGTGAGCTGCAGCTTGTCGCCTGGGATTGGTGCGATGCGCTCGGGCTCGCCCTGCACGTTGCCAAAGGCGTCGATCCGCGCTTTGACCTGGCCGTCGCGCCCGCGCAGGTTGCCGTCGTACTGCAGTTCCAGCCCGTTCAGGCCGACCTGCGCCGCCGTGTTGAGCTTGCGGTACTTGCGGATCGTCGACTCGCCGTCCTCGTCGACCGGGACGGGGCCGACTTGGCCGAAGAGCTGCGCACCAGCGCCGCTCAACGGGTAGGACCGCACCGACTTGGTCGTCGTCGTCACGCCCGGGAACTGCTCGGCGTTCTCGGCGATGTAGTTCACGACCTCTTCGGTGGCGCCGTTCTTGCGCAGCGGGACGTTGCCGTAGGGCAGCAGGTAGAGGCTCTTGATCACGCGGCGACGGATCTCGGCGGGAGGCAGATCGAGCAACCACCCGAGGCGCTCGTAACGCTTCACCAGCTCAGCGAGCTGCTTCTCATCGCCATCTTCGGCGTAGTCGCGCAACAGCTCCGGGTCGTTCAGGGGCGTGATCTGGGGTCGCGGCGTCTGGTCGATGGCCCACTGCGGGGTCTTCTTGAACTTCGCCGCGCGCTTCTCTCCATAGCGCTGCACGACCTTGGCCTCGACCTGCTGACTCCATTCGCCGAGCGCTTGGCCGTACTCGTTGGCGACCTGGCGCTCGAGCATCGGTAGCGAGCCGGGTGAGAGTTCGACGATCTGGGCGCGGCGGTTGCGCACGATCACGGTGCCGTTGCGATCCACGATCTCGCCGCGCGGTGCGGTGATGGGCACGCTGCGGTTGCGGTTCTGGGATGCCGCCGCAGAGAGCGACTCGCCCGAGAGCACCTGCAGGTACCACAGCCGGAAGAACACGATGGCAAAGAGCCCGAGGAGGACTGCGCCGATGATCGCGACGCGCAGCGCGACGACCTGGTTCCCGGAGGGCGCGACGCCACCGCCCTGGGAGGCGCCCTTGTTCAGCGGACTGATCATCGTCGCCCTCCGACCCTAGAGCTGCGGCGGCGCGTTCCCCCAGAGAGGGCGCGCGAAGCACGGTTGCCGCTCACCGATCGCCCGCGATGCAGGCTCTGCCCACGACTCGTCGAGAGCGGTGAGAGGCGCGTGGTGGTGGCGCGACGGCGGCGCTGCCGCGGGTCGCGTGCCAGCGCACCGATGAGTCCGCGACGCGTTGCGCGGTACACGAACGGCGCGATGAGGCCGTTGAGGAGCGTGGTGGTGATGGTCGCCTGCAGCAGCTCCCAGGACGCCGCCGAGGGCGCGCCCAGAAGTACCTGGAACACGCCCGTGGCAATGAGCGCCGAGAACGTGACGACGGCGCCCGTCAACATCGGAACGAAGAACCCTTCGGGGTCGCGAGCGTTGCCGACTCGACCGCCGATATCGCCCACGACCAGCAGGATGAGCGACGTAACGCCGAGTGGCACGCCGAGGATGAGATCCGAGAGCAGCCCCATGCCAAAGCCAGTGGCCGCGCCCCCGGTCGGCCCAGCGAGAAAGCCGGCCGCGAGCGCGACGAGCGGCAAGATGTCGACCCGGCCGTCGAACAGGCGCAGGTCGGAGAAGAACGCGTTTTGGATCAGCACCGCGGCGGCGCCGACGAGCACCAGCCGCCACGCGAGCTGAGACTCCTCCGCGCCGCGTCCCCGCGGCGCGCGCAACACGCGGCTGGCAGCGCTCACGGCGTCGCCGTCTCCGCCTCGACACGCGCCTCTGGCGCCGTCAGGACCTGCACGATGTCGAGGCGGCGCAGATCAGCCAGCGCACGCACGTGCACGACCTGGGTGTCGCTGTTCTCGTCATCGATGCGCGTCACGATCCCCACGGGAATGTCGGGCGGGAAGCGTGACTCGAACTTCGCCGACGTGCTGCCGGCGGTGTACACCAGGTCGTTCTTGTCGTAGGCGCTGGTCTTGGCGATCTCGAGCGTGAGGTCGCCAACGGCGCCGATCTTGGCGGGGCGCAGCGGCCCGCGCAGCCCGACGGGTCGGCGTGCGTTCACGACTTTCGCGGTCACGCCGGACTCCGGATCGGTGATGAGGCGCACGATGGCCGTGCCGCCCTGGGCGCGGATCACGCGACCGACCAGTCCGTTGGGGCCCACGACGGGGTTGCCTTCGCGCACGCCGTTGCCCGTGCCCTTGTCGATCTGAATCGTGCGATACCACGCTGACGGCGAAGCCGCGATCAGTCGCGCTTCTACCGGTCCGTAACGCTCGAGATTGGCGGTGGCGGCAATGCGATCCAGCTCGGTGCGCTGCACGACGGTGCTGAGGCGCCCAACGAGCTGGCCGTTGGCCGTGCGGAGGGCATCGCGCTCTGCGCGGAGGTCTTCGAGTTCGCCTTTGGCCCGGAAGGTGTCGCCGACCCAGTTGACGAGGTCACGTGCGGGTTTGGCGACCTTGGACGCACCCTCTTGGATCGGTGAGACAACCCCGGCAAAGCCGCGCTCAGCGCCACCGAAGGCGCCCACGAACGAGCCCGTCAGGAGCACGAAGGCCGCGAGCACGAGCAGCAGGAACACTGCTCGGCGGCGACGGAAAGTCTTCTCGTCTGGCACGGGTGACTGGTCTCAGAAAGGTGGTGAGAGGAGCGCGCCGCGGGGGTCATGTCGCGCTTCTCGGCTAGTACCGGCGGCGGCGGCCGCCGCGGCTGTTGTTCGGGCGGTTGCTGCGGTGGATGGCCTCGAACTCCTCGAGCGACCGGCCGGAGCCGACTGCCACGCAGGTCAGCGGACTCTCGGCCAAGTGGCACGGCATCTGCGTCTCCTGACGCAGTCGCTCGTCGAGTCCGTGTAGGAGGGCTCCACCGCCCGCCAACATGATTCCACGATCCATGATGTCGGACGCCAGCTCCGGTGGGGTCCGGTCTAGCGTCTCACGGACGGCGCCGAGGATCTGTGAGAGCGGTTCGTCGATTGCGCGCCGGATCTCTTCGGACGTGAGCACGATCGTCTTGGGGAGGCCGGTGACCATGTCGCGGCCGCGGATCTCTGCTTGGAGTTCCTCGTCCATCGGGTACGCCGAGCCGATCTCGAGCTTGAGTTCTTCGGCCGTCTGCTGCCCGATCAGCAGCTTGTACTCGCGTTTGGCGTAGTTGATGATCGCCTCGTCGAGCTCGTCGCCGCCCACGCGGATCGACTGGCTCACGACGATGCCGCCGAGGGAGATCACGGCGACTTCGCTCGTGCCGCCACCAATGTCGACGATCATCGAGCCGGTTGGCTCGCCAACGGGTAGCCCGGCGCCGATGGCGGCAGCCATGGGCTCTTCGATCAGGTAAGCCTGGCGCGCGCCCGCTGAGAGGGTGGCCTCTTCGACGGCGCGCTTCTCGACGCCGGTCACGCCGGATGGCACGCAGACGACCACGCGGGGATGCGCCCAGCGGTTCTGGTGGACCTTCTGGATGAAGTGCCTGAGCATCTCTTCCGTCACGTCGAAATCGGCGATGACGCCGTCCTTGAGGGGACGGATTGCCTGGATCGTGCCAGGGGTGCGGCCGAGCATGCGCTTGGCCTCGATGCCGACGGCGTGCACCTCGCCAGTACGCGAGTCGATCGCGACCACCGAGGGCTCGGAGAGCACGATGCCGCGGCCGCGAACGTAGACGAGCGTGTTGGCGGTGCCGAGGTCGACCGCCATGTCGCGGCCGCCGAAGCCAGTGAGATTGTCGAAGAGGCCCATGAGCAGGAGAAGTTGCGGCCGGGTGCGCCTGGGGATCGGCGCGGCCGGAAGGCGCGGAGTCTACTTGGCAGGCGAGCTAGCCGCGGACGTTCCCTTGCGGGGTGCGCGGTCGAGCAATTCTGGTGCGAGCTGAGCCAGCAGCGCGACCGGGAGACCGACCACATTCAGGTAATCGCCCTGGATCTCGGTCACCAGTCCGGCACCGCGCCCCTGGATGGCGTAGGCGCCGGCACGCCCCTCCCACTCCCCGTGTGCCAGATGGCGTTCCAGGGCTTGGCCATCGAGCGTGCGCATACTCACGGTCGTGGCCGCGGTACCGCTGCGGATCGCGATCCGTCCCGGACCGACGATCGCCAGACCACTGACCACGGTGTGGGTCGTGCCGAGCAGGCGCCCGAGCATCTCGCGGGCCTCATCGAGGTCGCTTGGCTTGCCCAGGATGGCGCCGTCTGCGGTCACCACGATGGTGTCGGAGCCGATCACCGGCACGAACGCGTGGCGCTTGCCCACCGTCTGCGCCTTGTGGCGGGCATTGGCCTCGGCGATCTCATGCGGATCACCATCCATCCGCTCGACGACGTCGGCGACGTCGACGATGTGGTCGATCCCCAGCTGGGTCAGGATCGCCGTGCGCTGCGGCGACGCGCTGGCGAGCACCGGCTTGACCATGAGCCCGCCAGCGCCCACGCGCAGCGGCGCGGGGTTGGTGTTCTTGTCCTGAAGTGACACGGCACCAACGCTACCTACGCCACACCCGCAGCTGCGAAACCCGCAGGGCGGCAACACCGCAGGGCGGCGGAGTGGAGCCGCCCTGCGAAGTTCCTGTAGCTCGCTTCTCGGAAGCGAGCTACCAGCAGCGGTACGCCTTAGAGCTCCGGGAAGAAGATCCCGATCTCGCGGGCGGCGGACTCGTCGGAGTCGGAGCCGTGGACCATGTTCTCGCC
>JAEMRF010000345.1 GCA_016463515.1 Solirubrobacteraceae bacterium | reverse complement strand
CCCGTCGAACCGCTCGAGCCGCTGCCCACGACGCCTGCCCAGGTACCGAGCCCGTCCGGCACGACGCCCACCGACACGCCTCCCGGCAAGGACCCTGGCGATCTGAGCTCCGAGGAGCGCATCGCTGCCGACCAGACCGCGATGCTCAACGCGCGCACGATGGTCTCCGTCATCGAAGGGTGCCATTCCGGCCGCGAGAGTTACCGCGACTGCAATTCGCACGAGGAACTCGGTGACCCGGAAACCCTTGGCTTGAAGATCGGCAAGAAACTCGGTCAGGTGCAGATTTCGGCGACCGAGAACGGCTTTCGCGTGACCGCGTTCTCCCGCAGCGGCGCGAAGTTCACGGTCGCCCGCGGACCGCTCGGGGACCGCTTCAAGTGCCTCACGGGCGAGAAGCCCGGCGCCTGCCCCAAGAACCGTCGCTGGAGCTGGTAGCCGCGCCGACGTGGCACGCGGCGGGCAGCACGATCAGGGCTGCTTGGCTGGGCGCACCAAGATCTCGTTGACGGCCGCGTGCGGCGGACGGCTGGCCATGTAGAGGACCGCGTCGGCGATGTCGCCGGCCTGCAGGATCGCCATGCCGTCGAAGCGCTCGTGGAATCGCTGCCGCGCGACTTCGCTCGTGATGTGGCCAGCCAGCTCGGTCTCCACCGCCCCGGGCTCGATCAAACCGACGCGCACGTCCTTGGCGATCAGTTCCTGGCGCAGCGCATCGGACCAGCCGACCACGCCCCATTTGGTCGCGTTGTAGACCGACGTGTTCGGCGCGGTCATGCGTCCCGCGACCGACGAGATGTTCACGATGTCTCCGCCGCCGTCGGTCAGGTCATCCAGGAACGCGTTGGTCGTGAGCAGCACGCCGGTCACGTTCACGTCGATCATCTGCTTCCACTCGGCCACGTGGGCTTCGTCGAAGCGCGAGAGCAGCATCACGCCGGCGTTGTTGACCAGCAGATCCACGCGGCCGAGCTCGCGGGCACCGACCACCGCGCGGTTCAGGCTCGCCGCGTCGGTCACGTCGGCTTCGATCGCCAGCGCGCTATGCCCAGCGTCTGCCAGCTCCTGCTGCAGCGACTGGATGCGGTCGCCGCGGCGCGCCAGCAGCACCACGGCCGCCCCGTGCTCGGCCAGGCGGCGAGCGGTCGCCGCGCCAATCCCGCTGGAGGCGCCCGTGATGACCGCAACGCGGCCGCTCAGATCAAGGTTCATGCCCGTGAGCCTAATTCGGGGCGTTACGGCTTCTGCGCCGAGGGTCGCAGCAAGATCTCGTTGATCGCGGCGCGCGGCGGCCGGCTGACCATGAACAGCACGGCGTCGGCCACGTCGGAGGCCTCGAGGCGCTCCACGCCGTCGTAGCGCTCGGCGTAGACGGCCTTCGTCTCGTCGTGGCTGAAGTGCGTGGTGAGCTCCGTCGCGACCACGCCCGGTTCGATCAGGCCGACCCGCACGCCCGTGCCCGCCAGCTCCTTGCGCAGGGCCTCCGACCATGCGCCGACGGCATGCTTGGTGCCGTTGTAGACCGCGGAGCGCTCGAACACCACGCGCCCGGCGACCGACGAGATGTTCACCACGTCGCCGCCACCGTCGCGCAGCGCGGGCAGGAAGACCCGCGTGGTGTGCAGCACCGCCGTGAAGTTCACGTCGATCATCCGCTCCCACTCGTCGACGAGGTCGGCCTCAAATGGCGAGAGCAGCATGACGCCCGCGTTGTTGACGAGCAGATCGACGCGGCCGAGTTCGGAGGCGACTTGCTCGCCTGCTGCGGCGACCGCTGCGGGGTCGGTCACGTCGGCCTGGATGGCCACGACCTTGGCGCCGTACTCCTCGAGCTCGAGCGCGAGCGCCTCGAGCCGCTCAGCCCGCCTGGCGAGCAGCGCGACGGCCGCGCCTTCGGCCGCCAGCAGGCGCGCAGTCGCGGCGCCGATCCCACTTGATGCGCCGGTGATCACGGCCACCCGGCCCTGCATGCTGCCACTCACAGCAGTCAGCCTACGCGGGTCGGGCCCGGCCCGATAGCGTCCGCCAGCGGATGACGGTCGACGATGCCACGCAGCTTGCCGCGCGCCTGCTGAGCGGCGACCGTACGGCCGCCCCCGCGGCCCTCAACCTGCTCGAGAACCGCGCGGAGCGAACCGCTGCGGCCCGCCGCACCTTGCTCGCGGCGCTGGCGCCCGCTGCCACCGGCGGCGAGCTGCCCGGCCACGTCGTCGGCATCACCGGCCCCCCGGGCGCCGGCAAGTCGACGTTGCTCGGTGCTCTGATCACCGAGTGGCGCCGCCGCGGCGCCACCGTCGCACTGCTCGCGGTCGATCCCTCCTCCAAGCGGTCCGGCGGCGCGCTGCTGGGCGACCGGGCGCGGCTGCTGCTCGACCCGGCCGATCGCGGCGTCTACGTGCGCTCGATGGCCTCCGCCGGCCAGCTCGGCGGCCTGGCCCCCGCGACCCGTGCCGCCGCGCATGCTCTGGCCTCATGCTTCGACGTCGTCGTGGTGGAGACCGTCGGCGTCGGCCAGTCGGAGACCGAGATCGCCGAAGTCGCCGACACCACCGCCGTGATCGTGCAGCCCGCCTCCGGCGACGCGCTGCAGTTCCTCAAGAGCGGGATCATGGAGGTCCCAGACGTGCTCGTCGTGACGAAGTCCGACCTGGGCAAGGTCGCCCTCAGCGCCCGCCGCGACCTCAAGGCTGCGCTGCGCTCGATCGGCGACCCCGACACCGAGGTCGTCCTCGTGTCGTCCGTCGCTCCGGTTCAGGGCATCGGCGAACTCATCGACGCCCTGGCCCGCCACCGTGAGCGGATCGATCTTCGCGAGCGGCGCATCGCCGCACGACGCTCCAGCGCGCTGGCCGCATTTGCGCGGGAACACGGAGAACGGGCCGTCCGCGCGCTTGGCGGTGCACGCCGCGCGGCCCGCGTCCTGGATGACGAAGCCCCCGACCTCGACGTGGAGTCGCTCGCTCACCTGCTGGCCGAGCGCGCGGCGGGCGCTGGGCTGGCAGACTCCACGCCGTGAGCAAGGCCATCCTTCTTCCCGCGGCGGGGCTGCTGCTGCTGTTCGTCGCCGTGACCGCCATCGCATCGGCTGCCGGGGCCATCAACCTGGGCACCGCCGCCACGTTTGGACAGGTCGCCTTTGGCATCGGGCTGGTCGCGTTCCTCCTCCGCGCGCCGCGCCCGTAAGCTGTCGCAAGTGCAGCCTGAATTCCCCAAACCTTGGCTGCGGTGCTACCGCTGCTGGTCGACCCGCCTCGAGGTTCAGGTCCACTACGACGGGATCCATCGCATCGATCCCGTGAGTGGTCGCCGCGTCGAAGCGATCGACGAGCTCCAGGAAGCCGTCGTGCAATGCCTGGACTGCCTGCACGACCAGCCCCACCTCGGCTTCGCCGACGACCGCGTCGAGCC
>JAEMRF010000344.1 GCA_016463515.1 Solirubrobacteraceae bacterium | reverse complement strand
AGGTGGCGGAAGTCATCGATCGACGCACCGCCGGAGTCGATGCCGAGCTGCAGCGCTTCCACGATGCCCTCACGCAGCGGCCCGATCTGGGCGGGCTTGACCTGCCGACCGGGGCGCGCCGGATGGATGCCTGCTCTGAAGAGCGCCTCGTCGGCGTAGATGTTGCCGATCCCCGCGATGCGCTTTTGATCGAGCAGTAGGCCTTTGACCGGTGCGTCGCGGTCACGAAGGACAGCTCGAAGGACGGCATCGGTAAACGCCTCCGGATCCAGCGGCTCTGGGCCGAGACGCTCGTCGAGGTAGGCCTGCGTGGTCTCGGCGTCCGGGAGGAGGAGCCCCGTGCCAAACCGCCGGGGGTCGCAGAAGGCGATGGCATGCTCGTCGTCGAGCCAGATCCGGACCCGCTCATACGGCGCATCGGGGGCCGGTTCCCACAGGATGATCCCGGTCATCCGCAGGTGCATCAGCAGATGCTGATCGTCGTCCAGGCGCACGATCAGGTGCTTGCCGCGACGCTCCAGCGCCTCGATGCGGCGGCCCGTCAGCTGCTGCTCGACCACACCGGCCTCCTGCGGGGCGCACCAGCGGGCATCGTCGATGCGCACGGCCGTGATGGTGCGGCCCTGCAGGTGCGGGGCCAGCTGGCGGCGGACCGTCTCGACTTCGGGGAGCTCGGGCAACCGCGGACTACGCGTTGGTCATGCTCAGCGAGTCGATGACCGGCGTGCAGATCGTCTCGTTGAACTGGGCGGCGTCGGCCAGGGGGCCGATGCACTCGACCACCGTCTCGTGGCCGTCGGCGTAGACGTGCAGGCTGCGGATCGAGCGCTTGGCGCCGGCCATCGTGCCCGTGCCGGCCAGCTCGACGGCGGGCTCAGGGACGCGCCGCAGGAGCGCAGCCGTGAGCTTGAGTTCGGGATCTCGGGTGGTCGCGGCGGCCTTGAGACTGCGCCGGGTGTTGACGAGGTCCTTCTTGGTGGTCGGCAGCGGCTCGGTGCGCGGGTAGCGCCACACGACGATTGCGCCCTGGCCGGAGGTCGCGCGCACGACCTCTGGGCCGCCGTCGGGACCGGCCGTGATGTCCCACGAGGCGGGCAGGTCGATCGATCCACCCGCCGGGAAGGCGAACGGCTCGCCGCTAGGGTCCAGGGCGGGCCGCCCCACACTCGGGGAGACGGCAGGGCCTTCGCCACAGCCAGCGACGGCGGTCGCGAGCAGCAGTGCGGAGGTGAGCAGGACGCGGCGCACAGGCCGCATCATCGCAGGACCGGCGGCGCGGAGACGAGCTTCGCGCGTGGGTGCGCGCCGAGGTAGGCGTCGCGCAGATGATCGGCAGAGACGTGGGTGTAGATCTGCGTCGTGGCAACGCTCGCGTGGCCGAGCATCTCCTGCAGAACGCGGAGATCGCACCCGCCGGCGAGCAGGTGGGTGGCGAAGGTGTGGCGCAACATGTGCGGGCCGACGTCGTAGGCGATGCCCGCCGTGCGCCCCGCCTCCTGCACCACGACGTGCACCGACTGGCGGCTGAGCCGCCCACCGCGGTGATTGAGCACGAGCCACGGTTGGGCGCGGTCGCGCAGCAGCGCCGGGCGACCGTCCAGCAGCCAGGCCCGCAGCGCCGAGAGCGCCGCGCCACCGAAGGGCACGATGCGCTCCTTGTCGCCTTTGCCGCGCACGAGCAGCAGCCGCTCTTCGAGGTCGACGCTGCGCAGTTCCAGGTTGGTGAGCTCCGAGACCCGCAGCCCGCTGGCATAGAGCAGCTCCAGGATCACGCGGTTTCGCAGCACGAGCGGCGCGTCACCGCGCGCCGTATCGATGATCGACGCAACCTCATCGCGGGTCAGCGATTCAGGCGCGGCGCGGCGCTCGCGCGGCGGCTTGAGATCGACCGTCGGGTCGCGCGTGAGTTGGCCCTCGGCTACGAGGAAGCCGTAGAGCTGGCGAATCGACGCCGTGTGGCGGCGCAGCGTCGCGATGCTGCGGCCCTCCTCCGCGAGCGCCGCCAGGTAGCCGGCAAGCTCGGTGTGCGACACGGCCAGCGGATCGACGCCCTGCTCGAGCAAGGTTGCGCCCAGACGCTCCAGGTCGGTCCGATAGGCAGAGACCGTATTGCGGGACCGCCCGCGCTCGACGGTGAGCCAGGCGAGCAGGTCCTCGACCGCCGCCGCGTACGCGAGGCCGGTCTTCGCCGTGTTCATGGGCGCTGGAGCGTGATGTGCAGGTCGGTGTCGTCGAGCGCGAGCGTTGCCGCGCGCACGAGGAGGTCGACGGCGGCTTGGCCGTCCGCGCAGGCGCCGACCGCGGCCGGCGCCCCGAGCATCGCTTCCGGATCACGCTCGGCTGCGCCGCCCGCGCAGAGCGCTGCCACGCCGCGCTCAGCGGCGGGGCCGGTGGGCTCGATGCGGACGTGCAGCACCGGGAGCTCGGGTCAGGCGGACTGCTCGCTGGCCACGCGCGTGGCGACCGGCGATCCGCCGTGCTTCAGGGCAGCCGTCACGAAGCCGTCGAACATCGGCGACGGACGCTCGGGGCGACTCTTGAACTCGGGGTGGAACTGCGCCGCCACGTAGAACGGGTGATCGGAGAGCTCGATCGCTTCCACGAGACGCTCATCCGGTGACGTGCCGCTCACGACGAGACCAGCGGCCTCCAGGCGGCGCCGCAGGAAGAGGTTGACCTCGTAGCGATGGCGGTGGCGCTCGTACGCGATGGCTTCGCCGTAGAGCTCCAGCAACTTGGTGCCCTCGTGGAGCTTGACCGGGTCGGCGCCGAGCCGCATGGTGCCGCCAAGGTCAGCGACTTCCTTCTGCTCGGGCAGGAGGTCGATGACCGGGAACGGGGTCTCCGGATCAAACTCCGTGGAGTTGGCGCCGTCCATGTCGGCCACGTTGCGCGCGAACTCGGCGACGGCGATCTGCATCCCGAGGCAGATGCCGAGGTACGGGATGCGGTCCTCGCGGGCGACCTGCGCGGCCAGGATCTTGCCTTCGACCCCGCGCCCACCGAAGCCACCGGGAATCAGGATGCCGTCGGCGTCGGCGAGGCGATCGGCGGCCTGCTCGCGCGTGAGGAGCGTCTCGGAGTCGACCCAGTCGATCTCGATCCGGGCGCCGTGCTTCCACCCGGCATGGCGGAGCGATTCTGCGACCGAGAGGTAGGCATCTTCGAGTTGGACGTACTTGCCGACCAGCGCGATCTTCACGACGTCGCGGGCGCCGTCGATGCGAGCCACGAGCGCTTCCCACTCGTCGAGCTGCGGCGCGGGGGCCTCGAGACCGAAGTGATCGAGGATGACCTGGTCGACGGCCTGGCGGTGGTAACGCAGCGGAACCTTGTAGATCGAATCCACGTCGACCGCGGTGATCACGCTCTCCATCGGCAGCGACGCGAACATGCCGATCTTCTTGCGAA
>JAEMRF010000343.1 GCA_016463515.1 Solirubrobacteraceae bacterium | reverse complement strand
TGCGCCGACGCCTGATGCTGCTGTATCACCCGGTCGGGACGTGCCGGATGAGCGATGACTTGTCGGTCAATCCCGTCGTCGACAGCCAGCTGCGGGTCCATGGACTCCAAGGCTTGCGCGTCGTCGACGCGTCGGTCATGCCAACGATCACGGGCGGCAACACCAACGCTCCCACCGTCGTGATCGCCGAGAAGGCCGCGCAGCTGATTACGCGGGCACCGGTCCCGGCATGAACCACCACCGAGAGGGCAGCGGCCCGCCGCTCGTGCTGATCCACGGGATCGGGCACCACTGGCAGGGCTGGCAGGCCGTGATCCCGGCGCTCGCGAAGGACTTCGACGTGATCGCCTGCGACTCGCCTGGTTTTGGGGCCTCCGCCCCGCTCCGGCATGCCGGCCCGCCGACGATCCCGGTCTACGTCGACGCGTTTGAACGGTTCTTCGCCGACCAAGGCCTGGATCGCCCGCACGTGGCGGGCAACTCGATGGGCGGCGCGATTGCGCTGGAGCTCGCCCGGCGCGGCGTCGTGCGCTCGGCCACGGCGTTCTCGCCGGCTGGCTTCTGGAACACGGCCGAACTGAAGTGGTGCCAGGCGTCGCTGGGCCTGATCCAGGCCATTCCCGAGCCGCTGCGGCCGGTGATGCGGGCGCTCACCGCGAACCCTCATGCGCGTGGACCGCTCTTTGCGACGCTGTACCGCTGGCCGGCCAAGCTCGCCGCAGAGGATGCCGTCGCCACGCTTCAGGCCGCCTGGGATGCGCCGGCCTTCCGCGCTGGACTCAGCGCATTTGACCAGTACCGGTTCGCCCCGCAGCGCGAACCGATGCCCGTGCCGACGACGGTGGCGTGGGGCGACCATGACCGTCTGCTGCCGTTCCGTCTACAGGCACCGCGCGCCCGCAAGGCGCTGCCCGATGCCGTCCACGTCACCCTCGGGGCAGGCCATCTCCCGATGACCGACGACCCCCCAGCCGTGACCGCAACGATTCGCGCCACGGCACGCCGCGCCGAGGGTTGACCGGGCCAGACCTTGAACTGCTCAGGCGATGGATTCCGACGGTATCCATTCGGGATGCTGTCGCGTTGTGTCCCTGCCTGAGCGGACCTACGGTTTGCGCATGTTCATCCGCTCCGTCCTGACCTGCGCCGCCGCCACACTGGCCTGCGCCGCGATGCCGATGGTGGCGTCAGCCGCAGCCCCCATCGAAGGTTCGTGGACCTACTCCGGTGGACAGGTCGCCGTGAAGGCCGGGACAGACGGCACCTTGACGGGCATCGTCATTCGCGAAACCCGACTGACCGAGTGCCTCCACCCGGTCGGCGAACCAATGTGGACGAAGATGGCGCTCCAACCAGACGGGCAGTATTTCGGCAGCCACCAGTGGTACAACGAGACACCGTGCGCTCCGACGCCCACCCTTGGCAACAGCGCGTGGCGCCTGCTTACAAGGCCCGACGGGCAGGTCTTCCTTCGGTTCTGCTCAGCGAGCCACCTGCGGCCCGATCGACAACCGTCGATCGCTCAGGACGGCACGCCCTCGAACTTCGGTCGGCCATGCTTTGACTCCGAACCGGTCCCCGTCGGCAAGAAGCCAACCTTCGCGAACACCGTGGTGCTCCCGGCTCAGGGCAAGCGCAAGTGCCTCCCTCGCCGCAGCTTCGTGCTGCGCATGAACGAGCCGGCAGGCGACGCGCTGGCATCCGGCACGGTCGCCGTCAACGGCAAGGTCGTCAAACGCCTCACGCGCGCCGAGATCACGCAGCCGGTCAACATCACGCGCTTGCCACGGGGCCGCTACAAGGTCCGCGTCGTCACGACGACCGTGCTGGGGAAGACGATCAAGGGCACCCGCGCCTACCTGACCTGCAGCAAGAGGGCCTAGCTCGGGGCTAGCCTTCGTGCATGAACGCACCGCCGCTCTGCCCCACCTGCCACCAGCCAGCCTCAGAGGCGCTGGCTGGTCATGAGCACGGGTGGGAGTGCCGCAATGAGGCCTGCCCGCTCTTCGGCGAGGAGGTCGGGATCGACTCAGACCGAGGTGCCCAGCAGCTCGAGGACATCACCGACGCCGACCCTGCCGTGCCGAGCCCGCCTGGCGAGGTCGAGTAGCGGCTAGGCCCCATCGGCGTCGCTCGCGGCACCGCCGCCGCTGTTCGCAGCGACATCACCACCACCGGTCGACGTATCAGCGGGAGCAGGCTGGTTGACCTCAGGCTCGGATGGCCGCGGTGCCGGCTCCGCCGCCGGACTTGGCGGCGGATCCTGCGGGGTGATCGTGACGACCGGTTCATTGGCGGCCTCCGGCGGAGCCGACGCATCGCCTTGATCATCGCGCCATCCGTCATCGTCGCGGTCGCGGTCCCATCCGCTGCCGCGGCCGCCACCACGACGCCGTTCGCGACCATCACCGGACGAGGCCAGAGCCCTCGGCGACCAGTCCGAGTCCGAATCCGCCCGACGCCGATCGCCGCCGCCAGCGCGGTCCGTCGCTTCCGTGTCGTCCATCCAGCGGTCGTCGCGGTCGCCACCGCCTCGGTCGCGGTCGCGCTCATCGGCTCCCGGTTCTCGGCCATCAGCGCTGCGCGGGCGCGGACTCGCTTCTGACTCGTCGCCGTCGCCGTCCTCAGCCTTCTGCGTCGGCGGCGCGAGCTCGCCGGTCAGCGGGATACGCACCAAACTCGCGAGCTGGACCGCAGCCGTGTCTGGGGTTGCCTTGGGGGCCGAGCGACCGTTGGCCTGGTTCCCCGCGCGCGCCTGCGCTCCAGCGGCCGCCTGACGCGTCTCGCTCGCCACGCCGCCAAGCGACGCGATGCCAGCCGTGCCGATTGCTCCGACCGACGCCACCGTCGCGGTTGCGGCCAGCGCTGCGGCTGTTGCGCCCTGCCCCGCGCCACCGATCAGCAGGGCGATACGGCGCGTGCCTTCCTCGCCCCCGGCCTGCGCAAACCACGTGGCAAGCGGGCCGGGAAAGAACGAGGCGACCATGCCACGCACGCTCGTACGCGCACGGTGCACGAGTTGACGCAGGGCGCCGCCGCTCAGCCCCATCTCGCCCGCGACCAGATCGGTGGACTTGCCGTGCACCGCGGTCTCCAGCAGGGCCGTGCGCTGACGCTCAGGCAGCTCGGATACGGCACGCAACACATCCCCGACCTCGTCACGGGCCGCGGCGACCGCGGCCGGGTCGAGGCCGCCGGCGAGCTCAGAGGAGATCTCGACCAGCTCAGCGCGCGCAAGCCGCAGCTGGTCGACCGATGCATTGCGCGCGACGGAGTACAGCCACGGGCGTAGCTCACGCACCTCGGCGCCGCGGCGAAGCGCCAGCCAAGCGTTCATGAACGTCTGCTGGACGGCGTCGTCGACGCGCTCGGGGCGGGTCTGCGTGGCGCAGTAGCGCACCAACCGTGGTCGGTA
>JAEMRF010000053.1 GCA_016463515.1 Solirubrobacteraceae bacterium | reverse complement strand
GGCCGTCTTCAAAGCGCGACTTGAACGAGAACTCGCCGCTGATTCCCTCGCCGGCGGTGAACGTGCCGTTCCCGGACTTCAGATCGCCGTTCCACTCTGCATGGCCCTTGGCTGGCATCGCGTCGCTCCTCTGCGCAGCACCATTTGGCTGCGCGGTCGTATTCGGGGTAGCGCCAGGCGGCGCCCTCGCTCGACACTAGTGGCGGCTGGTGAACAGCTTCAGGCGTCCCGTTCATGGGCATGGTCACCCTCGGACGATCGCGAGAATCGCAGGCCGCTGCGTCACCCGTATGCGCGCCTTCGCCCACCCTGTCCCCCGGCCGGTGGACCCGCTGATCCGGGCCTTTGTCCGAATGTCCAAAGGCCCGAAACGAGGTCCGTCTTATGTTGGGTTCATGCCCGCCCGCTTCGAAGCACTGCTGTTGGACATCGACGGTGTCCTGCATGTGGGCGATGACGCGACGCCAGGCGGCGTCGAGGCCATGCGCACCCTCACGGAGTCGGGCATCCCGCTGCGCCTGGTCACGAACACCACGTCGCGCCCGCGAGCGGCCGTCGCTGATCGCCTCAACCGACTGGGCTACGACGTGGAGGAGACGGAGATCCTGACGCCGGCCCGCATGGCCGTGCAGCTCTGCCACGACCGTGGCTACAGGCGCGTGGCCGTCATCACCGCCAACGCGCTGAAGGCCGACCTCGCCGACCTCGAAGCCGTCGTTTCTCCCGGGTCGACGGTCGACGCGGTGATCGTCGGCGACCTCGGTCCCGGCTTCTCCTACGGCATTCTCAACGGCGCGTTCCGCTCGATCCTGCGCGGAGCAGACCTCATCGCGCTGCAGAAGAACCGCTACTGGCGGCGACCAGAAGGGCTCGTGATGGACGCCGGCCCGTTCATCGCCGCCCTGGAATACGCCACGGGCGTGGAAGCCACGGTCGTCGGCAAACCCTCAGGTGAGTTCTTCGCCGCCGCGCTCAACGACCTGGGCATCGGAGCCACCGGCGTCGCGATGGTCGGCGACGACCTCGAGGCCGACGTGGGCGGCGCGATCGACGCGGGTCTGGCGGGCATCCTCGTGAAGACCGGCAAGTACCGCGCGCACGAAGTCGAAGAAAGCGCCATTGAGCCCACGATGGTCATCGACTCCCTTGCCGACGTGCCCGCTCTGGTCGGGCACGCCGGCAGCGCCTACACGTAGGCCTTAGAACCCCTTACCGGGCGGAGGCGACGGCCCGAAGGGTCCGGTCTCGGTCGTCGGACAGTTGGGTTTGAACGGTCGGCCCTTGAACCGATCGTCGATCCATTTCTGTGCGTCCCACGGCCGCAGGACCGCCTGGAGCGCGTGCTCCTCGATGTAGCTCGTCTGGAAGCTCACGGGCGTGCCGGCCTTGCAGTAGTCGCGGGCGACGCGCTGGTTGACCCACCAGCTCCCCATCTCGTCGAAGTACGTGTGGTACCAGAGGGTCGGGGCCTTGGGTGCCCACCGGCCGAGCTTGTTCTCCTCGCCGATCGCTTTGAACTCGGGCGTGTTCAGGATGTCCGGAACGGTCGTGTAGGACCGGAACTTCTGGAAGGGATGCGAGAGGAAGAAGTCGCTGATGCACGCCATCTTCGGCGACTTGAGCTTCTTGAACAGACTCTTGCCCTTGGCGTTGAGGAACCGGTTCATGTCGAGGTCCGGGTAGGCCGACGTGACGCCGACGATGCCCGCGAACGCGATCCCGGCGTAGAGCTCACCGTCGAGCGAGCGCACGATCGTTCCCAGGTCACCGCCCACGCCGCCATAGGCCGCACCGACGATGTTGAGCTCGGGCGCGTATCCCGGGGCGTACTCGTTGGCCCACGCGCTGGCGTTGCCACCGCCGGAGTAGCCCATCATCCCGACCTTGGTGTTGACGCCCTGGTCGAGCCCGGCGGGCTCGTAGGACTCGGCCGCCCGGATGCCATCGAGCACGCCGCGTGCCGTGGTCGCAGCGACACCCCAGCTGTCGTTCGGGCCCTCGTAGTCGCTGGTTACGATCGTCCAGCCGCGGCGCAGCATGTTCATCATCAGGATGACCTCGGCGCCCTGAAGGGCGACCTTGCCGGTCTGCAGCGAGTACGACGGGCGGCAACCGGGGCCGAGTCCGTCGTAGGCCGTTTGGTACGAGACGAGCTTGCGGTCGGTGGCGGGCCGGCTGTTGGTCGGGACGATGATCGTCGCGACGGTGGCGATGGGCGTCTCAGACCGGTCCGTCGTGCGGTAGAGCACTTGGTAGGTCTTGAACGGCAGCTGGATGTTCGGCCCGAGCTTGATGCGCGTGCTGCGGGCACGGATCACCTCGCCTGGCGCGCGGCTCGCAAGGTCGACCGGAGCCGCGTAGAACGGATCGTGAGGCGGCCACATGCCACCCGCGGATGCCGGCGCCGCGCCGACCAGCCCCGTGAAGGCCACCGCGAGCGCGGTAATCACGGAAGCCAGAAGGCGAGGAAGCGCTGAGCTGGCCTTGCGGGAGCTCGAGGCGGAAGTCAGACCTGGGACAGAAGGAGACATCGCTGGAATCTCGACCGGGAGACGGTCGTAGGGGACAGTGAGGGTAACGATAGCTACCGCAACCCGAAATACCAATTATCGGTTTGGGTGGTCTTATTGACGGTACGTTGGATTTCGTCAGCCCAAACCGCCCTTGGCGCTACTTTGGTAAGCCCTAGAACCGCGTCCGCGACTTTTTGTATACGCGCTCAGTGCCGGGGTAAAAATAAATACCCACCCCCACTCCAATTTTCTGCATTCTGTCTCGTGATGCGTTCCGTCCCACCGCACTCCCCCACCCCCAAAGCTCCGTTTCTCCGTCGCGTCGCCGCCACGGTCTTCGGCATCGCGGTATTGGTCGTTCCGGCGCCCGCGATGGCTGCTCCCGCGGCTGAGCGCCTCGAGACGCCCATCGCGTCGGCGTCGACCCAGTCCGACGTGGCCGTGAGCCTGGTCAAGCTGCGGGTGCCTCTGATCAAGAGCACCGCTGCCCACCCGGAAGCCTGCGACTGGATTCAGTACGTGCGCTTCCGGTCGTTCACCGGCCCGACCGATCCGATGCAGGCGAGCTCGGTCGCCGTACTGATGCCCGGGATCTTGGAGGGCGCGATGGCCCTGGAGCCGCTCGCACGCAACGCGGTGCGTGAGGCCAAGCGGCGCGGCCGCGACATCGAGGTGTGGGCGCTGGATCGCCGCGGCAACTGCCTGGAAGACCTCACCGGCCTGAACGCGTACGAGGCCTCCGGCAACTTCACCGACGCGACCGATTACTACTTCCGCGGCGCCACGATCAACGGCCGCAAGTTCAAGGGCTTCAAGTACGGCACCGAAGTCCTGCGAGACATCGGCCTCGCGCAGACGGTCAACGACTACTACTCGGTGATGACCAACGAGCTGCCCGACCAAGCCTGGCGCGAGCAGCACGTGATCTGCGGCGGCCACTCCCTCGGCGGGCCGCTGACCCAGGTCTTCGCCGGCTGGGATTTCGACGGCAAGCGCGAGACCACCACCGATGCCGGCTATCGCCAGTGCGCGGCCTTCGCAGGCTTTGAGTCGATGCTCGACCTCGACCCCACGCAGGACTACCCGCAGCTGAAGTTCGCGATCAACGTGCTCACGCTCGGGCAGGTCGACATCGTGCGCAAGGCCGGCCTGGAAGCGATCAAGAAGCGTCAGATCCCGGCCATCGTGCCGCTCGATGGCGTGGACCCGATCTCCGCGATGGCGATCGAGGCCATTGGCACCGCGGCCTACAAGGACCCGGACGGCCTCGCGACGCCGCTGGTGAAGTCGCTGCCCTACAACAGCTCCCTGGACTCGTTCTTCCATCTGGCCGGTTCGACCGACCTCTCACGGCTGCTGTTCTCCAAGGACTCCGTCCGCCACTACGCCTACACGAACGCCGCGCTCCTCGGCCAACTCTTCGACGACAACGGCACACCGATCAGCGCCATCCGCGCGAGCTTCGGGTTCTTCGACAACGCCAAGGCCATGCGGCGCAACCGCCTCGCCGATCAGTTCGCGCATATTCCGCTCGCCAACTGGGCGCTGCAGAAGAACAACCTCTTCGTGCCGCGCAAGGCAGGCCCGGGCGTGCCCGTGACCGGCTGGGTCAACTACGACGAGCTCGGCCCTGACCAGATCGGGCCCGGCCTGACCAACCCGGGAACCGAGGTGACCGACGCCGAGCAGTTCGCGCGGATCCAGTTCGAGGGCCCCACGAACTTCACGGAGCCCTACTTCCCGCTGCGGGTCATCACGGACCTCACCTCGTTCTACGGCCACGACAAGGGCGGCGACCTGAAGAACTTCACGTATCGCCACCCGACCGCCCGCAAGCCGCGGATGCAGTCGCTCGGTGGCTCAGGCGTGCAGATCAAAGCCAAGCTCGGCGGTCCGGATCCGTTCGTGATCCAGCCCGGCTACGAGCATGTGGACGCGGTCACCGCCGCCGAGCAGCAGAACAACGGCAAGCCGGAAGGCTCCACCAAAGTCCTCGTGGACATGATCGAGAAGGTCGTGCCCCGATGACACGCAAACGTGCAAACGGACTGGCGCTGGTCACCGGCGCCTCCAGCGGCATCGGTGCGGCGACCGCCGTCGAGCTCGCGCAGCGCGGCTTCCGCGTGCTGGCAGGCGTCCGCAACCTCGCCGATGCCGACCCGCTGGTCGCGACCTGCGACGGGATCGAGCCGATCCTGCTCGATATCACCAACGCTGATCACATCCAGAGCCTCAAACTCCGCCTGGGCCTCGAACCGCTCGGGCTGTCGGTGCTGGTCAACAATGCTGGGGTGCTCTCGGTCGGGCCGGTCGAGCTCATCGCCGACCAGCGCTGGGAAGAGGTCGTCGGCGTGAACATCACCGGCACGATCGCGGTGACGCGCGCTGCGATCCCGGCCATCGTGCGAGCCAAAGGCCGCATCGTGAACGTGAGTTCGCCGACCGGCCGCCTGGCGCTCCCGATGTTCGGCCCGTATTCCGTGTCGAAGTTCGCCCTCGAGGCGCTCAACGACACCCTGCGCCGTGAGCTTCGCGGTGCAGGTGTCCGAGTGATCTGCGTGACCCCAGGCATGATCATCACGCCGATCTTCGACAAGGGCATCAGCGAAGGACAAGACGTGTGGGATGCCCACGTCGAGATTCCCGAGATGCAGGATCGCTACGGCCGACTGGCAAGCTCGGCGCTGAAGGCTGGCGACGAAGCCCGGACGGTTGGCAAGCCTCCGGCCGCAGCAGCCGCACTCATCGCTCGGGCCGTCACGACGCGTTACCCCCGCAGCCGCTACCGGATGGGCTTCGAGAACCACATGGCCAACGTGCTGCCGCGCATCATCCCCGACCGTCTGCTCGACGTGCTCCTCGAAAAGGTCGCCACGGCCGACTTCGAGGTCCCCGAGCCGGAGATCGACCTCGCCGACCTTTCGCGCTTGACCGCCGCGACGGCAGAGTAGGCGCGGCCCCGAGCCTCAGTCCGACGTGCCGCCGCGGTCGCGTTCGTCGCGGCGTTCACGCTCGCGCTCGCGACGAGCCGCTAGGCGCGCCAGCCAGAAGCCGGCAGCCAGCAGCAGCAGGGCGGCAAGCACGGCGATCGCGATGATCAGCCACGTCGGCATCGGTTCGCCCGGAGGCTCTGGCACCGGGCCGGTCCTCGCCGGCGGCGTCGTTCCTGAGAGCGTCCGATCGAGCTTGACCTCGGCTTGGGTTTCCATGGCTTTGCCACACCCTTCGGTGCGCACAGCCGCGGTGTAGGTGCCCTCGCTGAGACCACGGGGCCAATAGAGCGGGTAGTCGATCGCGGTGCGGGCCAGGATCGTGTCGACGTTGCGCTTCTCCGATGAGAGCACCTGGTCGTCCTGGTAGAGCGTGGCCGTGAGCGTGGGCTTACAGAGCAGATCGCCGTTGTTGGCGAGCTGGATGGTCAGCGCCGGGATCTCCGATCCTGGGATGGCCTCGAGCTTGCGGACCGTTGGGACGAGCTCCCGCGTGGTTTCGCCGCGGATCTTGATCTGCGTGGCGATCGCCACGCGCAACACCTGCGTGACGGCGAACTGCCCGCCGGTGGTCTTGCGACGCAGCGGCTCGATCGCCACACCGCCGACGTGGTCGCCAGGGCGAGCATCCTCGGGGATGTCGACCGTGAACGACACGGTCTTGGTGTCGCCGGGGTCCAGGCGGATGAGCTTCTTGGACGGCGTGATCCACGCGCCGACCGACTTGTCGTCGGCATCGCGCGGGGCGAACACCGTGCCGCCACGGTTGCTCGTGACCGCGTCGACCGCGTCGACGTAGAGCCGGGCGAAGGTCTTGCCGGAGTTCGAGATCGCGATGTGGCCGACGAACTTGGAGCCGGGGTTGCGCTCTTCCACGAAGTACGCGCGACCGATCGACTTGCCATCGGCGTCGACGGCGCGGGCGCTGATGCCGTCGACCGCAGGGGCAGCGTGCGCGGCCGGAGCGGCCGACGCCAGGAAGAGGAGGGCGAGGAGGAGGGAAAGCCGGTGCATGAGGGGCCGCAGTGGCCCGCGGCGGAGAACGGGGTGGACTACGGGGCGGTGTTGAGGGTGTAGGTCCACGTGGAGTTGTAGGTCCCGGCGGGGGTCGAGGCCGGGATGTTCAGCTGCCAACCGAGGTTGAACTCGAGCTGACCGCGGCCGGTATCGGCAGCAGCACTGTAAATCGTAGTCGCAGGCGCGGGCGCCGCATCCACCGGAAGTGCGTACGCGACGGTGTTCGTCGCCGGGGTGCAGGTCGACGAGGGGAGGCAGACCGAGGCAGCCGGAGCGGCCGGAATCGAGAGCGCCGAGGCGGGCAACTGGTCGGTCGGCGTCACGCTGTGCGTGAACCGCGTGGGCTGCATGTCGATCTTCCACGAGTCAGCGATGCCGCGGGCGTCCTGCACCTGGATGTTCTGCGGCACGGCCGGCGTGGAGTTCTGGTTCGCGCCGTTGAGGGTGACGGGCTGGAAGGACACGTCGCCCGGGGTGCTGTTGAGGAAGATCAGGGTGCCGGAGTTGACGACCTGGTCCGCGTCCGCGGTCTCAGCATGTGCCGGGGCTGCGGCCATGGCGGCGACAGCAGCCACCGCGGTTGACGCGGCGATGAGACGAGCAAGAGTGGTGCGCGGAGGTGGGAACATGTTGGATGCCATTCGGGTCGTGAGGGTCGGCCTGACGGAAGGCCGCCGAGTCATGGGAACCGGGGGAGACGGGACTCGGTGAACGAGGTGGCGATACCCACCTGATCGGTCGTCCTTGGACCTACCTCCAGCCTTCGTCGGCAGACGTTTGACGGTCAGGATTGAAGAGGGTTTGGGTCGAACCGCAGGGCGGCGTCGCGTTCACGCGGTGCGCCAGCGAGTTTGGGGTCGCGCCGGTCCAGGGCGTTCTGGAAGAAGAAGAGGAGACCCACGAGCGCTGAGGCGCCAAGCGGGATGGACGCGCGCTCAAGGACCTTCGGGGCGTTCTCGGCGATCGCGTCACCAGCCTTGCTCAGCCAACTCTTGCCGCTGCTGCTGCCGCCAGGTGGCTTGACCGGCGCGACCGGCACGACGGCGCCGTCGCCCGCGGACGTGGAGTCGGTGTCTCCTGCCGGGCTGCTGTCGCGGCGGTTGGACGCACCGCCGTTGTCGTCACCGCCGCCACCCCCACCGGTCGCGCGCCGCAGCGGCACTGGTGTGATGTCGGAGTCGCCACCATCACCGCCGGTGTTCTTGGCGCCGCCACCCTGCGGGGACTGCGTTGCCTCGTCGGAGTTCTCGAGCGTCGAGGACGCAGATGTGGATACGGGTTGACCGCAGCCGGTGACGTCCGCGCGCACGAGGTACGTGCCGGGGTTCATCGAATCGGCCATCCGCAAGGGGTAGGAGATCTCGTCGCCAGGAAGGATTTCGTCGAGCTGGCGCTGCACGGTCATCGGCGCAGCGCCGCTTGCGCCCACACTCGCCGAGACGACGGGGCGGCAGATGCGGGTGCCCGTGTTGCGCATCGGCAGGAACACCGTTGCGATATCGGTGCCCGAGATGCGCCCGAGTCGCGCTTCGCCGAGCCGGAGCTGGGCCCCCGGCCCGCCGGCGATGTCGACGAGAATCGGGATCGCGTAGCGGACCACCTGTTTGACGTTGGCCGAGGAGGTGCCTTCCAGCTGCTCCATGATGACCGCGCCGACATGGTCGCCGACGCCGGTGCCGCCTGGGACCCGTACGGCAACGTTGATCTCCAGCTCGGACCCCGCGGGAAGCGTCGCGGTTCCCCGCGACGGGCTGATCCACGTGCCTGCGTCGGATGGTTTGGCGTTGCCGAACACGGCGCCAGTTGCGCGAGTGGTGTTGCCGTCGGCGCCGTAGAAGACCACGTTCACCGCCTTCTTCGTCGAGTTCGACGCGATGAAGCTGGCGGTGACGGTGGAACCGGGCGAGGCCGGCAGGCGGATGAAGCCGCGGGTCAGCGTGGAGCCGGGTTGGCCCGTCAGGCGGTAGCCCACGCCTTCGCCGGCGCCGGCCAGCGCAACGGACGGCGTGCCCGCAAGCAGCAGCGCGGTGACGCCCAGCAGAAGGAGGTGCGGGCGCCTCACGACGCCTTGAGTTCGTGCAGCACGCTCGGGATGGGGGCGCTCGCCACGACGCGGTTGCGGCCACCCTCCTTCGCGCGGTAGAGCGCGGCATCGGCCGCGGCAACGAGGGTGTCGCGGTCGGTGCCATCGGCGGGGACCGAGGCCACGCCGATGCTGACGGTCACGGCAATCTCGCCGCCCATGTTCAGAATGGCGCGGCGCAGGTCGTCGGCAGCCGCCACCAGTGCGTCGCCTTCCAGACCGGGGAGCACCACGCTGAACTCCTCGCCGCCGTAGCGGGCAGCCAATTCGCCCACCTGCCGGGTGCTGGCAATGGTGCTGGCGACGACCTTGAGCACGTCGTCGCCGGTCTGGTGGCCGTACGTGTCGTTGAGCTTCTTGAAGTGGTCGATGTCGATCATCATCAGCCCGAGCGAGCCGTGGCCACGAGTGGCCTGCGCGCAGGCTTCTTCGAGCACGCGATCGAGCTGGCGGCGGTTTGCCAGGCCCGTCAGCGGGTCGGTGATCGCGGCCGCGCGCACCTCGGCCAGCAGCCACGCGTTGGTGAGCTCCAGATCGGCGTGCGTGGCAAAGCGCTCCAGCATCGACACCATGCGCCGCTCGATCCGCGAACCACGGCGAGCTGGATACTCGGCCACGATCGCTGCAGCCGGGCGCTTGCCACCGCCGGCAAGCGGCAGGATGATCACGTTGGCATTCGGAGCAAAGGACTGTGCGAGCGGGTCGGGCTGGGTACCGGTGTTGGCGACGAGCAGCGTTCGCGCCTCCTCGACGGCCCGCTCCACCAGCGGCGAAATCGAAGGAACGGCCTGCGCCTGCACGGCCGTCTCGTCAAAGCCGCAGGTGGCGAGCACCTTCCAGCGGCCGTTCTGCTCGCTGACGAACACGGCCGGTTTGCAGTCGTAGACGTCATTGATGCCGGCGAGCACCGCGGCGCCGACGGCGGCCGGACTGTCTGCGTCGTCGAGTTCCAGGGCCAGTTCCGCGAGACGTTCCAGGTCGTAACGGCTGCGGCGCAGCTCGCGCTCGTTGACCGAGGCAAACGCCGCCGTCACGATCGCGGCGCCGAGCAGCATCGCGATGTCGGTCACGAGGTGCCAGAAGGTGGGGTCGCCGAATTCGACGTTGTCGACCTCCAGGCCGGCGATCACGTTCGCCTCGCCGGAGTAGACGGCGAAGATGAGCAGCCAGGTCGTGAACAGCGCAAGTTTGAGACCCGTGCGGAACGAGGCGAGCAAGCTGAAGGTGATGAGCTGCAGGACCAGCAGGTAGCGCAGCGGCGAGTCCAAGCCGTAGGCGCCGAACGAGCACCACACGATCAGCGCGCTGTCGGCCATCGCGAGGATGCCGAAGGTCGACGGCCAGGGCTTCTTGGCTCGGCGCCAGAGGAACTCGACGGCGCTGGCCGCGGCGACGTAGCTGAGCACGACCACCGTGACGGTCTCGGACGACGCGCCTACCGGTGGGGCGACCCAGGCAGCGACCAGGATGATGGCGGCGGCCGCAAGGCGGAACCACGTGATCATCCGCATCCGCTCGCCGACGGGAACGAGATCGATCGGTTTGGCGCGCGAATCGCTCACGACTGTCTGATCGACATTCCGCCGCCGTCCTGAACGTCCGGCGCTGCCGCTGGCCATACGGCGGAGCCCGAGATCTGGACGCGTTCGCCGCACGGAGCGGGTTTTTCGGGAGGAGTCAGCCAAAAAGGCGCCGACGCCCGAGTCTGGACGAACGTCCCATGTCGGGTCGACCGCTGCCGCTTTCATGCTGCGGCGGGCTTCATGAGCCAGCTGAGCGGGCCGATGTTGAGAGGACCGTCTCTCCTCCGCGCGAGTTCTGCGCGCGCAGGCCGTCCTGTCCGATGGCGAACGGCGGCCTCGAATGCGTCCCCGATCCCTGCACCTCACGCTCACCCGCCTGCTGCTGTTGGCCGTCGTCGTGATGCTCGGCCACGCCTCGTCGGCGCAGTCTGCGGTGACCTTCCGCTCGTGCAACAGCGCCAACGCCTCAGCGTTTTGGCCGTACGCGATCACGTTCACCAAACCCGCGGGCACCGCGCAGGGCGACCTCATGGTGATCAACGTCGCGATCAGCGCGTTCTACAGCGGCGGCAATGCCCCGTCTGGCTGGACCGAGATCCACGACATCGCCACTCCCCAAAGCGCTACCTGGTACAAGGTCGCCGGCGCGGGCGAGCCCGGCAGCTACTCGACGGGCATGAACCTGCCGGCGACGTCGACGACCAACGGCGTCATCGCCACGTTCACGGGGAACCACACCACGTTGCCGCTGGACGGCAACGCGTCCGCCACGGGCTCGGGCACGTCGGTCGGGATCGCCGGCACCGGTATGGCTGTGCCGCGCAACGGCAGCATGCGGGTCTCTGGCACGCGCGTGGGCGGCGGCACCAACGCCGCCTATACCGGGATGACCGAGGTCGGCTGCGAGCGCACGACGAACCCGGCGGTCTCGATGGCCTACGAGGCCGTGGGTGCCGGCAACCTGGCCGCGCGCACGGCAACGGTCTCCAACAGCGCCTGGGCGTCGAGCACCCTGCTGGTGCGGCCCGCGCCGGCGGCGCCGTCGATCTCGGCGATCAGCCCGAGTCAGGGCCCAACCACCGGCGGCACGTCGGTCACCATCAACGGCAGCGACTTCAGCGGCGCGACCGCGGTGCAGTTCGGCGGCGTGAACGCCACCGGCTTCACGGTCAACAGCGACGGGCAGATCACGGCCACGGCGCCCGCCGGCACGGGCACGCAGCGCGTCAGCGTCACGACACCGCTTGGAACGTCATCCGACACCGCGGCCGACGACTACACGTATGTCCCGCCGCCGACGGTCACGAACGTCTCGCCTGCTGGCGGACCGACGGCCGGGGGCACGTCGGTCACCATCACCGGCACCAACTTCAGCGGCCTCTCTGGCGCCGCGGCGGTGCAGTTCGCAGGCACGAACGCCACCAGCTACGTGGTCAACAACAGCACCACGATCACGGCCACCGCGCCGGCGCGCGCGGCGGGCACCGCCGACGTGCGCGTCACCACGCCGGGCGGCACGAGCGCCAACACTGGGGCGGACGACTACCTCTACTACGCGGCGCCCACGGTCACGTCGCTCTCGCCCTCGAGCGGACCTGACGCTGGCGGCACGTCGGTCACCATCACCGGCACCAACTTCGGTGGCCTCTCGGGCGCCGCGGCCGTGCAGTTCGGAGGCGTTGATGCTGCCAGCTACGTGGTCAACAACGCCACCTCGATCACCGCCACCGCGCCGGCTGGCGTCGGCACGCAGGACGTGCGGGTCACCACCCCGGGCGGCACCTCAGCCAACACCGCAGCCGACGACTACGCGTACTTCGCCGCGCCGACGATCACCTTGCTCAGCCCCGCGACGGGCCCGGCGGGCGGTGGCACGTCGGTCACCATCACCGGCACGAACTTCACCGGCCTCTCGGGCGCCGCGGCGGTGCGCTTCGGCGTCACCAACGCGACCAGCTACGTGGTCAACAACGCCACCACGATCACCGCCGTTGCGCCGGCCGGCAGCGGCACCCAGGACGTGCGCGTCACGACCCCCGGCGGCACCACCCCCAACACGGGGGCCGACGATTACGTCTATATCCCCGCCCCCTCGGTCACGAATCTCTCACCCAGCACCGGCCCGACGGCTGGCGGCACGTCGGTCACGATCACCGGCACCGACTTCACCGGTGCGACCCAGGTGGTCTTCGGAGCCACTCCCGCGACCGGTTACACGGTCGACTCACCCACGCAGATCTCGGCCACCGCCCCAGCGGGCTCGGCCGGGACGACGGATGTCCGCGTGACCACGCCGGGCGGCACCAGCGCGAACACCGCTGCCGACAACTACACCTACGTCGCGCCTCCGACCGTCACGAATCTCTCGCCGAGCTCGGGGCCGCAGAGCGGCGGCACCTCGGTCACCATCACGGGCACGAACTTCAGCGGCCTCTCAGGCGCCGCGGCGGTGCAGTTCGGTGGCACGAACGCGACGAGCTACGTGGTCGACAACGCGACCACCATCACCGCAACGGCCCCAGCTGGCACCGGTACCCAGGACGTGCGGGTCACGACGCCTGGCGGCATCTCGGCCAATACGGCCGCCGACAACTACGCCTACGTTCCAGCCCCGACGGTGACGAGCCTTGCGCCGAGCGCCGGCCCGACGGCAGGCGCCAACACGGTCACGATCACGGGTACCGACCTCTCGGGCGCCACGCAGGTGATGTTCGGCGCCACGCCGGCCAGCGGCTACACCGTCGTGAACCCGACCACCATCACGGCCACTGCGCCCGCCCACGCCACCGGCACCGTCGACGTGCGCGTGACGACCGCCGGCGGCACGAGCGCCAACACCGCCGCCGACGACTACGAGTACTTCTCCGCGCCGTCGATCACGTCGATCGCCCCGATGAGCGGTCCGGCCCCTGGCGGCACCACGGTCACCATCACCGGTACGAACTTCTCCGGTGCGACGCAGGTCCAGTTCGGGGGCGCCAATGCCACGGGGTTCACCGTCGACTCTTCGACCCAGGTCACCGCCACGGCACCAGCCGGGAGCGGCACCGTCGACGTGCGCGTGACCACCCCAGGTGGGACCACGCCGAATACTGCCGCGGACGACTTCACCTACATCCCGGCGCCCACGGTGAGCAACGTGAATCCCGCGTCTGGTCCGACGGCAGGTGGCCAGAGCGTGACGATCACCGGCAGCCACTTCACCGGGGCCACGCAGGTCCGCTTCGGCGCCACCGACGCCACGGGCTTCGTGGTCGTCAACGGCAACACGATCACCGCGACGTCGCCGGCTGGCGCGGCCGGCTCCACCGACGTGCGGGTCACCACGCCGAGCGGAACGAGCGCCAACGTGGTCGCCGACGACTACGTCTACGTCGCGGCACCGACGATCACCAACGTGAGCCCTGCCTCCGGCGGGACGGCCGGCGGCACGACGGTCACGATCACCGGCACCGGGTTCTCCGGCGCCACGCAGGTGCGCTTCGGCGCGATCGATGCCAC
>JAEMRF010000342.1 GCA_016463515.1 Solirubrobacteraceae bacterium | reverse complement strand
CGCCAGCAGCAGGTGGATGCGACTGATCGTGGCTTCGAGTTCCCTCGTCGAGCGCCCGTACTGCACGTAGACGGGCACATCCCCGATCTTGCGGTTGGCTGAGGTGAGCTGCCGCGTATCGACGAGCAGGTCCCCGACGTGTCTGCGGCCAGGGCGCGGCTCACCGAGCGAAACCCCGCGCTGGGTGTTCTCGAGAATCCGCCCAGCAGCGACGACACGGATCACGCCACCGCTACCACGAGCAAAGGTGCGTACCCCGAAGTCGATGTCCTGAAACCGAGTGTCGCCGTCCTGGGTCTCGTAGCGGACCTCGATGTTCTCCGCGAGCACGCCCGCCGTTCGGGAGACGGTCTGCTCGAAGTCGTCCCGCAGTCGCGAGTCGACGGTCGTGGCGACGACGAACGCGAAGGCGATGAGCACCAGCGACGTAGCCGATGCGATCAGCAGCGCGATGCGCCAGCGGATGGGGAGGGAGCTACGCACCGAGTGCGTACCCGGCACCGCGGACCGTCCGCAGCAGCCGAGGCTCCCCGCCAGACTCCATTTTGCGGCGCAGGTTCGAGACGAACACCTCAACCGTGTTCGTGGGTTCCGTCGGATCGTGGTGCCAGACGTGCTCCAGGAGCTCCTCACGTGACACCGGTGTGCCTCCGCGGCGCCCCAGATAGACGAGCAACTCGAACTCAAGGGGCGTCGTGGGCACGACGCGCACGCCCCGGCGAACCAGCCGGCGCGCCCGATCGATGACCAGGTCATCGACTTCGATGGTCGGCGCCGAGCCAGCGGGAGGCTGACTGCGGCGCAGCAGGGCCCGCAAGCGTGCCAGCAGCTCCGTGCGGTCAAACGGCTTCACCAGGTAATCGTCGGCGCCAGCGTCAAGGCCGGTCACGCGCGCGCTGACGTCGTCGCGGGCCGTGACCATCAGAATCGGCGTCTCGTGGGTGGCCCGCACCGACCGCGCGATATCCAGGCCATCGCCGTCTGGAAGGCCGAGATCGAGGATGATCGCGTCCCAGTGTTCGGCGGCGATGCGCTCGAGCGCGGCCGCAGCCGTGGCAGCGGAGCTGGGGTCATAGCCCTCTCGCGCCAGCGTGCGCGTCAGCGCACCGGCGATCTCGTCGTCGTCTTCGACGATCAACACGCGTTGGCCAGCCACAGGCGCATTATGGACACCCGTCCACCAGGCAGGAGCCTGGCGATGGTCGCCGAATCGTTAGAGCACGGTGCCGAAACCACCTCCACGTGCACAACGCCGCGGCTCCAAGCCCGCGCCCAAGACCCCACAGACGCCGCTGCTTGACCAGCGCCGCCTCGACCTGGTCGGACTCGCGCTGATCGCCTTTGGCGTGATCGTGGCGATCCCGCTGTATCGCGCCGGGACGGGTGGACTGGTGGGCGACGCCGTTGCCGACGGTGCACGCCTGCTTCTTGGGTCGGCGGCCTATGGTGCTCCAGCCTTGTTGATTGCGGGTGGCCTCGTTGCCGTTTCGCCACTTGACCTGCGCGCCTGCCTGCGGATCGCCGCTGGCGGGGCATGCGGTTTCGCTGCGGTCACGCTGATCGCGCGCGCCGCGGCTGGCCCGGAGAACGCCGCCCGGTGGACGGCGGTGCATCTGCGCGACGCCGGAGGCCTGCTCGGGGAGTCACTGTGGACCGTCTGCCATGCCGCCTTCGGCGGCTTTGGGCCCTACGTGGTGGCGATCGTCTTGATCCTTGGCGCGGCGCTGCTGCTCACCGGTGCCGAGTTGGCGTCGGTCATGCGTGGCGCTGGGCGTGGCCTTGGTCGCGCGGCCGCCGTTCCCGGACGCATCCGTGCCGAGCGCCGCGCGGACCGCGCGATGGCGCTGGCCGAGGCGCCCGCGTCAGTCCTGCGCGCAGCGCACGAGCAGGAGTGGGAGCGTTCGCTGGATGCCCGCGAGGCCGATGTCATGTCTGCAGCTCCGCTGACCGCATCCGCCACATCAGGCGGTACCGCATCCGGCACCGCCACCCGCACACGCCGCCGCAAGACCTCCGCTCCCGAGATGGCGCCGGAGCCGACGGCCGTGGTCCCCGCCGACGCGCCGCGGACCTGGACGAAGCGTCCTCAGGACCCACGCACGTGGACGTCTGCCGGGGGAGACCCCACCGGCAGTGGCACGCTGACCCCGCCAGAGCTTCCAGGTCTTGCGCCGACCGTCCGCCGTACGCCGCGCCCGGCGCAGCTCATCGACGGCGCTGAACGCTTCCCAGATCTCTTCGGAGGCGACGGTCCGATCTGGATCGGCCCCGGCGAACCCGGCCAGGAGCTGCCGCCAGCAGCGCCCGCTGGGGGCAAGTACCCGGATCCGCTGGAGGACTTCGAGGCCGAGCTCAGCGCGGCGCGCCATGAAGACGGCAGCGACGTGCCGGACCTTCCCGACGAGCGCAACGGCCAGTTCTCCGAGGACGCAGACCTCGTGGAGGAGCACGGCGCGGTCCTGGACGACCCGGTCTTGGATGACCCGATCCCGGGCGCCGCAGCGGTGGCAGAGGCTGAGCTGATCGGCGCCGACGATCCTGCGTTCGATGACGGCGCCGACGATCCAGCCAACGCGCCGCAGCGTGCACCGGTCGGGCCGCAGGCGCTCACGCCGATGGGTCGGTACCGCGCAGAGGTCACCGAGGCTGCCGACTTCCCATGGAAGATCCCGCCGCGCCGCGTGCTGACGCGCTCCGCCAAGGGCAGTGGTGCGCCAGATCGCGCAGACCAGGCCCAGACCTCTCAGCTGTTGCTGGAGGCCCTCGGTCACTTCGGCGTGCAGGCCGAGATGGTCGGCTGCGTCTCGGGGCCGCACATCACCCGCTACGAACTGCGCCTGGCGCCGGGGGTGAAGATGAACAAGGTCGCCAACCTCAAGGACGACCTGGCCTACGCCCTCGCAGCAACCGACATCCGCATCCTTGCGCCGATCCCGGGCAAGACCGCCGTCGGCGTCGAAGTTCCGAACCGCAACCGCGCGATCGTGCGCCTGGGCGACGTGTTCGCCGACGCGCCGCCCAAGAGCTCCCCGCTCACGGTCTGGCTGGGCAAGGACGTCGAGGGCCAGTCGGTCTTCGCCGATCTGGCCAAGATGCCGCACCTCTTGGTCGCCGGCACGACGGGCGCCGGCAAGTCGGCCTGCATCAACGGCATGCTTTCGAGCATCTTGCTGTCGGCCACGCCGCAGGACGTGCGCATGGTGCTCGTCGACCCCAAGCAGGTCGAGCTCACGCCATATGCGTCGATCCCGCATCTGCTGACGCCCGTCATCACGAGCCCGAAACAGGCCGCGACCGCGCTCCAGAATCTCGTGCGCGAGATGGAAGCGCGCTACTCCACGATGTCGCTGAGCAAGACCCGCTCGCTCATCGAGATGAACCGCGTGCGCCGCGAACGTGGCGAGCAGGAGTTCCCCTACATCCTCTGCGTGATCGACGAGCT
>JAEMRF010000052.1:6453-13659 GCA_016463515.1 Solirubrobacteraceae bacterium | reverse complement strand
TACTCGTAGATCGGCATGAAGTGTCGAGTATAGGAAGCCCCGCATGCTCGGGGCCTGGTGGGTCAACCTGAATTCGTCGCCACGCCGTAGGCCATGTTCCCGCGGACCTCGAGCTCAAGGCCCCCGAGCGCAGCCGAGAGCTCGGCGGACGTCCGCGGCGCAGCCACCTCACCGGCGCGATGCAGCAGTCGCAGATACGCGGCACCGACCCCACGATCCGCGACCAGCGACGTGAAGTAGACCTTGCCCGTGGGCTGCGCCTGCTCGCACAGCGCGCGCAAGAGTGCCTCCGGGTCCGCGACGATATGCATCAGCCCCATGCACAGCACGGTTTCGAAGCGGTGCGGGACCCAGGCCAGACGCAGCGCGTCGGCCTGCACCAGACGCACGTGCGGGGTCAGTTCCAGCGGGCCGCATGCGCGCGCGATGCGCGCTTGGGCCCGGCCCAGCATCGCTCGCGACCGATCGACCAGCACCACCTCGCGAGAGGCGTGCGCGTAGAGATGGGCAGTGGCCGCCGCCGAGCCGCCCGCAACGTCGAGCAACGGCCCCGCGCCCGCATCGAGTGCCCGCAGCGCGAAGGCCTCGTAATCCGCCGGACTGGCACCCCAGAGGACACGGTTGTACGTCCGCGAGCGCACCAGCCGGTCGTACGTGGCGGCCTTTCGGTCGTAGGGCGCCCCCTCATCGCCAGCGTCCAGTCCGATGCGCTCGATTTCACTTCTCCACATGGAGAAGACCGTAGCACTCCACTTCTCCAACTGGAGAATTTGGGTGGTAGCCTCGGTCAGTGCCCAAGCCCGAGCCCGAGCCCGTTCAGACGTCGACACGTTTGCTCGATGCCGCGTTGCTCGTGCTCGGGGAACGCGGCGCGCGCGACCTGACGGTGCGCGCCGTCGAGGACGTCGCCCGCGTGCCGCACGGCTCGATCCGCCACCACTTCGGCGACCGCCGCGGACTCCTCGTCGCCGTGTTCGACCACCTGGAACGGCTGGAGGCCGGCCCTCCGCCGACCGACGAGCCACGCGAACGCCCGACCCCACCGGCCGCCGACGCCCCTTCGGATCACCAGATCGACGCCCTTACCGCGCTCATCGAGCATTGGCTCGGCCCCGGACGCACCGTGTCGTTGGCCCGCTACGAGCTCTTCCTGCTCGCCGCCCGCGACCCCACGCTCAGAGCTCCGCTCGTGCGCGCGCGTGAGCGTTTCGTGGCCCGAGCTGCAGCCCTCGTCGGGCCAGAGCGCGCGCCCGCGGTCGTCGCGGCGATCGACGGCGTGGTGCTCGATGCCCTGATCCGCGGCGACATGGACCACGCCGCCCTCAGGCACAGCGTGGCCTACCTGCTCGACAACTGAGGCTCAGCAGGCGACACAGCCCCCGGGCACCTGGCTAGTCTGGCCGCGTGCCCGACTCCGTGACCATGGACAAGATCGTCGCGCTCTGCAAGCGCCGCGGCTTCATCTTCCCGAGCTCCGAGATCTACGGCGGCGTCGGCTCGACGTATGACTTCGGGCACTACGGCGTCCTGTTGAAGACGAACGTGAAGAACGCCTGGTGGCGCGCCATGCTCGAGGAGCGCGACGACATCGTTGCCCTCGACTCGGCGATCCTCCAGCACCCGCGCGTGTGGGAGGCGTCCGGCCACCTGGCGGGCTTCAGCGACCCGATGGTCGACTGCAAGACCTGCGGCCACCGCTTTCGCGCCGACCACCTGGAAGAAGAGAAGGCCGATCTCACGTGCCCGCGCAAGCCGAGCAAGCTCGCTGGCCAGGGGCCCGAATGTGAGCTCACCGAGGCCCGCGACTTCAACCTGATGTTCAAGACGCAGGTCGGCGCCGTGGAGTCGACCGCCTCCGTGGCTTACCTGCGCCCGGAGACCGCGCAGGGCATCTTCATCAACTTCAAGAACGTGCTCCAGTTCGCGCGCAAGAAGCCGCCGTTCGGCATCGCGCAGGTCGGCAAGTCGTTCCGCAACGAGATCACGCCCGGCAACTTCATCTTCCGCACGCGCGAGTTCGAGCAGATGGAGATGGAGTTCTTCGTTCCGCCGGACGAGGTGAACGACTGGTACGAGCACTGGAAGACCGAGCGCTTCAACTGGTACGTGCGCTACGGGATCCGCCCGGATCACCTGATGATGCGCGAGCACGCCGCCGACGAACTCAGCCACTACTCCTCAGGCACCGCCGACGTGGAGTACCTCTTCCCGATCGGCTGGAGCGAGCTGGAGGGCGTCGCCAACCGCGGCAACTTCGACCTCACGCAGCACACCGAGTTCTCCGGCGAGAAGCTCGAGTACTTCGACGGATCGACCAAAGAGCGCTACACGCCGCACGTGATCGAGCCCGCCGCCGGCGCCGACCGCGCGACGCTCGCCTTCCTCGTGGACTCCTACGACGAGGAGACGCTCGAGAACGGCGAAACGCGCGTCGTGCTGCGCCTGCACCCACAGCTGGCGCCGATCACGGCCGCCATCCTGCCGCTCGTGCGCAAGGACGGTCAGCCGGAGCTCGCCCAGGAGATCCGCGAGCAGCTGCGCGGCATCGTGCGGACCGAGTACGACGAGGGCGGCTCCGTCGGCAAGCGCTACCGCCGCCACGACGAGATCGGCACCCCGTGGTGCATCACCGTCGATCACGAATCCCTTTCCGACCGCACGGTCACCGTCCGCGAGCGCGACTCGCTCGAGCAGTCCCGCGTGGCCATCGAGGAGCTTCCCGGCTGGTTCGCGCAGCGCCTCGCCCAGCCCTGGACGTCGCCCAAGCTGGCCTCGGAGCCGACGTAATGGGTCAGCCGGTCGTTCCGGGAATCGCTCGCCTTCGCCGCCCGCGGCCGCGCCTTCGGGCAGCTGCGTCAACGGTGGCGCTTGCAACCTTCATGCTCCTGGCTGGATGTGGAGGCGACGATGAGCCCGAGACCGCGACCGGCACCCAGACCACGCCGCCAGTCTCGTGGACGCTGGTCCTCGACTACGAGCCCAACGCGGTCCACGCCGGACTGATCCGAGCGGAGGAAGCCGGCTACTTCGACGACGCCGGGATCGACCTGGACATCGTCGCGCCGTCGTCCACCTCGGACGCGCTCACGCAAGTCACCCGCGGCCGGGCTGACGTGGGGCTCGCGGACCTGATCGACGTGGCTCGACGCAATGAGCGCGCCGCGACCCCCAAGGGTCAAGCTCAACCTGAGGCTGATGGTCAGGTCACGCTCGCGGCGGCCATCGTGCAGCGTCCGCTCAGCGGACTCATCGTGCGCGCCGACGCTGGCATCACGAAGCCCGAGCAGCTCGCCGGCAAGAAGATCGCAGTCAGCGGACTGCCATCCGACGAGGCCGTCGTCGCCGCGATCGCGCGCAAGGACGACGAGCCCGTCGACACCAAACTCATCACGCTTGGCTTCAACGGCCTCAAAGCGCTCGACGCCCGCCGCGTCGACGCCACGACGGCCTACTGGCCGGCCGACGAGGTCACCCTCGAGCAGCTCGGCACCGCGGGCAGGACTTTTGCGCTCGACAAGTTCGGTGGCCCGGCCTACCCCGGCCTCGTGGCCTTCGTGAACCGCCGCCTTGCGGCCGACGACCCAGTGCACGTCGGCGGATTCGCAAAGGCGCTGACGCGCGGCACGCTCGACGTGATCGCCGACCCGGCGGTTGGCGAGGCGGCGGTGCAACAGCGCTTCCCTGAGCTGGACGCCTCCATCACCAAGGCCCAGCTGCGGCGCTACGTCCCACTCTTCGGTAGCCCGACCACCGCGGGTGCCTTCAACCAGGACGACCTCGAGGCGTTCACCGAGTTCGCCGCCGAGTCGGGGCTCACCGATCGCAAACTGACCGTGCCGGAACTCAGCGCGATCCCGCCGGAGTCCGCGCAACCATGAGCGCACTGCTCCGTGCCGAGGGCCTCACCGTCCTCGGGCGGAGCGGTGAGCCGATCATCGAGGCGATCGACCTGGAGCTGCGGTCGGGCGAGGTCCTCGCGCTCCTCGGCGTGAACGGCAGCGGCAAGACCACGCTCGTGCGCGCCCTGGCAGGCCTCACACGCCCGCACGGCGGCTCGCTGCGCCTCGCAGATGAGACCGATGTGAGCGCCCGCCTCCACTCGGCGTATCTGCCGCAGCTCTCGCGACCGGTGGCCTGGCGGGATGCCGTGGGCAACGCGGCACTGCCGCTCGAGGCCACCGGAGTTCCCCGCAGGACCGCCCGACGGGTCGCCCGCGAAGCCCTGCTCACGCAGGAGCCCGAGCTCCTGCGGCGCGGGGGCCGGCGGGCCGCAGGACTCTCCGGCGGTGAACGCCAGCGGCTACTCCTGGCCGGCGTGCTGGCGATCGCTCGCCCGATCCTGCTGCTCGATGAACCGCTCGCTGCCGTGGATGCCATTGAGCGTCGGGCAGCCGGAGAGCGCCTGCGCGCATTGGCACGGAGCGGGCGGTCGGTGGTGCTCGTGACGCATGAGCCGACCGAAGCGGCGCGTGTCGCCGACCGAATCGTCGTCCTGGGCAGTCGCCCCGGCCGCGTCGTCGCCGAGCGCATACCGCCACCGCCACACCAGCGCGACGCCGAACTCCAGGGCCTGCTGGCCGCCGACCTCCTGGCACTCCTCGAAGCGAGTCCGGCGTGAGAAGTTCGTTCTTGCGCACGCTGGCCGCCCTGGCCGTGCTCCTTGGCGCATGGGAGGCGGCCTGCGCGATCTTCGACGTCGATCCATCCACGCTGCCGGCCCCCTCCGACGCCTGGGCCGCCTTCGTCGACGCGCGCGAGGTCCTGCTCCCGGCACTCCAAGTCACAAGCATCGAGGCGGTCGGCGGACTCCTTGCAGCACTGCTGCTCGGCGGAGTCCTGGGCTTGCTGATGGCGGCCTTCCGCCCCGTCCGCACCACGCTGGAGCCCGTCCTCGTGGTGACCCAGACGATCCCGATCATCGCGATCGCCCCACTCCTCGTGACGTGGCTCGGTTTCGGCCTCGGCCCCAAGCTCGTGGTGGTGACGCTCATTGCCGTGTTCCCGATCATCGTGGCGGTGGCGCAAGGCGTCCGACAGGCCGACTCCTCCGTCGAGGAGCTCCTTCGCGGCGCTGGCGCGGGCCGCTTTCGGCGCCTGCGACTCGTCGAAGTGCCAGCGGCGGTGCCGGCCATGCTGGCCGGAGCACGCGTATCGGCCTTGCTCGTCGTCCCCGGCGCCGTCGCCGCGGAGCTGGTCGGCGCCACCGATGGCCTCGGTCGACTGCTGCTGATCTACGACCGCGATGGCCGTACCGAGCTCACCTTTGCGTGCGTGCTCCTGCTGGCCGCCCTTGGCCTGACCCTTTGGGCCGTTGTTTCTGGCGCAGATCGCTGGTCAACCAAGCGCGGCCTTGTGCGCTCCAGCTGAACCCACCGGCCTCTCGACACGTCGCTCGCACGGAACCGCGAGTACCAAGCCCACGCGGTGGACCCCCCGCAAATCCTGGTAATTGTTGCTCCGCTCACTTGAATCTGGTTTGAACAACAGTCGTTGCTCAAACTGGTATTCATCCAAGAATCCCTGCAACACGTAGCCTCCGGCGCGAGTTGAGCAAGGTTCAATCGGCGCCGGAATAGGGATTTGCCGCAGACAAACCCACCGGTTGCACGGTACGCTCCTGTGACCATGAGCACCGCCGCTACGTCCCAGGCAGCCCAGACCATTTCTTACGCTGACCTCTACTCCCGCTGGGAGCGCGGCCACTGGTTGGCGACCGAAGTCGACTTCTCCCAGGACCGGATCGACTGGCAGGAGAAGATGACGGCGCAGGAGCGCACCGCAGCGCTGTGGTTCCTGGCCCTCTTCTTTCACGGCGAAGACGAGGTCACCGACGACCTCTCGCCCTACATCGAGGCTGCCCCCACGGAGGAGCAGACGTACTTCCTGTGCACGCAGCAGGTCGACGAGGCGCGCCATGCGATCTTCTTCAACCGGTTCATGCACGAGGTCGTCGGCCTCGGCGACGGCACGACCGGCTCCGGCCTCGACGCGACGAAGGTCCACCTCACGTGGGGCCACCGCAAGACCTTCGAGAACCTGGCCAACGTCGCGAACAAGCTCAAGACCGACAAGTCCCGCCGCACCTACGCAGAAGCGATCACCAACTACATGGTGATCGTGGAAGGCACGATGGCTCAGCCGGGCCAGCATCTCTTGGAGTCATGGCTCGAGCGCACGGGCCTGCTTCCCGGCTTCCTCGATGGTCTGCGCAACGTCGCCAACGACGAGCAGCGCCATATCGCCTTCGGCATGAAGACCCTGGCCGACATGTATGCCCAGGACCGCGAGGAGATCGGCCAGGTCATCACCGACGCCATCCGCCAGACCGGCACCTACCTCATGGCCTTCGCGTACCCCAACCATGGCGACTCCACGTTCTTGGATCCGTTGGGTCTGCGCCTGCAAGACCTCTACACCGACTCGTTCCGGGCCCTCTCGGCCCGGCTACGCGGCATCGGTTTCACCGAAGAAGAGCGCCTGAAGGCACTCACGCTCGACCCGTCGGTCACCTTCGAAGAGCAAGGCGAGAAGTTCATGCGCCTGCTCGACGCCGGCTACATCGGTGACGGCACCCGGCCGGTCAGCAAAGAGCCCGCCGACGTCGACCTCGCGTTCGACATGCTGCAGAACATCATCAAGGCCCACACGCCGTCGCTCGGCACGGTGGTGCAGTTCGACCTGACCGACGTCGGCCCGCGTCATTACCTCGTCACGCCTGACGGCCTGGAATACATCCGCGACCGTCACCCCGCGCCATCGGTCAGCCTGAAGGTGTCGCTCAACGATCTGCTCGACCTCATCGGCGAGCGCGCGAACCCGATCAAGCTGATCCTGCAGCGCAAGCTCAAGATCACCGGCGACCGCGGGCTCCTGGTTGGTCAGCGCTCGATCTTCGGTCCGCCGCCGGCCTCCTCGGCGCGGCGCGTGCCGCTGCTCGAGCGCCTAGGGCTCTAGCCCAGCGCTGAACGAAACCGGGCCGGTAGGGCCAACAAAAAGGGCGCCCAATGGGCGCCCCTTGTGGTTCAACGCTGAAGCGCTGGCGTTACGACGCGTTCGGCGCCGGCGTCTGCGCGGCGGCGGTGGCGGTGCCATTGCCGTTGGCGGCGGGCACGTAATCGAACGTCTCTTCTGGGCCGAAGAGGAGGTCGAGAACCTTGTCGCGCAGGCTCGAGCTCACGACGAGCGCGATCACGCCGCCGAGGAGGG
>JAEMRF010000052.1:1233-6353 GCA_016463515.1 Solirubrobacteraceae bacterium | reverse complement strand
ACCTTGTCGCGCAGGCTCGAGCTCACGACGAGCGCGATCACGCCGCCGAGGAGGGCGAGGACGAGGAACTTGCCCTTGCCGCCGCCGCGTCCAGCGGTCGGGTTTGCCGGAGCGTCGCGCAGGGCCTCCTGCGCGGCCTTGGCCGCCTCGAACGCCGACTTCAGATCCTTCTGGAGCTTGTCGTCGTTGATGAGGGCCTGCGCCGGGCGCTTGCTCTTGCTGGCGCGCTTGTAGGCCGACCGTGACGAATCCACGGCGTCCTTGACCTGATCGCGCAGATCCTCGTCGGCCAGTACGCGCTGCACGTACGGGTTGTCCTTGAGGGCTTCGACCAGGGCCTGTGCCTGGTGTGCGCCCTGCTCGGCCTTGTCCTTGGTTGCCATGTGGTTGCTCTCCTTCCCGAATCGACCTGGTGTGCGTGCGAAAGTGGACGCGCGCGAGGGCCGTTCGGCTCCGTTTGGCTCCTCCCGAGCATAGCCTCGCATCAGGCGCGTGCGCATCACTTCGCAGCGATCCCGCGCTGCAGCGCCGGTCAGCGGCGGTTGCGTGGCTTCGGGCGCAGCGCGAGGTCGAGGACCGCTTCGATGCGATCCACGAAGTGAAACTCGATGCTTTCGCGCAGCGATTCGGGGAAGTCATCGAGGTCACGCTCGTTGCGGGCCGGTGCGATGACCAGCTTGTAGCCCAGGTCTTGGGCACCGAGCGCCTTCTCCTTCAGCCCTCCGATCGGGAGCACCTGGCCCGTGAGGGTGATCTCACCGGTCATCGCGACGTCGTCGCGGATCGGCCGGCCGGACATGAGGGATGCCAGTGCCGTGGCGATCGTGATGCCAGCCGACGGGCCGTCTTTGGGGATGGCGCCAGCGGGCACGTGGACGTGCACGTCGTGGGTCTTGAACCAGTCACTCGGCGCGTCCGGTGCCACGGTGCCAGCGTTGCCGCGCAACCAGGTGAAGGCCGCCTGGCCGGATTCGCGCATCACGTCACCGAGTTGGCCGGTGAGCACGAAGCGGCCGGTTCCGGGGGTTGCGGCCGCCTCCACGTAGAGCACGTCCCCGCCAACCGGCGTCCACGCAAGGCCACTGGCCACGCCCGGTTCGGAGGAGCGGCGCCGCCGCTCCTTCTCGCGGCGACGGTTGCCCAGCATCTCGCGGGCTTTGGGCGCGCTGATACTGGTGCGGCCGTCAAGGGTGCCCTCGGCGACCTGCCTGGCCAGCTTGCGGGCCACCGTCCGGATCTGGCGCTCCAACCCGCGGACGCCAGCCTCCCGCGTGTACTCGGCAATGATCGTGCGCAGCGCAGCGTCGGTGAACGACACCTGACCGCGCCGCAGACCCGCGCGCTCCAGCTGGCGGGGAACCAGGTACCGGCGCGCGATCTCCAGCTTCTCTCGCTCGGTGTAGCCGGCGATCGTGACGATCTCCATACGGTCGCGCAGCGGCCCGGGGATCCGGTCGAGTTCATTGGCGGTGCAGATGAACGTGACCTGCGAGAGGTCGTAAGGCAGATCGAGGAAGTGGTCGCGGAAGGTGGAGTTCTGCTCCGGATCGAGCACCTCGAGCATCGCCGCCGTCGGGTCACCGCCAAAGCCGGAGCTCATCTTGTCGATCTCGTCGACGAGGATCACCGGGTTCGTGGTGGCCGCGTCGCGCATCGCGCGCAGCACCGACCCGGGCATCGCACCCACGTAGGTCCGCCGGTGGCCACGGATCTCCGCTTCGTCGCGCACGCCGCCGACGGAGATACGCTGAAAGGAGCGGTCCATCGCACGGGCGATCGATTTGCCCAGCGAGGTCTTACCCACGCCCGGCGGGCCGGCCAGGCACAGAATCGTGCCGCGCGATTCGTGGGACAGCGACAGGACGGCGAGGTGCTCCAGGATCTTGTCCTTGACCTGCTCCAAGCCGTAGTGATCGCCGTCGAGGATCTCTTTGGCGAGGCCGAGGTCGATGGGCTGCTCGGTTGCAGCACCCCACGGGAGTAGCGCGATCCACTCCAGGTAGCCCCGCACGACGCCGTGTTCGGGCGAGGCAGCCGGAATCGCCGCGAGGCGACCGAGTTCACGGTCGGCCGTCTTGCGGACCTCCTCGGGGAGGTCGCGGGCGCCGAGCTGCTCGCGCAGCTCGTCGATCTCGCGCTGACTGTCGTCGTCCTCGCCCAGCTCTGCCTGGATCGCCCGTAGCTGCTGACGCAGCACGAACTCGCGCTGCCCTTTGTCGAGCTCGGACTGGACTTGATCCTGGATGCGCGTCCCGATCGAGATCACGTCGAGCTCGCGAGCCAGCAGCTGCACGAGCCGGCGCAAGCGCAGCTCGACATCGGCTTGCTCGAGGAGCTCTTGCTTCTCGACCGCCGTGATCCGCAGGGCGCTGGCGATCAGGTGGCTGAGCTGTGAGGCGTCCTCGATGTTGGCGACGGCGAGCTGCAGTTCCTCTGGCAGGTAGGGAACGGCGTCGACGATCGACAGGAACGTGCGTTGGACCTCCCGCACGAGGGCGGTGAGCTCGTCGCTCTGCTCGACGGTGTCCGGGAGCTCTTCGATGGTCGCGACGAGGTAGGGCTCGCGCTGCGTCCATCGGGTGATCCGCACGCGCTGGCCACCCTGCACCAGCAGCCGAGTGCTGCCGTCGGGAACTTTCATCAAGCGTGCGATCGTGCCGATCACGCCGACGTCGTAGAGCTGTTCGGGCGTTGGCGACTCGACGTCTGGGTCACGCCCCGCGACCATGACGAAACGTCGGTCGGCCGACAGCACGTCGTCGAGCAGTTTGAGCGAGCGTTCCTGGCCGACCGCGAGCGGGATCACGAGGTCTGGGAACGGCACCGTCTCGCGGAGCGGGAGCACGGCCAGCGCCGCCGGCACCGGTGTGGGCTCGTCGATCGGGTGGCCGTCGGCCCCGACGATCACGAGGTCGGATCCGGAGCTCACGGGGTGTCGTCCTCACCGCGCGACACCGGCACACTGCGGGTCTGCAGGTTGCGGCGCGCGATCGGCAGCTCGATCTCGAGCATCCCCTCCACGTAGTTGGCTCGAGCCGCTTCGGACTCCACGTCGACGCCGAGCTCGATGATGCGCTCGAACGGCCCGTGTTCGATCTCGAGCTGCTGGTAGACGCGCCCCTGCGCAATGACGGGCGGCCGGCGACCGGCGATCCGCACGATGCGCCCTTGGACGTCGATCGAGAGCTCGTCGAGGGTGATCCCCGCCAGGTCGATCGAGATCACGGCTGCCGCGGGCGACTGCGTGTAGTACACGTCGACTCGCGGGGTGAACCCGGCACGTCGCGGGGTGATCGCGCGATCGAACACGTCGCCGAAGAGCTCATCCATCTCGCGGCGCATGCGATCGAAGCCAGCGAAGAGGTCACGGTCGGTTGCCATCAAGGCCCCAGCCTAGCGCTGCTAGGGGCTACCCCTGCCCGGCCAGCCCGATGCTCGTCGCGGCTAGAACGTGTAGGTGGCGCCGGGCACCGCGAGCGCGGTATCCGGGTGGAGCGCGGCGGCCTGGGCCACGAGCTGTTCGCGCGGAAGCTCGTCGCTCATGTGCGTCAACACGAGCTGCCCGACTCCAGCGGCAAGCGCGATCTCCGCAGCTTCGACCGACGTGATGTGACCGCGGACGCCCTCCTCGGGGGCCAGCAGCGTGGCCTCGAGGAGCAACACGTCGGCCCCGGTCGCGAAGTCGATGATCTTCTGGCAGGGCCGGTGGTCGGCGCCGAACACCAGACGACCCCCCGCCTCGGTGCTCACGCGGACGGCGTGTGTGGGAACGAAGTGCGGGACAGGAGCGAAGTCGAGCGTGAGCGAACCGACCGTCGACGACACAGCCGGGTCGTACTCCTCCACGTCGTAGGCGAGGTCGAGCAGCTCGGCGCGGTCGATGAGGTCGAAGATCGCGCGCAAGCGATCGGTCGAGCCTGGCGGCAGCAGCAGCCGCGGGCGACGCGATTCACCCTTGAGCGCGCGCGGCGAGTACAGCAGCGCGTAGGCGAACGGCAGCAGATCCAGGATGTGATCGCCGTGGGTGTGGGTGATCGCGATGGCGTCGACCGACAGGTAGTCGCAGCGCTCGCGGAGCTTGGAGAACGCGCCGTTGCCGCAGTCGATCAACATCCGCGTGCCGGGTGCGTCGACGAGGAAGGAGGTACACGCCTCCCCCACGTTCTGCCACGAGGGCGAGCAGCCCAGGACGGTGAGGTTTCCTCTCGCGTCGGCCACCCCGGGGGACTCTATCCGGCGCCGGGGCGCGGCGGTAGCCAGGCGGCGGTCAGCGGCTGGATGCGCCCGGCCGGCGGCGGGTCACGCCATGAGCGACGGCGTGAGCATCGGCTGCTCTGGACGCGTCGCCGGGTGGCGTCGCGGAGTGCGGCGTGGCCCCGGCAGCTGGCGCCCAGGCGCGGCCGCGCCATCGGTCATGCGGAAGGCAAACTTCAGCTGGCGCTGTGGCCGAAGCCCGTCCGGCGAGTCGGGGCGGAAGGTGGCACACGGCGAGTCCAGCTCAAGTGCACAGAGTTGCTGCCGACCAAAGAAGCACCCCTCGCAAGAGGGCTTGGGTTCGGGTGAGCGGTGAGCTGGGGCCATGGTGTGCGCTGCCCGAAGAGACGGGCTCCGCTAGCCAAGCAAGTCTCCCGTCTCGACGCGAGCGGTGTTCCCGCTCAGAGCGAAAAACGCCACCTTCGGGGGACACGCGAAAAACCCGCTCAGAGCGGGAGTCGGTGCCCAACCGCAGCAAACCGGCGGCAGGACTTCGCCGCCACCTGTCGAGTCGCGGATGCGCGGCATGGTCCGGACGGGTGGGCCGGTCCGTAGGCTGACGACATGCGGACGCTCCTTACCGGCATCACGGGTTACGTCGGCAGCGAGCTGATCGAACCGCTCACCAGTGCTGGCCACGAACTTCGTGGCGTTGCCAGGAACCCGGGTCGCGCCGATCCGCGCGTGCCGACGGTCAAGGGCGACCTCGACACCGGCGACGGCCTGGCCGAAGCACTCGACGGGATCGACCTCGCCTACTACCTCGTGCACTCCATGGAGGGCACCGCGGACTTCACCGGCCGTGAGCTGCGCGCGGCGCAGCGCTTTGCGCGCGCCGCGGCGGAGGCTGGCGTTCCACGCATCGT
>JAEMRF010000052.1:0-1133 GCA_016463515.1 Solirubrobacteraceae bacterium | reverse complement strand
CTGTCTATCCACGATGCCGTCGGCCTCGACGAGGTCAGCTACCGAGAACTGATCGAGTCCATCCGCGACCACCTCATGATCGGTCGGCCGACGATCCCGTTCCCTGCCAGCGTGACCGCCATCGCAGCGCCGTTGGCGGCTGCGGTGGCCAGCGAGGACCTCGGCCTCGTGGACCCGTTGATGCATAGCCTCAGCTCCGATCTCCTGCCGCGGCGTCCGGCGGCACACGAGGTGGAACTCGGCCGACCGCGGTACCACCTGGATGCCGCGATCGAACACGCGCTTCGGGGCAGCGAATCCCCCAATCGAGAGGACTGATCGTGGCACCTGTAGATGTGACGATCGACCTGGACGCTCCACCTGAGAAGGTCTTTGCGTTCCTGCTCGATATGGAGCAGACGCCAGCTTGGGTGACGATCTGCCGCGCGGTGCTCGACGTCGACCCGGGTGCCCCCAAACCCGGGTGGCGATGCAAGCAACGGTACGTGCTCCGCGGAGCGCCGTTCGTCGTCACGTGGACACTGGAGCAGCTGAGGCCCAACCAACACATCAGTTGGAGTGGTCGTGGCCCTGCGCGATCGAAGGCGAGCATTCAAGAAGACCTGAGTCCGCTGCCGGATGGTGCCACGCAGCTGCGTTACCGCAACGAGTTCTCAGCACCCGGTGGTCTGCTCGGCGTAGCTGCGTCTCGGGCACTGGTCGGCGACACTGCTGAGCAGGAAGCGATCCGGTCATTGGACCGGCTTGCTGACTTGCTCGCAGCGCAAACCTGAGACATATCCGTATAGAGGTACGTCAACGCCACCGCATGGCAACTCCGCGTATCACTGCGGCTGCGCTGCGTATGGTTTCGACGTTCGTGCGCCTCGAAAAACAGAAGGCATCGCCACGGACTCCGGTGGATGATGTAGCGTGGTCACTGTGTGAAGGATCCCCCGTCTTCCACGTAAAGGAGCACACATGTCTGATTTCCTCGACAGCAAGAAGTCCGAGATCAAATCTCGGCTCGAGGAGCTGAAGGGCGCTGTTGAAGAGCACGCCCGCCTCCAAGCTGCACTCGACGCCCTCGAAGGTGTGAGTCGCGGCGCCACCGCCACGGCTACCGCGCCCCGACGCGGCCGCCCCCGCGGCAC
>JAEMRF010000341.1 GCA_016463515.1 Solirubrobacteraceae bacterium | reverse complement strand
GCGAACCCGGAGCAGTCGTCCCAGGCGGCGGCGCCGCTGCCGCGCTCGATCTTCACCCGCAGGTGCTGGGCCAGCGTGCCGGTCGAGGCGGCCCGCAGGCGCACCTCCGACGGCAACGAGCCATCGGACTCCACGCGGATGCAGCTGGTGTCCGACCCGCCTGCGCCCGCGTTGATGAGGCCGAGTCCCGCTCCGCCGCTGCCGTTGTCGGTCAGGTGCACCGAGCCAGCTTCGACATCGTTGCCGGTGTTGCCGGTCTGGGCGGTGTAGGCGGCAAGGGTCCCGGCGCTGAGCAGGCAGGCCGCGCCGAAGACGGCCAGGGGAGGGAGGAGACGAACGGGCGCCACTGCTCCAGACATCGCCCCCGCGCGAGGGGTCGGCAGGACCGCTGGACGTATGACCCAGAAGAAGGACCCACGAAAGCCCAGAAACCGAGTTTCTTGGACAGATAGATGGCCAGGCACCTGCCTTCCATCACGCCGGACTCAAGCCATTGCTCCAAAACCCGAAGAGAAGGAGCAGATGCACCGCTTGACCGGCGGCCGCCCCCCACTGATTCACGAGAAACCTGAAGGATCCATGCCTCGCTCACGCAAGCTTCTGCTGACGACGCTCGTCGTTGGCGCCACGAGCGCAGTCGCAGGGCTCGGTGTTTTCGCAGCGTTCACCGCGACGACGGACAACACCGGGAACTCGATCGCCTCGGGCACCGTGACCATTTCCGACAACGACACGGGTGCGGCGCTCTACGCCGTCACCAACCGTGGCCCGGGCTCCAGCACGGTTTCCTGCATCCGCGTGCAGTACACCGGCACGCTTCCGTCGACGGTGCGGTTCTACCGCTCCAACACCGTCACGAACGGCACCGCCTTCAACCTGCGCATCGAGCGCGGCTCGGGCCTCTCCGGCGCGTACCCGTCGTGCACCGGATTCACCCCCGCAGCTGACGTCTACAACGGCACGCTCGGAGGCCTTGCGACCTCCTACGCCGCCGCTCCGGACGCACGTGGCTCGGCGTGGGCCCAGAACGACCAGGTCGACTACCGCGTGACTGCCACCGTGGTCGACGACCCGACGCCCAACGCCCACGCGGCCGTGGTGTCGTCCGGCAACCACAGCTTCACCTGGGAAGCCCAGAACAACTAACGCGGCGCCTGACTGGCTGGCGGCTCCCGGCCGCCGGTCGTCATGACACGCTGCACCTTTGCGGCACGAGGCTGACAGAGACACCCTGAGCGCGGTCGCCCGCGTCGCCGGTGCCCTCGTCGGCCTCGCGCTCGTTCTCGTGGCCGTCGCCCCTTGGCGCGGCGTGCCGCCCCAGCCCGGCTCGGGTGCGCTGGCTCCCGCCCAGATCGAGGTCCGCGTCCTTGCGGCGGGCGAGTTCGAGGTCGACCCGATCGGCACGGTCCTCGAGCCCACGGTCTTTCCCGCGCCCGGAGAGCGCGGCGGACCCACGCTGGCCGTCACCGTGCGGAACATCACCGGAGTCCCGCTGCGCGTCAGCCTGCGCCTGATCGGCCTTCCGCCGACCTTGGACCGCGCGGTGAAGGTCCGCGGGAGCGTCGCCGGCGCGGTGATCGTGAACGGGCCGCTCGGCGCAGCTGGCGAGTGGTCGCGCCCCGCCGGCCTGCTGCGATCTGGCCAACAGTCGACGCTGCGGATGCGCTTCAAACTCCTCGAAGGCCTGCCGCCAGAAGCGTGGCGAGGCAAACTCGACGTGCGCCAACTCGAGTTCAGAGCCGTCAAGCTCGACGGCACACCAGCCGCCGACGCCCAGACCACGCAGTCGACCACCGCCGAGACCCCACCGGCCCAGACGAGTCCCGCTCCCGCCACGACGCCCGCCGTGGGTCCGCCGATGCCGACCACCTCCCAGCCGACGACGCCACCGGCGTCGACCCCCACGACGCCGTGACCTTGCCAGTGCCTCAGTCAGCAGCGGCACCGGCCGACTCGGCCAACGGCACCTCTCCAGGCCGATTGGCGATGCGTTTTGCCGAAGCCCTCTTCGGTGGCCTCGTGGCCGGCTTCGTGCTCTTGGCGCTGCTGCCGATCGTGCTCGGGTGGCGCCCGTACACCGTGCTCACAGGTTCGATGCGCCCGGGGATCCAGCCCGGTGACGTCGTCATGGATCAGCCCGTACGGATCGCCGACGCCCAAGTAGGAGATGTCGTCACGTTCAGCGACCCCGGGCGCGGCGGCGCGCTCGTCACCCACCGGATCCGCTCGATCACGCGAGGTCCGGTGCAGACAGATGTGGAGACCCGGGGCGACGCAAACACCTCGTCGGAGCGATGGACGATCAAGACGCAGGACCAAGTTGGACGGGTCGTCTACGTGATCCCCAAGGTCGGGCACGTCGCCAACGCCATCCGCAACCCGATCGGCATCCTCCTGCTGGTGGTGATCCCGGTGCTCGGCATCGGGTTCGGAATCGTCCGCAAGATCTGGCAGGACGAGGATGACGACGAGGACCCGGGCGCGGGTGGCGCGCCGCCACTGGATGACCGCGCCTCCGAGCCCGATGCACGCCAGCCTGCGGATTCACAGGTCGAAGGCGCGGACATCGCCCGCGACCGGTAGCCTGCGGAGGCAACCAGCGCCCGTAGCTCAGTGGATAGAGCGCCTGCCTCCGGAGCAGGAAGTCGCAAGTTCGAATCTTGCCGGGCGCGCTCGAGGGCCTCGTCCTCGCGACCATCACGCGTGGGTACGCCTGGGAGCCCGGGTCCGCGCACCCGCCGACCGCGTCCCCGGAACGGAGAACCCCAGATCATGGCTGAAGAAGCACCGCTTCCCCCCGTCGAACGCGACACGCTCGACCTCTCGCTGCGTTCCACGCCCGACCCGTTCCTGGGCGACCTCATGGAGCTCGCCCAGCACGGCACCGAGCTGGCCGTCGGCCTGCTGGTCAACGGCATGGTCGTGATCGGCCGCCTCGACCGGCCCGAGGCGATCGCGCAAGAACTCAGCACCATGCGCCGCCGGTTGATCGACCGCTCGCCGCAGCCCGAAGGGCACTCCGACGAGCAGTGGGCCGCGGTTCGCGAAGGCTTCACCAACGCGCCGCTGAGCTACGTCGCTGAGCGCCAGCAGGCCGAGGCCGCCATTCACGAGCAGCTGGCGGAGCATGCGGTCGAAGGCGTCGTGAACATGGACGAGCTTCCGGCCACGCTCGCGCGCCAGGCGCGCGAGATCGCGACCCGCAGCCACATCACGCTCACCGACGCGCGGATCGCCGCGCCGGGCCAAGACGGCATGACGGCGCTGCCCGTGATGCGCGTCGCCGTCAAGCACGTCACGTCGTGGTGGTTTGCGATGCCCGACGAAGAGGGCCGCTCCAACATCGAGCTGTGGTCCGAGAACCGCAGCGAGGGCTAGGCCTCTCTGTCCGTTCGGGGTGCCAGCGCGGCCAATCGGCGCGGCACCCCAGGTAGGTTCATTCGATGAGAATCGTCGAC
>JAEMRF010000340.1 GCA_016463515.1 Solirubrobacteraceae bacterium | reverse complement strand
TCAGTCCGGGGCGACGCCGAGGTAGTTGAGGGTCCAGCGGGTGAGCTCCTTGAAGGTGCTGCCCGCGACCTCAGCGCCGTAGATCGCGCCTTTGGGCTCGTCGACGATGACGGCGACCACGATGCGTGGCTTGCTGGCTGGTGCCATACCGATGATCGAGCTCGTGTAGAGCGTCTTTGAGTACTCGGCCTTGCCCGGGACCACCTTGTTGGCCGTGCCGGTCTTGGCGGCGACCGCGTACCCGGGGATCGACACGTTGGTGGCGGTACCGCCAGCCTCCGTCGTGCGCGTGAGCATGGCGCGCATGGAGCGGGCCGTGGTCGCGCTGATGATCCTGCGGCTCGGCTCCTTGCGCTGCGGCTTGCCGTCGACCTGATCGACGAGGGTCGGCTGCTCGCGCACGCCGTCGTTGGCGATCGTCGCGTAGCCGGCCGCGAGCTGCATCGGGGTCACGAGTTCGCCTTGACCGATCGGCAGGTTGCCGATCGACGAGCCGGAGTAGTCCTCCACGTCGAGGAGGCGCCCACGCTCTTCCTGGTCACCCAGGCCGACGCCGGTGCGCTCACCGAAACCGAACTTGCGAATCCAATCGGCAAACCGCTCCTCACCGAGCTTCTGCGCGATCTGGATGGTGCCGATGTTGCTCGACTGCGACAAGATCTCGCTCACGGTGCCGGTCCCGTCGGCGTCCTGATGGGAATCCTGGATCGAACGGTCCGCCACCTGGTAGGCATATGGCAGAGCGAAACGTGTGCTCGGAGTGACCTCGTCCTCCTCGAGCGCACCAGCGACGGTGAACGGCTTGAAGGTGGAGCCGGGCTCGTACGTGAACTGCGTGGCATTCACGCGCTGCGCCTCGGTCGGCGCGTCGCCCGGTGCGTTGGCGTCGACGCGTGGCCAGCTCGCCATCGCGAGCACCTCGCCGGTTGACGGCTGCATCACGATGGCCGTCGCGGAGCGCGCACGCTGTGCGGTGCCGACCTCGGCGAGCTCGTCCTCGGCGCGCGCCTGGATACGGGCGTCGAGGGTCAACCGCACGCTGCGGCCGGGGCGAACCGGTCGCTCCTCCTTGATGTGCACGACCTTGGCGTCGGTCCCGCCGCGCCCTCGCACCAAGAGGCGTTTGCCGTCTTTGCCGCGCAGGACGTTGTTGAGCGCGAGCTCGATGCCGGCAAGGCCATCGCCGTCGACGCCGGCGAACCCGATGAGCTGCGAGGCGACGGTGGTCTGCGGGTACTGGCGGCGGGTACGGGGTGTGTAGGTGAGGCCGTCGATGCCGAGCGCCCGCACCTTCTTGACCTGTTCCTCCGGAACGAGCTTGGCCACGTAGACGAAGCTTCCTTTGCCGGAGAGCTTCTTGAGGAGGTCGTTGCTCGGCACGTTGACCAGCGGCGAGAGCTGCGCGGCGACCTTCATGGGGTCGTCGATCATGTACGGCGTGGCGGAAATGTCTGACGCGGACTCCGAGATCGCAAGGACGAGGCCCTTGCGATCGGTGACCAGGCCGCGGGGAGCGGCGAGCGTTTGCGGCTGGCGGCCTTCTTCGAGCTTGCTCTCGAGACTGCTGGCAGACACGGTCGTGAGCTGGGCAGCGCGCAGCCACGCCCCGCCGAACACCAGCAGGACGACCAGCCCAAGGATGCGCAGGCGGCGCTCTTGGGTCACTGCGTGACGCCTGCGCCCGTCGCGCTGGTCGCGCCGGTGGGCGCGGGTTGAGCGGCGCCCGTGGGCGCGGTCTGGTCAGGCACGGACGTCATGCTCGCCGCTGTATCGGACGGCGACTGGACGGCCCCGCCAGCCGTCCCAGTGACGGTGCCGGTCGCGGCGGTTGGCTGCGCCGCCTTGGCCTTGTCGGCAGCGGCCTTGAGCTGCGCGGCCGTCGGCGCAACCGGGGCCTTCTCCAGGAGCCGGCGGGCACGTTCGGCGGCCGCGGCACGGCCCCCGACGCGCGTGAAGCGAACGTCGCGCAGATCGGGCTCCACGAGCCGCTTGCTGCGCGCTTCGCCATCGACGTTGGCCGATGCGCTCGCGCGGTTGAGCTTCTCGCGAGTCGCCGTGACCTTCTGCTGGAGCGTCGAGATCGCCGTGAGATCGGACCCCATCTGCGCGTTGACCTGCGTCTTGCTGATCTGCAACCCGAGGATGGCGCCAAAGGTAAGGATCACGATGGTGATCGCCGCGACCATCACAGCGGGCGTGCTGACTCGGCGCCGGCCTGCGGGCGCGGTTTCAACGAGGCCACCCGGGAGCACGGTGAGACGCGGGCGCTGTGGGAGCGACAGCGGAAGCCGCGCCGGTGCCGCCGCGAGCGCGGAAGCCGCCGCGGCGAGCGGGCGCGGCCTGGCCGCTGCGGCGGCCACGGCAGTGGCGGGCCCCGGAGCAGGAGTTGCCGGTGCGACGCGGGCCTGTGGCTGCGCCACCGTGGCGCGCTGCTGCGGTGCGGGACGGGCTGCACGCTGCGGCGCCGGAGCCTGGGGGCGCGGAACGCGCCGAACGACCGGGGCTGCGACGAACGACGGCACGTCGAAGGCGCCTGCCGGCGCCGGGGTGACCGAGATCTGCTGCGGCGCGAGCGGAAGGTCGACGGGTTCGTTGAATGGCGCAGCCGCCGGAGCGCTGGTTGGGGCTGAAGGCTGCGCCGTGGGCACGTCGGCCAGCGGCGGCCGGGTCACTCCCTCAGCGGGACCGCTCACGCGGCGGCTGATGCGCAGCGACGCCTCACGGCGCGCGAGATCGCGCTGCAGGTTGCGGCGAGTTTGGCCAGCGGCGCCGACGTGGCGCGACGCGGCGCCGTGGCGGCGGGGTGACCGTGCAGCCGGAGCGCCGGCTGGGCTGGTCGGGCGGACGGCGGGAGTCGTCGTCTCGGCGGGCACGGTCATCGGGCCTCCGTCAGCTTGCGGGCACCGCGCAGCTTGGCCGAGCGGGATCGTGGATTGTCGGCCTGCTCAGGCTCGCTCGGCGTGATCACGCCGTGCTGCAGCAACGCCGCCTCGGGCTCGCCGCCGCAGCGGCACACCGGCAGCTCCGGCGGGCAGATGCAGTCTTTGGCCAGCGGCGCGAGGAACTGTTTGACGCGACGGTCCTCGAGCGAGTGGAAGCTGATCGCGGCCAAGCGGCCGCCGGGGCGCAGGACCCGCCAGGCCGGTGGCAGCGCCGCATCGACCTGGTCGAGCTCGCCGTTGACGACGATCCGCAGCGCCTGGAAGACGCGCTTGGCCGGATGCCCTCCGCCGAGGCGCAGGTGCACGGGAATCGTGGCTTCGATCACCGCGACGAGGTGCCCGGTCGTGGTGATGGGGCGCTCGGCCCGCTCGCGGACGATCGCTGCGGCGATCTGGCCGGCGTGGCGCTCTTCCCCGAGGCGCTTGAAAGCCTGCGCCAGGTCGCGTCGGTCCCAGTCGGCGACGACGACAGCGGCACTGAGCGGCTGCTCAGGATCCATGCGCATGTCGAGCGGTGCGTCGCG
>JAEMRF010000339.1:1484-3466 GCA_016463515.1 Solirubrobacteraceae bacterium | reverse complement strand
CACGATCGCCGACGACGGCATGCCCGGAGCCCCGAGGTTGTCGGCCATGGCCTTGCGCGCGGCGCGCTGCAGGCGCAGGTCGATCGTCGTGTAGACCTTCAGCCCGCCGCGGGAGACGGTCGAGCGGCCGTACTCCTCGATCAGCTGCTTCTTGACGTAGTCGAAGACGTGGCCTTCGGTGCGCGTGGAGTAGTAGCCGCTGCCGCCGGGTTTGACGTCGATCTCCGACGCCCGCGCCTCGTCGGCCTCGGCGGCCGTGATCATCCCCTGGTCCTCCATGCGGGTGAGCACGTCGTCGCGGCGCGTCCGGGCGTCGTTGGGGTTGATGAGCGGGTTGTAGTCCGTCGGGGCCTGCGGCAGACCGGCCAGCATCGCCGACTGGGCCAGGGTCAGGTCCTTGGCGGGCTTGTCGTAGAAGGCGCGAGCGGCGGCCTGCACGCCGATGATCTCCTGCCCGCCCGAGGTGCCGTAGGGCACGTTGTTGAGGTACTGGTTGAGGATCCAGCGCTTGCCCTGCGCGCCGCTGTGAACGTTCTCGAGCTCCTCCGCGAGCTTGGCCTCGCGGATCTTTCGCTTGATGTTGCGGTCCTTGTCGGCGTAGAGCGTGCGGACGAGCTGCATCGTCAGCGTGGAGCCGCCCTCGACGGTCTTGCCGGAGGTGATGTTGCGGAATGCCGCGCGGACCACGCCGGAGAAGTCGACGCCAGTGTGGTCGTAGAACCGGCGGTCCTCCACGGCGACGGTCGCCTGGCGCATGTATTCGGGGACGAGCTGGGACGAGATCGGTTGGCGCACCACGCGGGACTGCAGGAAGCCGATCCGGGTGCCGTCGGACGCAAAGATCTGCGACGAACGACCCTGCTCGCGCGGTTTGAGCTCCTTGATTTCTGGACCGCTGGTGGCGACCCAGACGATCCAGCCCACGACGCCGGCGACGGCCAGGGCGCCGCTGAGCATCATCCCGCCGAACAGGATCACGACCAGACGCGAGGGGCCACGACGGCGGGCGCTGTGGCGGAGACGGGTACGGCGCGTGTTCATGAGAAATCGGCGGCTGCCCAGGTGGGCTTCCGCGAACGCGTAATTCTAGACTGCGCGGCCGGTTTCCTGCCCCGGTTCGCTTCGCGACATCATCCCGGCGCGTGTGAGCGCGTCGATGAGTGCGAGCCGCATTCGGGCTTCGGCGGCGATCCGGTCGCCCGGTGCGCAGCGCGGCCCGCGCACCATCAGCCGGTTCCAGCCCTCGCCCTCTACGCCCATGTGGCGGGCGAGCTCGACGCCATCCAGATCCAGGGCCACATCGACGGCGGCCGGCATGTCGGCGCCGAACGGCACGAGCACCGACACCTCGGGGATCACGCCGTTGTCGAGGATCGTGTCGTTGTAGACCACGCTCTGGGCCATCAGCTCGTTGGGGATCCGGATGATCGTGCCGTGCACGGTCCGCAGGACGGTGGCGCTGAGCGTGACGTCTTCCACGGTGCCCTCGTGGTCGCCGACCTTGACGTTGTCGCCTACGCGCACCGGCTGGGTGATGGTGAGGACGACGCCTGCCAGCGAGTTGGCCAGCGTGGAGCGCGCGGCAAAACCGACGATGACGGCGGTGATCGCCGAACCGGCCAGGACGGTGTTGGCGATGCCGTCGAGGATCCCGATCTGGGCGGCTGCGGAGGCCAGGCCGATCAGGATGATCAGCGTGACGCCCATGCGCTGGAGCAGTCGCACGCGCGTCCGCACGCTCGGATCGGTGAACTGGACGGGTTTGCGCCGCCGCAAGGCCCAGCGGAGGCTGAGCACGATCGCGATCGTCAGGACGATCGTGAGCGCGGCGCTGATCCACTGGCCCACGGTGATCGCCTTGGGGTCCGTGGCGGCCAGCATGAGGGGTAGGTCAAGATGCGTCACGTGCCGTTTGAACCTAGCCGACCGTCGCACCGCCCGACGGCAGTCCTGTGTGACGTGATGGGCACGGTGCTGCGGCT
>JAEMRF010000339.1:0-1384 GCA_016463515.1 Solirubrobacteraceae bacterium | reverse complement strand
CTGGAGCTGCTCGGCGTCACTGCCGCCGACGCGGTGATGATCGGCGACCACGAGGTGGATGCAGCTGCGGCCCACGCGCTGGGCATGCCGTGTTCGCTCGTGGAGCCTGCTGGCGGAATCGGCTCGACGGTGGACGCGATCCTCGCCCTCCCGGCCGCGTGACGGTGACACCGCCACCGCCCGCAGCCGACGCATGGCGTGCGACGGCCGGCGTGATCGTGGCCTACGGCGCCGTGATCTTGATCGCCGGACTCGTCGGGCTGCTGCTGGGTGGCGGCGACGAGCCCACCGCCGGCACCACACGCGCCACCCTGGCGCTGCAGGCGGTCGGCTTCAGCGTCGCTGCCCTGCTGCTGGCCGAGGGACTGCGCCTCGGGCGGCCCCGATTTGGGACCGATCCGTCGGCAAGCGCGACGGGCACGCCCTGGGCCGACCAGGCACTCACCGTGGTGGCGGTCGGCGCGGCCTGCGCCGTGGGCGCCTACCTCGCGGGCCCGCTCGTTGCCGCGCTCTGGCCGCAGCTCGCCGACCGCCCGACTCCGGTGGGCGGGCTTGGCGTGGGGAGCGGACTAGGCGCTGATCTGGGCACGATCATCGTGGTCGCCGGACTCGTCCCGCTCGGGGAGGAGCTGCTGTTTCGCGGCGTGCTCGTGGGCGCGTGGGCGCGGGCGGGTCGGCCGGTGGCGGCGGTCGCTGCCTCGACGGTCCTGTTTGGCCTGGCGCACGTGACCGTCGGGCCCCGCACCATGGCGATCGCGGCGCTCTTGGGCTTGCTGCTCGCCGGCGGACTGCTCATTTCACAGTCGCTGGGCGCCGTCGTCTTGGCGCATGCCCTGATCAACGGCATCGCCCTGCTGGAGGCCGGGTTGGACGGCGCCGTGGAGATCACAGCACTCCTGGCAGTGATCGCGGCGGCGACTGTCGCCGCGTCAAGGCTGTCTCCACTGGTGTCATGGCCGGCGCCCGCCGGTACGCTCACAGAGTGACTGGGGCCCGACGAGCTGCGCATGCCGACCGCTGACGACGAGGATCCGCGTCCCACGCCGCCGCCGCAGGGCCCGCCGCTGTTCGTGAACCCGGACGACCTCACGGCCCAGCAATACACCCCGCCGACCTTCGTGGGGCCCAGCGGGCAACCCGTGCAGCCGCCGCAGCCTGCGGCGCCCGCCCAGCCTGGGGCACCGATGTTCGTCAAGCCCGGGGGAGCCCCCGTGTCGACGGCACAGCCCGTGCAGTCCCCGCCAGCCGGCTACACCGTTGCTGGCGGCGGCGTGCCCGGCGGCCCGACCTTCATCACGCGCGAGCACGAAGACGAGACCCTCACCGACGAGCGTCCTTGGCCGTGGTGGGTCGGCCCGGTCACCTTGGTGGTCGCATTTGGCGC
>JAEMRF010000338.1 GCA_016463515.1 Solirubrobacteraceae bacterium | reverse complement strand
GAGGCCGAACGTAGCCTCAGCTGATGAGATCCGCTCCGGTCCCTGTCCTGATCGTCGCCGCCTGCTGCGCGGCCGCACCCACAGCGCAGGCCGCGGTCTCCACACCGACCCGGGTCTCGCCCAGCGGCCAGCGCGTGCAAGACCAAGCCGTTGGCGCCGGCGGAGGCCGCACCGCCGTCCTGATGTCGGCCTACACCAGCCGCGCGGGACAGTGGAAGTACGGCGTCTACGCGCGCATCGGCACCCCCAGGCGCATCGGGCCCCTGCAACGGCTCGCCGGTCGGCAAGGCCGAACCCCATCGATAGCCGTCGGAGCCGACGGGACCGCCGTGGCCGCGTGGGTGGAGAGCCGCATCGGTCCACGCGTCTCCATCGCGCCACCCGGACGCCCCTTCGGCCCCGTCCGACAGCTCACCGCCACCACCGCCAGTGCACCCTCGCCACGCCCCACGGTCACGCTCGCCGGCGTCGCCGTCACGTCAGCCGGCCGCGCGGTCGTCACCTGGCGCGCCGGGTCGTCCGTCGAGGCCGCAACTGCCGACGCCGGCCGGCGCTTCAGATCGACCGCGGTACTCGGCACGAGTCGGACCTACATGCCCACCATCACCGTCGGACTTGCTGGGACCGCAGTGGTGGGATGGATCGACACCCCAGAACCCCCACAGCCAAACAGCCCCGGCCCCGGGCGAGGCGCGCTCGTGCAAGCCACCACGCTCCTGCCCAGCCAAACGGCGTTCCAGACACCAACCACCCTCGCCACCCTCGGCTACTGGGGGTCGAGCTGGGGTGCACTCGGGACCGGTCCCAGCGGCGCAGTGGTGACCTGGACGCAGGCCACCGAGCTGCGCGTCTCGCGCGCCGGGCTCACCGGCGAATTCAGCGCACCTTCGAGCATGCTCCCCTCAACCAGAAACAGCTTCGGAGTCGCGACCGAAAACGACGGTGCCACGACCGTCCTCTGGCGGACGCTCGAGTACGCCGGCGCTGAATCCGACACGGTCTCCCGCGGAGCCGTCTACGCCAGCACCCTCCCGCTCAACGCAGGGCCCACGCCTGCGCAGACGCTGTCTGGCGCCGGCTGGGTGCCGGGCAACCCCCAAGTAGCAGCGCTCGCCAGTCGCACGCTCGCCGCCTGGGGTGAGACGAGGACCAACCGAACATCGCGCTTGCGGGTCGCGATCCACCGCCCCGGCCAGCCATGGCAGACGCTGCCCACCGTACGCACCGAAAACATCGAACTCTTCACGGTGCGCGCAGCCGGATCGGCACACCACGGCGCCATCACCTGGGTGCAGAACACCAGCGGGGATGAACGCTCAGGGCCGCTGTACCTCGCGACCTACCGGCCATAGGGAAACCTCGCAGGCGGCTGCTCCTCGGAGCCCGCGCGCAGGGACCGCATGACCTGTGGGCTCCGCCCGAGCTCCTACGAGGGCTTGCCGTGCGCCACGAATGCAGAAGGCTTCGCGAACGGCTCGGCCTGTCGCCTGCTCGGCGCCGAGCGCCGAACACGGCGCGGGGAAGCTCGGTTCCCTGAACGTTCACGAACTGCTCCGCGCGCTTCCTAGCGTGCGAGGCAGTTCCCGTTTCAGGAGGCCACCATGCCGCTGCTCACCGTCGACACCGACTTCGGCCAGGACGTTCAACTCTATTTCGAGGACCACGGCGAGGGCCGCCCGATCGTCCTGATCCACGGCTGGCCGCTCGACGGCTCGTCGTGGGAATACAACAAGCCCGCGTTGATCGACGCTGGCTTTCGCGTCATCACCTACGACCGCCGTGGCTTTGGCAAGTCCAGCCGCGCCTGGGGAGGCTACGACTACGACACCTTCGCGGCCGACCTCGCCAAGCTGCTCGATCACCTCGACGTCAAAGACGCCACGCTCGTTGGCTTTTCGATGGGCGGGGGTGAGGTCGCACGCTACCTCGGCACGCACGGCACCGAGCGCGTGGCGCAGGCTGTGTTCGCTGGGGCGGTGCCGCCATACCTCTACAAGACCGACGACAACCCAGACGGCGGCCTCGACGACGCCACCATCGAGCAGTTCCAGGCGGGCGTGACGACCGACCGCGCCGCCTTCCTGGAGGGATTCATCAAGAACTTCTTCACCGCCGGTGACCAGACCCTGGCCTCGGACTCGGTCCAGCACGTCGCCTTCGGCGTGGCCGCCCCGGCCTCACCGAAAGGCACGCTCGACTGCATCACGGCGTTCGGCAAGACCGACTTTCGGCCGGATCTCGCAAAGATCAGCCTGCCGACGCTCGTGATCCATGGCGACTCCGACGCGATCGTGCCGCTCGAGGTGAGTGGCAAACGCACCGCCGAAGCCATCCCCGGCGCCCAGCTGCACGTCGTCGAAGGCGGGCCGCACGGCTTCAACGTGACCCATGCGGCCGAGTTCAACGAGACGCTGCTGGCGTTCGTCAAGACCGCACCCGCGAGCGCCTAGCGACGAGCTGCGCCCGTCGCTCGCCAAGCAAGGCGCGAGCGACGGCGCTAGCGCCAGTGCCCGGGGCGATCGAGCGTCGCGGGCAGTTTGGTGCTGCCATCGCCCTTGGCGGCGTTGAGCTGGGTCTGCGTGAGGAACAACGAGTCGGTGAGATCCGCGCCAGAGAGGTCGGCGTCTCGCAGGTCCGCGCCGATCACGTCCGCGGCGCGAAGGTCCGCGCGCGAGAGATTGGCCGCAATCAGGTAGGCGCCGCGCAGATCCGCGCCACGCAGGTCAGCGCCACGTAGATCCGCGCCAATGAAGTCCGGTCCACGGCCAGGCTTCTTTCCGCCCCGCACGCGGTCGCGGCGAAACGACGCGATGGCATCCTCGCGGACGATCTCGCTTGCCTCGCGCAGCAGATCGGCCAGCGGCTCGCGGTGGGCCTCGATGTCCAAGGCCAGGAGGTCTTCAGGCGGGAGTCCGGTGAGTCGTTCCGTCTCGTCGAACGCGGCCTGCAGCGCGCCGCCGATCTCAGCTGCGGCGGGTCGGTCGAGCGCCTCCGCCAGATACCAGAGCAGCTCATGAAGGACCCGCTGAACGGAGTACACCTCGAACATCGGGATCGCGATCTCGCGATTCTCGCGCCACGACACGCCGTCGAACGAGACCTGCGACGTCCGCTGACCGGCGCCGAAGCACTCGTAGACCGTGCAGCCGCGGAACCCACGCTCCCGCAGCCGCGCGTGAATCTGGCAGCTGAAGTCCTCACCGAGGTTCGGGCACGGCTCGGCAAAGCCCTTATCGATCGCGAAGTCCGCGGTCTTTGCAAATGGCAGGGCAACGCAGCACAGGCCGAAGCACTGGCTGCAGTCGGCTTTCAGGGCGTCGCGGCGGTCGACGGGCACGGGGCCCGAGCGTAGTGGCCTACCGGCCGGCGGGCTCGGCGGCCTGGCCGGCCGCCCAAGACTTCAGGGTCGGCAAGGGGTCAATGGGCTTACCGGGCTTGCCACCGAGGCTCTGCCAGGTGCCTTCCCACA
>JAEMRF010000337.1 GCA_016463515.1 Solirubrobacteraceae bacterium | reverse complement strand
GGCACCGCAACGACGTAGACGCCATGCAGCACCCGGGTGAGTCGCGCGTTGGCGACTCGGCCGTTGATCGCGCGAGCGCTGACGCCTACCTCGGCGAGCTGTGAAGCCGTGATCAAGCCCCGCTGGCGGGCAGCGATCTCAGCGATAGCGCGGTCAGGCTGGTGGTGCACCGAAAGAACAATGCTGCTGCAGGTGTCACGAAATAGCGCCGCTCTGCACCGAATCTGCGCAGAGCGGCGCTCAGGATTCGCAATCGCGCAACTCGACCCCTGAAACGAACCTCTGAGGGAAGGTTCAGGGGTCGAGTTGCTCACGGGCCCGGCTCGCTCGCCGCCGCACGGGCCCGGTTCGCTCGCCGCCGCGCCCTTCCTGGTTGCGCTCCGGCCTCAGCCGTAGATGCCCGTGCCGAGGCTCGGGTCGCGCTCCAGGCGCTGCGTCCACCAGGCGACGGCATCGGCGGCGGACTGCGCGAAGCGGATGCTGGGCTGCCAGCCGACCGCGGCGGCGATGGCGGCGATGTCGGCCACGATCGCGGGGTTCTCGCCGGGGCGCACGAGGTCCGGGTCTTCGACATGGTCGACCGCGATCCCCGCGGCGGCGGCGAGCGCCGCGACCACATAGGCGGTCGTGCGTCCCTCACCTGCGCCCGCGTTCAGCGGCCCCGGGTGGTCGCAGGCGGCCATCGCCAGATACGCCTGCGCGGCGTCGCGCGCATCGGAGTAGTCGCGCACGGTTGCCTTGCTGCCGGTCCGCACCACGCAATCGGCTTGGCCTGCGAGCCGCGCCTCCGCGATCTGCCTCGCGAAGTTCGACACCGCAAACGCCGCCCCCTGGCCGGGCCCGCAGTGCGCGAATGACCGCACGATCCCGATCGATAGGCCGTGGCGGTCCTGCACGTAGTCCGCGGTCTGCTCCATCCACAGCTTCGACAGCCCATACGGCGACTCGGGGCCGGTCGGGTCCGCCTCGCCCAGCGGCTCCGGCGACCGTGCGTAGACCTCGCTGGTGCTTGCCAGCACCACTCGCGCGCCCGGCGCCTGCTCGACCACGGCGGTGAGCAGCGCCGCGGTGCCCGCGGTGTTGGTTGCGATCGCTTCGGCGGGGGCGCGGTGCGACCAGCCCACGTTGGCGAAGCCCGCCAGGTGGATGACGGCGTCCGGGGCGGCGTCGCGCACCATGGCCGCGAGCCGATCCGGGTCAGCGAGATCGAGCGCCAGGACCGCTTCGGCGCGCTGACCAACGCCAGGTTCGGGGTCGGCAATGACCCCAGATCGGCTTGCCGCAACGACCGCATGTCCACCGGCAACGGCCGCGTCGACGACATGCCGACCAAGGAATCCAGAGGCGCCGGTGACGAGAATCCGCATCGATCGAGCTCCGTCCGCCGTGGCCAGCGGCTCAGGCCGCGGCGACAGCGCCGCCACGCCGTGGGTCGCCAGCAGCCACATGTTTGCCGGTGTGGCGGTCGAGCCCGACGGCCTGCACGCCACCGAAGAACAGGTTGCGCTCACCGAACTCCACGAGCTGATCCGGGATCCCTTGGTCGCCGGCCCGCGCTTCGTCGAACAGTCCCGCGGTCGGCACGCCTGGCTCCACGAACACCGTGTCGCCTTCGCGGTGCAGCCGCGCGGCGTCGACGGCGTCGCGCAGCGGCAGGCCCTCATCGACGAACCCGACGATCGTGCGCAGCAGTGCCGACCGGATTCGGTTGGACCCCGCCGAGCCGAGCGCCAGTTCGAGCTCGCCGCCCGGTCCCAGGACCGCCGTGGGGCACATCATCGACGGCATGCGGCGCCCCGGCGGGAAGTGCCCGAACCCAAGCGGGTTGAGGTCCTCCTCGCCCATCACGTTGTTGAGGTGCAGCCCCGTCTCGGGGACGACGAGCCCAGAGCACTCACCGTTGCTGCAGGTCACGGCGCAGGCCAGGCCGTCCTTGTCGAGCACCGAGAGATGCGTGGTGCTGCCGGGCTGTCGGGCAAGGAGCGCGTCGACGGCTTCGCGCCCATCCTGTGCTGCTGCGAGGAGGGCGTGGGCAAAACCGTCGGTCACGAGGTGCTGCGCGAATGCCGGGGTGCGGACGGCCTGCGCGGAATCCATCGCACGCAGCAGCTCTGCGGCGTCGGGAATGCCGCCGGTCCGCGCGAGGGCATGCAGCGCCACGGCCAGCAGCGAGCCACCAGCCGACGAGGGCGGCGTGGTGAGCACGACCCGGTCGCGGTAGGCGATCGCGAGCGGCGAGCTGGCGGTGGGGTGGTGCTCGGCCAGGTCGCGCGCCGTGAGGGCGCCGCCCTGCTGGCCCACCAGCTCCACGCATGCGGCGGCAAGGTCGCCGGTCGCGAGCGGCGCGGCGCCTTCGCGGCCGATGCGCCGGATCGTCTCGTCGAGCCCGGGTGCCAGAAACCGTTCGCCGGCCCGCAGCAAGCGACCCTCCGGCATCCACAGTGCCCGCACCCCGGGGGTCATCCCGAGGATCGGCTCCAGGATCTCGCCGACGTACGCCTGCACGTCGTTGAGCGCGATGCCGCGGTGCGCAAGCACGGCGCCGGGTTCGGCGAGGTCGGCCAGCGGCTGGGAACCCCAACGATGGACGGCGTCTTCCATCATCGCGGTCATCCCGAACGACGCCACGCTCGCCGCGCCCACGTAGAACACCTGACGGGTGTCGCCGAAATCGCAGTCCGCAGCGACCAGCGGCGCCGTCGCGGGCTCGCCGCCCAGACCAGGCGCCGCACAGAAACCGTCGAGTACCGTCGGTTCCACGTCGCCGCCGGCGACGAGCAGGTACCCGCCGCCGCACGGCCCGGTCAACAGCGGCTCGCAGGCCCAGCTGGCGAACATTCCAGCCACGGCCGCGTCGACGGCGTTGCCGCCGTCTCGCAGCACCTGCGCTGCCACCTCAGCAACCTGGGGATGGCCGGCAGCGGCGATACCGCCCCGGCCGTCGACGGCATGCTCGCCGCCACGATGCGCGCGAGCGGTCATCGGCGCGAGAACGGGGCGGAGGCGGGCACGTGGCCAGGCTACCGGCCGCCCGCCGGTCGGCTGCATCCGGAATCCCGCGCTTGCCCGTGGGGGCGGCCGCCCTCAGGCAGGCCGAAATCCCATGAACGCCCGCTCGGGCCGGCGTCCGCGGCGCGCCACACGCACGAGCACGTTGAACCCATCCAGCGCTGCGCCATATCGGCGCTGCAGGGCTGCGGCCGCGGCAGGGCGCTCGGCGTCTGAGAGCAGCTCGCCGACCACGGGGACCGCCGGGCCCTCTGGTCGCCCGCGCACGTCGCAGGGCGCGACCGTGGCGAGCGGGTGGTTGCGCAGCCGTTTGACCTTCCACGCATTGGCATCGCTGGTCGCCACGAGCTGGTCGCCCGAGGCTGCAAACCACACGGGCGTGGCCACCCCCGTACCGTCGCGCTTGACGGTGGTCAGCAGCATGTAGCGGCTCGTGGCGAGCTCGGGCACCACGGCGCGGAT
>JAEMRF010000336.1 GCA_016463515.1 Solirubrobacteraceae bacterium | reverse complement strand
TCCGCGGGCGTCATGCCCATCTATGAGACCAACGATGCTGGTCCGAGCTTGTCGCGTACGGCGTCGAGCAGGCGCAGCGGCGAGAACGGTTTGGTCACGTACGCGTCGACCCCGACTTCGAGCGCCGCGTTGCGGTCGAAGTCCTGTGCACGGGCCGTCAGCATGACCACCGTCACGTCGCGGGTCGCGGGATCGGCGCGGAGTTTGCGGCAGACCTCGAGCCCTGAGAAGCCAGGCATCGCCCAGTCCAGGAAGATCAGATCGGGCTTGTGCTGTCGGGCGAGTTCGAGGGTCTCGACGCCGTCGCTGGCTTCCAGAATCGTGAAGCGCCCGGTATCGAGGGTCACGCGCACCAGCGTGCGCAGTGCCGGCTCGTCGTCGGCGATCAGGATGGTGTTCACTCGGGCGCTCCGGCCTCGAGCATCGCTTGGACCTCGTCGGTCTTCAGCGCAACGAATGTCGCCACGCACGCCGGGTCGAACTGCGTCCCTGATTTGGCTTGGACCTCGGCGATGGCCTCGTCCAACGAAAGTCGCGCACGGTACGGGCGGTCGCTCGTCATCGCGTCGACCGTGTCGACGATCGAGAAGATCCGCGCCCAGACCGGAATGCCTTCGCCAGCGAGTTGGTTCGGGTAGCCGGTGCCGTCCCAGCGCTCATGGTGGAACCGCACGACGTCGAGCGCACGATCAAGGAACGGCACGCCGGCCAGGATCCGGGCGCCTTCCTCAGGGTGACGCTGGATCAGGGCCCACTCGTCGGCGTCGAGCTGGCCGGGCTTGTTCAGGACGGCGTCGGGAACGGCGAGCTTGCCGATGTCGTGGAGCAAGAACCCGTAGGCCAACTGCGGGTCGTCGGCTTCGGTGCCGAGGTGCGCGTTGGCGAGCAGGAGCCCGAGCTGGCAGACGCGACGGATATGTCCGCCGGTGGTGTCGTCTTTGGCTTCGACGGCGCTTGCCAGGGCCTCGACGGTCGCGCGGTAGCTCGCCTGAAGGTCGGCGAGCCGGTGCAGCTCTCGTCCGTAGCTCTCGCGCACGTCGCGGGCGTAGGCCTGAAGCTGCTCGTGGAGCTGCGTCCGAGCGGAGATGTCGCGGGCCGCGACACTCACGCCGAGGACTTCACCCTCGGCTGAGATGGCGGGGCTGGTGCAGACCGAGAGCTCGTATCGCGCGCCGCTGGAGCCGCGCCATACGCAGGTCGCATCGAGCAACGCGGCGGGTCCAGGCCCGATGTTGTTCCATCGCTTGACGCCCTCCCACGGTGGAGGCACGGGCGGCGGACGCCCGATCACCTCACCCGAGGACCAGCCGAGGACCTGCTCGGCTCCGTGCGTCCAGCGGGAGACGTTGCCGTGGACGTCGACTTCGAAGGCGACCAGGAACCGTCCCTGGTCTGCAGGCCGAGGGCTCCGCGAAGCGGATGGCAAGACTTGCGTGTCCTGTCTCAACCTGGATTCCCCCGAATCATCCTTGCGACGGCGGGAGCGAACGTGCCCCCTACCCCTTACGTCTCGGCCAATGACCCCAAGACTTGAGGTACTTCAGACCCTAGCGCCTGAATTCGTACCTGCGTACAACCAACGCTGCTAGTGATTTGACCAGATTAGCTGGGTGTCGGTATGAACAAGGTGCCTGCATGACGACGTGCGCGGCCCGCTGACTGGGCATTGGCGGTCAGCGGGCCAGCACGATCTACAGCGGCTGACGGAGGACGGGCCGCTTGGCGGCGGTGGCCTCATCCAGGCGACGCACCGGCGTGGTGTACGGCGCGCTCTGGGCAATGGAGGGGTCTTCGCTGGCTTCGGCGAGGATGTCGGCGATGGCCTCGGCGAAGGCGTCGAGGGTCTCCTTCGTCTCCGTCTCCGTGGGCTCGATGAGGAGGGCCTCGTCGACGAGCAGCGGGAAGTAGACGGTCGGCGGGTGGTAGCCGTGATCCAGGAGGCGCTTGGCGAGATCCAAGATGCGGATCCCGACCTCCTTCTTCATGATCGTGCCCGAGAGGACGAACTCGTGCATGCAGCGCTCGCCGAAGGCCAGCGGCAGCTTGTCGCCCACGAGCTCCTGCAGGCGAGCCAGCAGGTAGTTGGCGTTGAGCACGGCCGTCTCGGAGGCATCCTGCAGGCCGGGGCCGCCCAGTGAGCAGATGTAGGCGTAGGACCGCACGAAGCAGCCGTAGTTGCCCTGGAAGCCGCGCAGCTTGCCGATCGACTGCGAGCCGGGCCCCTCCGTGGGATTGCTCGTGAGATCGAACGTGCCGTCTTCGAGCTTCTGGATCACCGGCACGGGTAGGTACGGGGCGATGCGGTCGCTGACGGCGATCGGGCCGGAACCTGGGCCGCCGCCGCCGTGCGGCTGCGTGAACGACTTGTGCAGGTTGTAGTGGACGATGTCGAAGCCCATGTCGCCAGGGCGCGAGACGCCCATCACGGCGTTGAGGTTGGCGCCGTCGTAGTAGAGCGTCGCGCCGACCTCGTGGACGATCTTGGCGATCTCCTCGATGTTCGGATCAAACACGCCGAGCGTGTTCGGGTTGGTGAGCATCAGGCACGCGACCTGGTCGTCGGTCTTTGCGCGCAGGTCGTCGACATCCACGCCGCCGTCCGGGCTCGTGGCCACCGGAACGACCTCGTAGCCGGCGATCGTGACCGTCGCCGGGTTGGTGCCGTGGGCGGTGTCCGGGGCGAGGACCTTCCTGCGCTGGTCGCCGCGGGCCTCGTGGTAGGCGCGGGTGACGAGCAGACCCGCCAGCTCACCGTGCGAACCGGCGGACGGCTGCAGACACACGTGCGGCAGGCCGGCAACTTCGCCCAGCGCATGCTCGAGGTTGTACATCAGCTCGAGCGCACCTTGGGCCCGCTTGGGATCCTGGAGTGGGTGCAGCCGGGCGTGGCCGGAGAGTGCCGTGACCCGCTCGTGCAGGCGCGGGTTGTGCTTCATCGTGCAGGAGCCGAGCGGGTAGAAGCCCGAGTCCAGGTCGAAGTTGCGGCGCGAGAGGCGCACGTAGTGGCGTACCAGCTCCGGCTCGCTCACCGACGGCAGACGCGCCGGCTCAGCGCGGCGTGCGTGCGCCGGAATGAGTCCGTCAACGAGCGGCACGTCGAGCGCCGGTGCCTCGAAGGCGCGGCGGCCGGCCTGGCCCTTCTCGAAGATCGTCGTCGCGCGTTCGCGCTGCATCGGCGTCGCTGCGGAGGCGTCGGCCGGCGGGCGGTCGTAGGCCGAGATGGTCAGGGTCTCGTCGACGGCGCTCATGCTGCGACCTCCATGGTCGGGCTCGTTGGGCCGAGCGGCGAGGTCTCCCCCGCCTGCGCGGCGGCGATCGACTCCGTGAGTACGGCGGCCAGCTTGTCGATGTCGGCGCGGCTGCGCTGCTCCGTGAGGGCGACGAGCAGGCCGCCCTTCCAGTCCTCGCGCACGCGGCCCAGGTCAAAGCCCGGGTTCACGCCGCGGTCCTGGGCGAGCGCAATGACCTGCGC
>JAEMRF010000335.1 GCA_016463515.1 Solirubrobacteraceae bacterium | reverse complement strand
AGCGAGGCCATGATGCCGCGCAGCTCCTCCGCCACGAAGAAGAAGAAGTTCACGACGTGCTCGGGCTGGCCCTTGAACCGCTCGCGCAGCACCGGATCCTGGGTGGCGATGCCGACCGGGCAGGTGTTGAGGTGGCAGGCGCGCATCATGATGCAGCCCGTCGCGATCAGCGGCGCGGTCGAGAAGCCGAACTCGTCGGCGCCCAGGAGCGCTGCGATGGCCACGTCGCGGCCCGTCTTGAGCTGACCGTCGGTCTGGACGGTGATGCGGTTGCGCAGGTCGTTCTTCAGCAGCGTCTGCTGGGTCTCGGCCAAGCCGATCTCCCACGGCACACCCGCCGAGTAGACCGACGACAGCGGCGAAGCGCCGGTGCCGCCGTCGTGACCGGCGATCAGGACGTGGTCGGCGTTGGCCTTGGCCACGCCGGCCGCGACGGTGCCGACGCCCACCTCAGACACGAGCTTCACCGAGACCGACGCGCCGGGGTTGGCGCAGCGCAGGTCGTAGATGAGCTGCTTGAGGTCCTCGATGGAGTAGATGTCGTGGTGCGGGGGCGGCGAGATCAGGCCGACGCCCGGCGTCGAGTGACGGATCTTGCCGATGTACTCGTCGATCTTGTGGCCGGGCAGCTGGCCGCCCTCGCCGGGCTTGGCGCCCTGGGCCATCTTGATCTGGAGCTGGTCGGCGTTGACCAGGTACTCGATGGTCACGCCGAAGCGGCCGGAAGCGATCTGCTTGATCGCCGAGCGGCGCGTGTCGCCGTTGGCTTCGGGCTTGAAGCGGATCGGGTCCTCGCCACCTTCGCCCGTGTTCGACTTGCCGCCGAGGCGGTTCATCGCGACGGCGAGGTTCTCGTGAGCCTCGCGGGAGATCGACCCGAGCGACATGGCGCCCGTGGCGAATCGCTTCACGATCTCCGAGGCCGGCTCGACCTCGCTGATGTCGATCGCGGTCTGGCCGTCCTTGAACTTCAGCAGGCCGCGAAGGAAGCCGAGCTTGTTGCTCTCGTCGTTGACCTCGCTGGCGTACTTGTCGTAGGTGGCCTGAGCGTCGCCGCCGCGGCCGCGCACCGCGTGCTGCAGCAGCGAGATCGACTCCGGGCCCCAGGCGCGGTGCTCGCCGCCGCGGCGCCAGGCGTACATGCCGCCGACGGGGAGGATCTCGTCTTCCAGGGTCGGGAAGGCGGTCGCGTGGCGGGCGATCGTCTCGGTGGCGATCACGTCGAGGCCGATGCCACCCAGGCGCGAGGCCGCGCCGGTGAGGTAGTCGTCGACGAGCTCCTGCGACAGGCCGATCGCTTCGAAGATCTGCGCGCCCGTGTAGGACTGGATCGTGGCGATGCCGATCTTGGAGATCGTCTTCATCAGACCCTTGCCGATGGCCTTGACGATGTTCTTCTCGGCCTCTTCAGGCGTGAGATCACCCGGGACGCGCCCCTCCGAGAGGAGCTGATCCGCGGTGTCGAACATCAGGTAGGGGTTGATGGCGTTGCAGCCGAAGCCCAAGAGGACCGCCATGTGGTGGACCTCGCGCGGCTCGCCGGACTCCAGCACGAGGCCAGCCAGCAGGCGCGTGCCCTCGCGGACGAGGTGATGGTGGACGCCGGAGACCGCAAGGAGCGCCGGGATGGGCGCGCGCTCGGGAGAGACGCCGCGGTCGGACAGGACCAGGACCGTGGTGCCGGCGGCCAGCGCAGCAGAGGCTTCCTGGAACAGCTCATCGAGGCGCTCCTTGAGCGCCTGCTCGCCGCCGGCGACCGGGAAGGTGGCGTCGAGCGTGTGGCCCTTGAGCAGGCCGTGGTCGATGTGGCGGACGGCCTCGAGCTCGGCGTTGCGCAGGATCGGCTGATCCAGTCGCAGCTGATGGGCGTGCTCGGGATCCTCGTCGAGCAGGTTGCCTTCGGACCCGAGCTGGGTCGTGAGGCTCATGACGACCTCTTCGCGGATCGGGTCGATCGGCGGGTTCGTGACCTGCGCGAAGAGCTGCTTGAAGTAGGAGTACAGCGGCGGGCGACGGTCGGACAGCACCGCGAGCGCGGTGTCGTTGCCCATCGAGCCGAGCGGCTCCTCACCCTTGGCGGCCATCGGCGCAATGAGGACGCGCTCGTCCTCCTGCGTGTAGCCGAAGGCGAGCTGACGCTGGCGGACCGAGAGCTCCGGCGTGATCGGATCGAAGGTCGGAAGGTCTTCGAGGCTGACGTTGTGCTCGCGGAACCACTCGCCGTACGGCTGCTGCTGGGAGATCTCGGCCTTGACGTCGGCGTCGTCGATGATCTTCCCCTGCTCGAGGTCGATGTAGAACAGCTTGCCCGGCTGCAGGCGCCCGAGACGCTTGATGCGGTCGGTCGTGATCTCCGGCAGCAGGCCCGTCTCGGAGCCAAGGACGACGATGCCGTCGGTGGTTTCGACCCAGCGACCGGGGCGCAGGCCGTTGCGGTCCAGGGTGGCGCCGACGACGCGGCCGTCGGTGAAGCAGACCGCAGCCGGGCCGTCCCACGGCTCCATGAGGGCTGCGTGGAAGGCGTAGAAGCCGTGCAGGTGCTCGGGCAGATCAGCCCGGCGCTCGTAGGCCTCCGGCACCATCATCATCACGGCGTGCGGCAGGGCGCGGCCGCTGAGCATCAGCAGCTCGAGCACGTTGTCGAAGGTGGCTGAGTCGGAGCCGTCCGGGCGCACGACCGGCATGACCTTCTGGAGGTCGTCGCCGAAGAGCTCGGAGCGCAGCTGGCTCTCGCGAGCCCGCATCCAGTTGATGTTGCCGCGCAGCGTGTTGATCTCGCCGTTGTGCGCGATCAAGCGGAACGGATGCGCGAGGTCCCAACTGGGGAAGGTGTTGGTCGAGAAGCGCGAGTGCACCAGGCAGACGGCGCTGGCAACGCGCTCGTCGGCGAGGTCCGGGAAGAACTTCATGAGCTGACCCGAGATCAGCATGCCCTTGTAGTTCAGGGTGCGCGAGGAAGACGAGGCGACGTACAGGTCGCTCCCGAACTTGAGCTCGGCGATCCGGCGGATCACATAGAGCTTGCGCTCGAACGCGTCCTGGTCGGCAACGCCGTCACCTTGACCGATGAAGAGCTGCTCGAAGACCGGACGACTCTCGTTGGCCGTGACGCCGACCGACTCGGGAACGACCGGGACGTCGCGCCATCCCAGGAAGGCCTGGCCCTCGTCGACCACGGTCTGCTCGAGGAACGCCTTGACCTCGGCGCGACGGGCGTCGTCCTGCGGCAGGAAGCACATCCCGACGCCGTACTTGCCGACCTCGGGAAGCTCGAACCCAGCCACGGCGCGAAGGAACGCGTCGGGCATCTGGAGCAGGATGCCAGCGCCATCGCCCGTATTGGCGTCGGCGCCTTCGGCACCGCGGTGCTCCATGTTGTCGAGTGCCTGGATCGCCATCTCGACGATCTCACGCGTCGGGCGGTTATCCAGCTTGGCCACCAGCGCGACGCCACAGGCGTCGTGCTCATTGCGAGGGT
>JAEMRF010000334.1:2029-3484 GCA_016463515.1 Solirubrobacteraceae bacterium | reverse complement strand
GGCGCGCCGGGGTGGGCGTCTGCGAACGCCCTCAGCTGCACCTTCAGCGAGCGCACCGCCAGCTGCAGGCTGAGCTGGGCGCGCTTGGCGCCGGGCTCCCAGCCGTCATCGGGCATGCAGTCACCAGCGTTGCCCTTGTTGAGCAGTTGGCCGAGGATGCCGGAGATGCGGTCGTTCGTGGGGCGCGTGAAGTCCGGCAGGAACACGATGTAGCCACGGGCGGCAAACTCACGAGCCCACATCGTCTGGGACAGGCGTCGTGAAGCCGGGCTGCAGAGCTTGCCCTTGGGCAAGCCGCCATGGATCGCAACGACGGCAGGGAGTCCTGGCTCGAGCTTGTCGAAGTCGACCATCAGCGATCCGCGCAGCGGACCTTCTTCATCGATGCCCTGCGCGACCGTGCGGTTGAACTCCACGAAGTCGGTGGTCGTGGCCGACGGATCACCCGGCCGAGGGATGACGTTGCCGCGCAGGCCGCCGGAGGACGCCGCCGTCGGCTGGTTCCATGCGGCGTCGAACGGCGCAATCGGCGTGAGGTCGGCTGGCGCCGGTGGCGGCGCGGCTTGCGGGCGGTATTGCAGCGTCACCAGCGCAGCTGAGGCAGCCGTCGGTGCGCACAAGGCACCAGCAGCGGTGAGAAGGAGGACCGGTAGGAACGCCGGTCGGCGCATCCACGACACGTAGATCTCCAGTGATACGGGGAGGAGATACGCACCGTAGCTAAGTACGCGCCGTCGCGCAACGCCTCGTATCGCACCGGAACGGACGTCGTTAGAGGTGAGCGGCTACCCGACACGTTTGCTCGACACTTGGTCAGGACGATTACCATCTGGTGGCAATGGCTGGCAGATTCGCTTCGGCGTGCCACCCAGGAACAGCGTGCGCTGCGGAGCAGCCCACGGACACGGCGACCCTCACTCCGGTCGCCGCCTGTGCAGGGAAGGGGAGCCCAGCACGGAAACGGACAGCCCAACCGGCCCGGCACACCCGCCGGGCCGGGACGGTCCGAGCGCGCCTCCGCGCCAACTGGCGCAGCTGACGCGCAAAGCATCGACTTCTTCACGAGCTGGCAACGGGTGCGTCACAAGCAGCCGTCGGGGGCGGCATAGCTTCGCGTTTTCCGTCCCCGGAACCGGAGTTCCCCCCGATGTCGCTCTTTGCCTCCCGTCCGCCCGTGTTGCTGGCAGCCCTCGCCGTGGGGCTCACGCCAGCGCTTGCGGTGTCTCCCGGCGCGACCGCCGCAACCTCGTCCTCCTCGGCGCCGGCGAAGTCCGCCAAGAGCGCTTCATCGGCCAAGAGCAAGAAGGCCGCGCAGGCCAAGAAGCGCGCGCAGGAAGCCCGCAAGTGCCGGGGCCTGAGCAAGGCCAAGTCGCGCAAGACCGTGAGGTCGACGTCGACCAAGACGCTCAAGAACGGCACCAAGCTCACGACCACGATCTACTGCGACGGCTCGCG
>JAEMRF010000334.1:0-1929 GCA_016463515.1 Solirubrobacteraceae bacterium | reverse complement strand
CCGACCGTCGAGGTGCCCGAGCCCAAGAAGGGGCTGCGTCTCACGCTCTTCCACAACAACGACGGTGAGAGCAAGCTCAAGACCGGCGACTCCGTAGCCAACTACGGCGGCGCCGGCCGGTTCTCGGCTCGCCTGGAGCAACTGCGCACGCAGGCCCGCGCCTACACCGATGCTGACCTCACCGCCGGCAAGAAGGAGCAGGCCGACCTGCTCGTGTCGTCGGGAGACAACTTCCTGGCTGGCCTGGCGCTGCTGACCGGCTTCAACGGCAGCGGTCCGTGGCCCGACGCCGTCGCCGCCAGCCGCCTGGGCTACGACGCCATCACGCTCGGCAACCACGAGTTCGACTTCGGTCAGAGCCGCCTGGCGGAGTACATCGAGGGCGTCGACCAGGGCGCGGACTTCATCAGCGCCAACCTGAACTTCGACAACGTCACGCCACGCCTGAAGCGGCTGGTCGACGTGGGCCGCATCAAGCGCAGCACGATCATCCAGCGCGGCAACCAGCGCATCGGCGTGATCGGCCTCACCACGCCCGACATCGCCGGCATCTCGTCGCCGGGCAACGTCGGAATCCGCAGCGACCTGGCGGCCGTCGTGAACGAGGAGGTCACGAGCCTGCAGGCCAAGGGCATCAACAAGATCATCGTCTCCGCCCACCTGCAGGGCCGCGCGGCCGACTTCGCGCTGATCCCGCTGGTCAAGGGCGTCGATGTGTGGATCGCTGGCGGTGGAGACGACCTGTTTGCCAGCGGCGACGACACGCTGATCCCCGGCGATACCCCGTCGGAGCCGTACCCCAAGCCGGTCAACGACGCCGACGGCAAGCCCGTGCAGGTCGTCTCGACGGCCGGTGAGTACAAGTACGTGGGTGCGCTGACCGTCGAGTTCGACGGTGACGGCGTGGTCAAGGAGGTCGACGGCGCGAAGTCCGGCCCGGTGCGGGTGTCTGGCAACGTGGCCGACACCGACCTGATCGCCTCCCCCGCGATCTTCGCGACCGACGTGACCGACCCCGTCGATGCGTTCACGGCCGTGCAGGCCGGGCAGATCGTCGCCACCCAGACCGCCGACCTGCGGCGCCAGACGGGCGGCACGGCGAACGATCCGATCCGCCGCCGCGAGGCGAGCCTCGGCAACCTGAGCGCCGACGCGTTCCTGTTTGCCGGGAAGGAGGCCAAGCCGGCATCCACGCGCATGGTGGCCATCAGCAACGGTGGCGGCATCCGCGCCGACCTGCTCACGACCAACCCCAACGGGGCAAACGTCAGCAAGGCCGACACGTTCGGTGTGCTGCCGTTCTTCAACCAGACGGGCCTGATCGAGAACGTCTCGTGCACGGCGCTCAAGAGCCTGCTCGAGCACGCCTACGCGCCGCTGCCCTCGATCAACGGCCGCTTCCTGCATGTGGCCGGGATGCGGGTCGCGATCAACCCGGCAGGGACGGCCCAGCTGCCGAACAACAACGGAACGGCCCCGATCGCCACGCCCGGCACGCGCGTGACCGACGTTGATCTCGTCGGCCCCGACGGCCTCTACGGCACCGGCGACGACATCGCCGTCGTCGACGCGGGCGCGGTCGTGGGCGGCTGCGCCCCGATCGACCTGGTGACGACGAACTTCACCGCGGCCAACGGGGACTTCTTCCCGTTCACCGCGCTGGGGCTCACCACGTTCACGTCGATCGGCAAGCTCTACAACGAGGCTCTGGACGACTACCTCACCGCCGCCACCGTCGACGGCGGCCTGGGCGGCGTGATCGACGCGGCCAAGTACCCGGCCACGGTCGCCGCGCCGCAGCGGCTGATCATCGCGGGCGACTGATCGCTCGCCGCTACGCCGCTCGCTGCGTCGCCGGGTACGGAAACCCAGCGACGCAGCGCTGAGGCCAACTTCGGCGCCTGCCCGTGGGACGCGGGCGGGCGCCGG